>CAZITQ010000018.1:0-12663 GCA_964542165.1 uncultured Rickettsiales bacterium
AGAAGTTCATGCGCATAAGAGCGGGACTGCTGCAAGTGATCGTGCGCGGTGACAGAAAGGCATCCGCGAGTCCGACCGAGTAGTCATTGGCCTTGTCGATAAGGAGGACAGCCTGTTTCAGGCCCTTCTCATCGAGAGCGAACCGAGCGAGGGCTTCCCCCTGGAATGGATCGATGAAGCAGACGCGGGACATGTAGTCGCCCGCCTTCGTGACCTGGGCGTTCGTCGCCGTCGGTGTCATAGCTGGAACGCCCAACTGCTGGATGAGCTTGCCCGCTCGAAGGGAACTCGGGCTGGTTGAGGGCCCCACGATTGCGTCTACCCGGTCGACCTGGGCCACCTGCTCGATAAGCTTGGCCGCCTCGGTCGGCTCGGTCTTGGTATCGTACTTCATTATCGCGATGCGGATGTCGCCGATGGCGTTGATGTCGTCGACGGCCATCTCAAGCCCTTTCAAGCTCTCGCCGCCCATTGTTCCCGCTGGTCCGGTGAGGGCTAGTACGACTCCAAGGTTCAGCGCCTTGGAGGCCTCGTCGGGCTCCGACACTGTCTTCGACACGGGCGCTACGCTCTCTCCCGAGCAGGAGGCCATGAAAGCTCCAGTAATGAACGCGAGCAGACCACTTGTTATCCGGCTGAACATGACGCACTCCTGGTATGGCCTTTGGTGTAGCAAGATGCGATCCATGGGACCGGCGGATGCCCAGCTGAGCTACGCTCGGGCTTGTCAGGCTGAGTCAGGTGGGCGCTCTCAACCTCCAGATCCACGAATCCCTGATCAGAATCGTGATCCCTTGGCCATGGAGCCTCACGGCATCCGCTCTTGCTCCGGGTAGCGATACTGACGCGTGGGCAGCCTCCACGTAGTCCAGATTCCAGATCCGGGATCCGGGATCCCGGATCGGGGGGGGGCTGGATTCGGGGCGCCTTCCGAGGTCAATGTACGGTCCTATCCCGAGTCAGTGCCCAACCTGTTTGAGAGACCTGGGATCGATGCCTTGCTTGGTCATCTCGTACAAGGGGCTCAACTCGCGCAGCCGTCGAACGGCCCGTACCACTCGTGCCATGGCGTAGTCAATCTCCTCTTCCGTGTTGAAGCGCCCAACGCCGAAGCGAACCGATGATCGGGCAAGCTCGGTGTCGTCGCCAAGCGCCATGAGCACGTGGCTCGGCTCTATGCTGGTCGAGGTGCAGGCTGAGCCTGCGGAGCAGGCGATCTCGGGAAGATCCATCATCAGAGTCTCACCATCGACGTACGCGAAGTGTACATTCAGGTTGTTGGGGAGGCGGTGCGCCCACGATCCGTTGACGTGGACATCATCCAGTCGGGATCGGATACCGTCCCAAAGGCGGTCTCGCAGCGTACGCACGCGTTCGACATCCCCTTCTGCAAGGTCCCTCCCGGCCAACTCGGCTGCCTTGCCAAAACCGACGACCTGGTGCACCGGAATTGTGCCTGACCGCATGCCGCGTTCGTGGCCTCCACCGTCGATGAGCGGCTGGATGTGTACGGTCGGCCGGCCTTGCCGAACGTAGAGGGCGCCGATACCCTTCGGGCCGTACATCTTGTGGGCGGAGATGCTTGCCAGGTCGATGTTCATCGCCTTGACGTCGAGCGGAAGGCGCCCCAGACCTTGCACGGCGTCGGTGTGAAAAACAACGCCCTTTTCGTGGCAGATCGCCCCGATCTCTTCTATGTCCTGCACCACTCCGATTTCGTTGTTCGCCCATATTATGGATACCAAGGTCGTGTCTGTCCGGATCGCCTTGTGGATGGCTTCGGGATCAACGCGACCCTCGCGGTCTACGCCCACCCTGGTCACCTCCCATCCATCATTCTCAAGTGCGGCACAGCAGCCGAGGACGGCCATGTGCTCGATCGTGGTTGTGACGATATGGCGCCCCCTGCGGGCGTGATGCCAGGCAGCCCCCTTCACGGCCATGTTGTCCGCTTCGGTGGCCCCTGACGTGAACACGATCTCCTCGGGAGAGGCGCCGATCAGATCCGCGACCTGCTCCCGCGCGATTTCGGTCGCATCCATCGCCTCCCTGCCGAACACGTGGTCCGTGCTTGCGGCGTTGCCGAACCGCTCTGTAAGATATGGAACCATGACCTCTGCGACACGAGGGTCACATGGCGTGGTGGCGTGGTTGTCCAGGTAGATAGGCGTTTTCACGAATTCTGGTGTTCTCACGTTCGAGTCCAGTTTGTTCTGTTTTCGGTTCTACGGCGCTCGTGCTCATACTGGACTCATGGGCAAGTACTGTGCCAGAGAATGAGGTGCACGCTTTGTCTGACGCAAGAGGGGCCCCGTTGTCCAGGTGCCTTCCAGTAGGCAGCACGAACCGCTTGACCGGTCTGGTGGGAGGCTTGGTCGGAGGTCGAAGGCTGGGCCGATTGAGGCATCCGAGCGCAAATATTCCTTTGTGGTTGTGGGTCTCGATGGGGATGGGCTTGTGGGTCTCTCCGGGGATAAAGACAACGGCGGCGCGTCGGCCTGCGAGGCATAGCTCCTCGGAGGTCCGTGCCTCGATGAACGGCGAACAAGGGAGGACGAGGAGGCGCCGAGGCCTTTCGAATTCGTCAACGCACCCATCGAGCTGGCCATGGATGCGGGTTGCTCCCACCACCACTCAACACCCCCTGGGATCCAGCACCCTCTGCCCGCCCAGGTACGCCCTCAGCACCTCAGGCACCTCGACCAGCCCATCCGCGCGTTGGAAGTTCTCGAGCACGGCCACCAGGGTCCGACCCACGGCCAGACCGGAGCCATTCAGCGTGTGCACGAAGGCGGGTCGGCCGCCGGGCACAGCCACGCGCAGGTTCATGCGGCGCGCCTGGAAGTCCTCGCAGTTGCTGCAGGAGCTGATCTCCCGGTAGCACTGCTGGCTGGGCAGCCACACCTCAACGTCGTAGGTCTTGGCGGCCGAAAAACCGAGGTCACCGGTGCAGAGCGCCATCCGTCGATGCGGCAGACCCAGGCCCCGGAGGATCGACTCGGCGTCGTCCGTCAGCTCCTCCAGCGCCTCGTAGCTGGCCTGGGGCTGGGTGAGGCGGACCAGCTCCACCTTCTCGAACTGGTGCACCCGGACGATGCCGCGCACATCGCGTCCATAGGATCCGGCCTCGCGCCGGAAGCAGGGCGTGTAGGCCGTCAGCTTCAGGGGGAGCGAGTCTGCGGGCAGCACCTCGCCTGCGTGGAGGTTGGTGAGGGGCACCTCGGCGGTGGGCACCAGACCCAGTTCCTCCCCGATCCAGTAGAGGTCGTCGTGGAACTTGGGCAGCTGGCCCGTACCGAAGAAGGCGGGGGGACGGACGACGAAGGGGACCGCCAGCTCCCGGTAGCCTTTGGTCCGGTGGGTATCCAGCATGAAGTTGATCAGCGCACGGTTCAGGCGCGCCACGTCGCCGCATAGCACAGGGAAGCCGTGTCCGGAGAGCCGGGCGCCGCGCTCCAGGTCCAGGCCTCCTCCTCCGGCAAGGGACACGTGATCCCGGGGCCCGAATCCGAACAGCGTAGGCGCGCCCCAGCGGCGGACCAGGACATTGTCTTCGGAGCTGCGACCTCGAGGGACGGTCTGGTGGGGCTCGTTGGGGATCGTGGCGACCAGGTCGTGGAGGGTGCTCTCGAGAGCCGCGCGTTCGTTCTTGGTGCGTAGCGCGCGCGCGCGTAGCGCTCGCATGGCCTCGATCTCTTCTGCAGGTGGGCGCCCCCTGCTGCGGGCGCGGCTCTTGCGGTCTCGGTTGAGCGCCTGCTCGGCGCGGATGAGCTCGCGCCGCTTCTGCAGCAGCTCGTCCGCGCCGTCCAGGCTCAGCGGGCTGTTGCGTGCGGCGAGCGCCGTGCGGATCCTCTCAGGCTGGTGCTCTAGGGTCTGGATGTTCCACATGTCATTCTCTCCCGGTATCCGTGGTTCGGCCGCAGCCGCGGCAGAGCTGGCAGGCCAGGGACTGGGCCTGCTGGGTCCAGTGGCCGTCCTCCCGCTCACGCAGGCTGGGGTCGAGGAGCGCGCCGACGCTGAAGACGGCGCGAAGGGCGTAGTCGGCGTCGTAGGGTGGGTTCTCTCCAGCTCGTGACAGGCACAGGGCGGCCTCGGCCGAGACGATGGCATCGACGGCGGCGAACCCGTTGCGGGGCACGCAGGGCCACTCCACGAGGCCCTGGGAGGGGGAACACTCGCTGCCGATCCAGCTCGCCATGGCCAGGGAGGCGGCGGCATCGATCTCGCGCCAGGATCCCCCGAGCAGCCACGCCACGGCTGCGGCGGCCATGCCGCTGGCGACACCGATCTCTGCGCCGCAGCCGGCCTGCGCACCGCTCACGGGGCCGGTATGGAACGCCACGTAGCCCAGCAGGCTCGCGACGAGGAGCGCCTGCACCAGGCGTTCCGGCGGAGCATCCAGCGCCTCCGCCGCCGTGAGCAGGGCCGAGGGCAGCGTGCCAGCCGCCCCTCCGGTGGGTGCGGCGGCCACCAGACCCATTCCGGCGTTGTACTCCTGCACGGCGATGCCGCGCATGAAGGCGGCCCAGACCACGGGACCGCAGATGGGATCGCGGTGGCTGGCCAGCAGGCGTGCCCAGCGCCCGCTAAGGAGCTGCAGGTCGTGTTGGGACTCAGAGCCCTTCTTGATGGAGGGCAGCATGATGTCGGCCAGCTTGTGCCAGCCTCGCTTCCAGATGACGTCGGGCGTCTCTCCGTGCTGGGCGGCTTCGAGCAGCAGCGCCAGGTCGGGGGGGGCGAGCTGGTAGTCCTCCCCGAGCTCGGTCAGGCCGTGCCAGGAGGTGGGCCAGAGGTCCGTCGCGGCATGGATGGCGTCCGTAGTGCCGGCGTTCTCGAGGGATGGGCGTGTAGGACAGTGGGAGAGCATCACGACACCCCCTAGGCGGCCTTGGAGATGGGCTCGATGTGGACGAGCCTGCGGACGAAGTTGCCCCCACCGATGGAGTCGGCCGCGAGGGTCATGGCTTCGCTCGCGGACCAGGCGGTGATCACAAGGGCGTTGTCGTGGCGGCTGTCGTCCATCATGGGCAGCCACTCGATGGCCAGGCCCCGCTCGCGAGCGATAGCCAGGGCCTGCGGCGTGCGCGGGTCGGTGGGCGCCAAGCCCAGCAAGCCAGCGGCGACGGCGATGTTGGTGCGATGTCCGATGAAGGTGGTGGCGAAGGAGTTGAACAGCTCGACGCGGGCCTCGAGGATGTCAGCATCCAGCAGGCGCCGGACGATGGCTGCCACGATCTGGGGACCCATCGTGTGGGAGCTGGACGGTCCGTGGCCATCAGGACCCACGACGTCGCCCAGCAGGGAGTAGATCTGCCTTGACGGCGCGCTCGGAGAAGAAGGGAGGGGGGAGGTTTCCACGGTCACTCCTTGGGTTGTTGGGTTGAGCCTCGCGGGCTCGGCCCCTCTTACGGAGTGGCCTCGCCGCAACCCCCATCCGGGGAGGGCTCATCTTTTTTGGGAAACTCCGGCGGTCAGGAAGTTGGCATCGCGAGCCCACTCCTGGTCTCACGGGCCTTCATGCCCATTCTTTGCTCACCCGAACCATGGAGAGTCTCGTGAAAGAGATCATCCTGCGACACCGCGCAGCGCGAATGCTGTTGGGCCGTCGCCGTAATGGACAGTCTGTGGTGGAGACCCTGATCACGGTCGCCGTGATCGCTGTCGGGGCCTTCGCCATTCTCGGGCTGCTCTTCGGCGAGACCGGCACCATGAAACAGCTCTTCGAGCAGCTTGTGGACACGGTGTTGGACATCACGGTCGACATCTTCTAGCAGACGCGGTCGCCGACAATCGCGTTCTCCAAAGGGCGGCCGTCTCGCTGTCGCGGGACGGCTGCCCACTCCGGTGGGGAGGTGCTCTTGTTCGTGAGTTGCCATCGTTGCATGGATCGTCGAGCCAGCACAACGGCCGAGATCCTGGTGTGCATCGGGCTGGCGGGAGTGTTGTTCTTCGTGGTCGGGCAGGATCTGCTGCAGGGTTGGCGCGTCTTCGCGACCTACGCTGCCGGCGTGCTGAGCCAGGGGCTGCCATGATGCGTCTGCGGCGAGGGGGCAGCGTCACAGCGGAGACGCTGATCCTGATCCCCATCACAGCGGTGAGCATCATCGCCTGCCTGGCGGTGGTGCAGTACGGTCTTCATTGGCTGGCTGCCCGCGCGGCCGCGCAGGCGGGCGCTCGCTCCGCTGCCGTCTGGCTGGGGGAGGATTCGCCCAACCACGAGATCGAGGATCGGTCCCAGCGCGCTGCGGCCGGTCAACTGGCTCTCCTCCTGTCGGCGGCCAGCGTCGCCGAAGAACCCGCGCGCGTCCCCGAGGGCAGTCGCTTGCGAGAGACATGGATCCATAGGAGAGAAACGGTGCGCTTCGAATACCGACTCGAAGGAGTGCGGTCAGGTCATCCCACGGGGGCCTTTCCAACCCGGGATGACCAGTTCGTATTGGCGGAGGTCACGCTCACCTCCATCGAAGACCTGCTCCCGTCGATCATCGGCTTGCGAGAGAACACCAGCGCCGAGGGTCTGGCGGTCATCCCCGTGGGGAGCTTGCGATGAAGGCCGCCCATCGCGGACACGGGACGGTGGCGCTCCTGGTGCTGTTGGTCCCCATCACCTTGAGCATGCTGATGCTGGTATGGGTGGTGCTCCGACTGAGCGAGGATCGACGCTCGCAGCAGGCCGCAGACGCCGCGGTCATGGCCGGCGCCCAGGTCGTGGCCACCAGGGCCAATGGGATAGCCGCTCTCAACGAAGCGGCCGCGGAGAGCATGGCCTACGCGGCATTGGCCCAGGCCGTCTGCCCCGCCTGGCGATTCGGCAACGAACTCGAGGAACAGCCCCCGGATCTCTCCCGCGCGCTCGCTGCCGCGGGCCAGGTCTGCGGAGAGGAGGAGAGCGGTCCTGCCATCTCCGACCGATATCTCGCTGCCGCCTGCCGGGTGCTGTCGCAGGCGATGGAGCTGTACGAGGATCTGGACTCGGATGCGGCCGAGTCGGCTCGCATGGCTGCAGAGGCCTTGGGCGCCGAGCAGGTCGGGCTGGCACCGGAGGAGTCCCTCCTACGGGCCGAGATCAAGGGGGCGGATGCGCTCTGCGAACGCGCTGGCGACCACCTGTCGAGCCTGCTGTCCGCCACGGATCTGGCCGCGGCCTCGAGCTCGACGGAGGGGCGGCAGGTGTACGCCGTCCTTCGCAGTTCGGCCTGGTCGGCCCTGAGCTCGGCCTGCGCCGGGGGAGGCTGCTTGGGCAGGGAGGGCGTGGCGGACTTCTCTGAGTGCGAAGAGACCCGTATCCTGGCCTGGGTCGAGACCCCAATTGTCTTGCCGGGATTCGTCGGGCTGGATGCGCCCTCAGGATCGCTGGCTGGGGTGTCGGTGGCTGGCGGCATCGCGCAGAACAAGCGCGGGGCGGGCATCTTCTCCAGGGCCTGGTACGCGCGGATCAGCCCGGTCCAGCGCTCGAACGCGGCCGTCCCCGCTGGTTCGCGGGGGAGTTGTCCCGAGCTGCACTGGGAGTTGCTCGAGCACTGAATGGCCCTAGGCTGCCCCGAAGTGAAAAGAGGAGGATTCAGGATGACAACAGCCCCCGCCCCCCAGCCGCTGATCGCCGTCTGCGGCGCCCGCGCCGGTCTGGGGAAGACCGTCTTCGCAGTCAATACGGCCATCCTGCTGCCGCCCATCTTGGGTCAGCCTGCGCTCCTGGCCGACGCGGACGGGGATTCCGAGGGGGACCTCGCCATGGTGGCTGGGACCAGGAAAGGTGCAGCGATCTACGACATCGTGGACAGGTTGGACCGGCACCCGGAGCTGGCGGACACGGATTTGCGGAGAATGATCGGCACGCGCCGGGACGCGGACATCGGCGTCGTTCCTTTCCTGCCCAGCTCCTCCGACCCGCAGCGCCTGGTGCCGGCAGACCTCTTCTTCCCGCTGGAGCGCCTGAGAAGCCTCTGCGGCTGCCTGGTGGCGGACTGCGGGGATGCTTCCACGGAGATCGGGCAGTTCCTGCTGGATCGAGCGACAGCCATTCTGCTCGTCGCCACGCCCGATCCCATGGTGCTGGCCCATACGCGCCGGTTCATCGATCGCCTTGCCAGGATGAACTTTGCCCTCTCCATGGTCCATGTGGTGCTCTCGCAGTGCGAGAGACGTGGTGACCGGAGCGCTGCCGAGCGAGCCTCGACGCTGCTTGGCCGGCCCATCTTGACGACCCTGCGGAGAGACGGAGAGACGGTGCGACGCTCCATCGAGCTCGGACGGCCCCTCGCGATGCTGCGAGGAGCCCTCGCACGAGAACACCGGGCGTTCCTCACCCAGTTCGTCGAGAAATCCTTGCACCTCGGCGAGCCGCGGTCCCTTGGGGGAGGAGTGGATCAGGGGCTGGACGATCTCTCGCCGGCGGAGCTGCGCAGACGAACCAAGCAGCGGATCCACGAGGGCCTGCATCGCCTGCTTGACCTCCGGCGCCTCAAGGAAGAGAGCGAGGGGCGTTCCGACGCGTTCGAGGTCTTGCGCGAGCATACGGAGGCGGCAGTACGCAAGCTACTGGACGAGATCCAGCCGGATCTCACGAACCGCAACGAGCGGGCGCGCGTCGTGGAGGAGGTGGTGGAGGAGATCCTCGGCATGGGACCCTTGACCGCGTTTCTCAAGGACCCATCCATCAGCGAGATCATGGTCAACGGGTACGATTGCATCTACGTGGAACGGGAGGGCAGAATCGTGGCGACCGAGGCCGCGTTCACCGACCAGGCGCGCCTGCGGGCGGTGATGGAGCACATCGTGGAGGGCGTGGGAAGGCGGATCGACGCGGGTTCGCCCACAGCCGACGCTCGGTTGCCGGACGGTTCCCGAGTCAACGCCGTGCTGCCTCCCGTCGGGCTGGACGGCCCCTCCCTCACGATACGCAAGTTCTCCAGTGACTTGCTGAGCCTGCAGCAGCTGATGGGTTTCGGCACCCTCTCGGAGGGGATGGCCGATCTGCTGCGTCGCGCCGTGGCCGCGCGCTACACCGTGCTGGTCTCGGGAGGCACCGGCAGCGGAAAGACGACGCTGCTGAATGTCCTCTCCGCGCATGTGCACGAAGCGGAGCGCATCGTCACGATCGAGGACTCCGCAGAGCTCCGGCTCACGCAGCCGCACGTTGTGCGCCTGGAGGCCCAACCTGCCAACGTGGAAGGGGAGGGAGGAGTCAGCATTCGAGACCTTGTGCGCAATGCGCTTAGGATGCGGCCCGATCGCATCATCGTCGGAGAGTGCCGTGGTGAAGAGGCCCTCGACATGCTCCAGGCCATGAACACGGGCCATGACGGCTCGTTGACCACCATCCACGCAAACGACCCCCAGGCGGCCTTGGCCCGCTTGGAGACGCTGGTGCTTTTCTCAGGGCTGGAACTCCCTTCGCGAGCTGTCCGGGAGCAGATAGCGAGCGCCCTTCAGCTCGTGGTGCAGGTGCAGCGCTTCACGGGCAGCGGAATGCGGCGCATCACCGACATCTGCCTCTTGCGGGGCCTGGATTCCCAGGAATTCGTGCTTGAGCCTCTCTACAAGCTGCGCCGCGATCGCGACGGCGGAGGCCAGATCCGGGAGCGGTTCGAGGCGATGCCGGCCTTGGAGGGCTTCATGCGTACCTTGACCCAGTCACATTGGGGGCAGGTCGCATGAGCGTCGTCTATCAAGCCGTGAAGGTGTCGCGAGGCCTCCCTGGCCCCTACCTGGCGCTGCTGAAGCTGCTCGCTCTGCCCGTGCCGGTCTGTGCCCGCAGCGCCTCCGAGAGCTGGCGGCCAACGCTCATGGTGGAGGATCGCTGCGTGAGACCCCACTTCAGCAGGGGCGTGCCTCCATCGTTGGAGGCCGTGCTGGTCGGGGATTGCGAGCGGCGGGAATTCGAGCCTTGCGGCTCCTCGCGTCACCTCCACCTGTTGCTGCTGTGGCGGGCGATCTGGTCTGCCCCGCGCGATGCCCTGGCCGCACCGGGGCCTCTCGTATGGAGCTGGCGAGGCGTTGGTTCCCACGGGGCGAGGAGAGATGCCCGCTGTCGCTCGGTGGTGCGCAAAGGCGGACGAAGGGGGCAGACCTCCAGCGAAGTGATGATCGCCTTTCTGGGCTTCGTCGCGTTGATCTTCATGGGGGTGAACCTCCTCTCCCTCACCCGCGGACGGCTGGATGCGGAGCTGGGCCGTGAGCTGGCGGTCGGAGGGATCTACAACGGCCTGGACACCCAGGTGTCGGATCGCGTGTTCGTCGCCAGCGGCCTGGATGCATCCCTCAGCAACCGCGGCGGCTGCGAAGCGTGGAGGTCGGAGCTTGGTATTCCTCCGCTGGACCGCGCCATCCTCGAGCTGGAGGTCGCCGTCCACGCCGGAGCGCCGCAGGTGCCGATATGGAGCGGGGGCCTCGGTCACCTGGATTTCGAGGAGAGCATGTGCCAGGCCGGCGGCTTTCTTCACGAGGATGAAATCGAGATTCGCTTGCTGGAGAGCTGGTCGGAGATCCTGGAAGATGCGGACAAGGACCTCCAGGCGCTGTTCTGATCTATTTTGGGGAGCCAGGGGGAAAAAGGCGACGGTCGCACGTTGGGGTCGTGAAGAGGAGGTGACATGTCATCCATGATGTTCTCGAGATTGCTAAACCCCGGCCCGCGCAGCCAGCTGAAGATCGGTGCGATCTCGGGTCTGTTGGCGATGGGTCTGTACTGGGCCAAGGAGCCGGAGATGGCCGTGGAGACGAGCGAGGTCATCTCCTTTTCCAAGGCCGTTCCGCTCGGACGGACTATCCGCGAGTCCGATCTGGACGGCGCGGAGGTGCCGGCCTCGGTGGCAGATGACTACGTGCTGGACAACGAGGCGAATCGGGAGCTCATCTGCGGCCGGGTGGCGCGGATCGCCCTGGAGGAGGGAACGCGCCTGGTGCCCAGCATGTTGCCGGGGGGTGTTTCGGGGGATGTGTCACGGGATCTGCCCGCCGGCCATCGTGGCGTACCGCTCTCCGTGGAGGATGTGCCCGCCAATACGGATCGTGGGATGCGCGTGGACGTCTTCGATGGGAGGCGCCGGGTCGCGAGGGGAGTCATGGTGCTGAGCCTTGAGCCTTTCACCGTCGCCGTGCCTGTCGGCGAGATGGAGCCCTTCCTGGACCTGGGCGAGGTCAACGTGGCGCTGAGGCCGGATACGGATGCTGGGGAAGTTCCGGAACCCAAGAGACCGGCGCCTCCTGCTCCCAAGGCCCCCGCCAAGCGGGAGAAGCCGCAACCGGTCGCAGTGCAGCCTTCGCGAACCATCTTGAACCAGCGGTGATCCATGCTCGCCCCCCTTCTCACTGCGCTCCTGTTCATCCGAACCTCGGATGCCGTCGAGACATACCGACTGCTGCGGGGCGACCGCAAGGTGGTCGCCCTGCCGGCCGCCGGGGCTCACGTGGAGACGGACTGTCGCCGATCGGTAGCGCCAATCTATCTCGGCCAGGACGGCGACACGGTGGAGATCGAGGCCGCGGGGTCAGGCTCCTGCAAGCTGGAGATCAACGGGATCGATTTCTTGATCGAGGTCTACGAGCGCGGCGAGGCGGACCAGAGGATCTGCGACGAGGCCCGGGCGCGCTTTCGCCCCGAAGGTCTTGAGGTTCGCTGCATGGAGGGTTTTGTCTGGATCGGGGGTTTCACGTCGGACGCCCTGGTGAGAGCCGCCGCGGAGGAGTTCGGTCGACTGCACGATGGCGTCCTGGTGGAACTGACGCCGCCTCCCAAAGAGCAAGTGGAGGTCAACGTGGTCTTCCTCGAGATGCGGAAGGAGAAGAGCCACGACATTGGGGTGGAGTGGCCCCAGGCCATCGGAGACCTGGTCGGATCCGGTCTCAGCACTGTCGAAGCGGGAGGCCAGATCTCCCTCGGCATCCTGAATCCGGTGACGCCGTACGTCACGCTGGAGCAGGTCGTCGCCAACTTCGAGGTGCTGGAGAGCAGGGACGGCGTCGTCGCGCTGGGAGAGCGACTCGAGCTGACCGATGGAGAGACGATCTGGAAAGAGGTCTCCGGCGTTGAGACCGCAACCGTACAAGAGATCGCTTTTGGCTTTCACGCGGTGTTGAAGCCCGAAGCAAGCGCGCTGGGCTACGCGTTGGAGCTGGATGTGTCGGTCTCCGAGGAAGCCCCTGGAAGCAGCAGCAACGAGATCAGGACCATCGAGCGGGGCGTGTCGTCGACCTTGACTCTCGCCGAAGGCGAGACCCTGGTGGTCGGCACGCAGTTCTCCAACCGCTCCTGGCGCCGGAGCACGGGTATTCCCTGGTTGCAACGAATCCCTTTCCTGGGAGCGTTGTTCGGCCGCCAGGAGCGCCACCAGGCGCCGGTAAAGGGGGCCGTGCTCATCACCCTCGCCAGGCCTGGTGAGCACCCTGAGTGGATCGAGACGCTCAAGGAGCTCGAGAGCAGCCTGGGGGTTCGATGGTAGACACGCTCCTGGTCGGCCTCCTCGCGGGCTGCGCGGTTCCTCTCTGTGTCGCGCCCGCCGAGGATACCTGGCAGTCGCATATTCATCCCTGGTATGAGGAGCATGTGGATGAGCGCTTGATGCGACTGGGCTGGCAGCGGTGGGTCGGGGGCGGCCGCCCGGCCCCGCACCCACCCCGGGTGGTCCCCGGGCAACGGCGGCTGGCGGGGGGGGGGGGGGGGGT
>CAZITQ010000018.1:12673-65464 GCA_964542165.1 uncultured Rickettsiales bacterium
CTCCGCCCACTCCTCCTCCCTCCCCCTCCCCCCCCCCCCGCCGCCCCCGCGCCGCCCGCGGGGGGGGGGCTCGGTTTCTTCCTTGGTATGGCGGGCGGTGTCGCGTTGGTGTGGGCGCTCCCCGGCCTGCTCGATGGACGCATCCGCTCGCAGCTGCTCCGCGCGGAAGAGGAGCTGCTCGTGCTGATGGAGGAGCTGGCTACGGGCATTGCCAGCGGCGATCGCGTGGATGAGCTCTTGGAGCAGATCGCCCGCGTGGTCGGCGCTCGAGGCGACCTGGGAAATAGGCGTTTCAGCCCCCTGATACGGGATCTGTTCGACCGTGCGGCCACGGCTGCCCTCCTCTCCCCTGCACGTGGGAACGCATGCCGGGTGTTTGCGGACTCCGAGATCCCGACGGCGCCCATGATCGCTGTGGCCTGGAGCCAGGCGGACATGGGTGTCAACGTGCCCGCGTCGCTGCGTGATCTCGCAGAGGCCGCTCGGGAGGAG
Source organism: uncultured Rickettsiales bacterium (assembly GCA_964542165.1). GTDB lineage: Bacteria > Myxococcota_A > UBA796 > UBA9615 > CAYRNR01 > CAYTBN01. The sequence continues at coordinate 13,166 of CAZITQ010000018.1, forward strand.
CTGAGATTCCAGCGTGAGCTGCGAGCCAAGCTGCGGCCAGTCCGCAAGGACGTACTGACCGGCGTTTCGATCCCTGCTTTCATCCTGGGATTGCTCACCTGGCATGATCCTGGGCTGGCGCTCGCTATGTTCCAGTTCCCTTCGCTGGGCATCCTGCTGGGCGGTTTCGTGGTGATGGTGCTTGGACTGGCCTGGATGTTCCAGGTCTGGAAGGAGCTAGGTTGATCTGGCTGGTGGGCCTTTTCGGAGCGTTGTCGGGCTTGGGCTTGTCCAGTGAGCTCGTGGGTACGAGCTTCGGTCAGGCAGGGGGATGGTGCGAGCACTGGGACTACCGCCCGGGTTCCGTCTCTGGGATCCTGGCCCGAATTGGTCGCAGTGTGGGTCGTTCGGTTCCGGGACGGCGGTTGAAGCCCGGCGTGAGGCTGATGGCTCGCTTCCTGGGGAGCTCGGAGGACTTCGCGCTTGGCGCCGCCTTCGTCGTTTGCGTTTCCTCGCTGTTCGCCCTGCGGATTGGTCTCATGGTCCTCCCCCTGCTGGGCCTGGGCTGGTATGGACTGCGCAGCGCGGAGCTGGGCCGAGCCTTGGCCCAGAAACGTTCCTGGGAGACGCATGTCGTGGAGCTGTTGCGCAGAGCGCACCTCAACGTGGTGGCGGGCAGGAACCTGCGCCAAGCCTTCGAGGCCGCCGGCGATCAGGGGGTTGAAGGAGCCGCTGCCGAGATCACGAGCGAGCTCGATGCCCGCTGGCGTGCGGGACAGGACACCGCCAGCGTCCTCCAAGCCGTGGGCAAGGCAGCCCCCGACTTCTCGACCATGGCGTTCTTCCATCGTCTTGCGCGCGCCTATGTCACCGGAGGTCAGACCGCCGCTGTGCTGGCCAATGAGATCTCCAGGATGAGAGCCGCACGTCGGGCCCGCCTAGGCGATCAGATCGAGAACCTGCCCCTCCGGCTCGGCATCTTCAAGACCACGATGATGATCGCGGGTTTCTCGGTGTTCCTCGCCATGGGAATGGCCCTCGTCGAGGACATGATGAGGCAGTTCTAGTCAGCGAGTTCCCCTTTTTGGGAAAAGCGCATGCCTGAAGCGTTGGGAGGGGGAAAGGAGAACAATCGCATGCACGAGGATCGCTTCAGAGACGAAGGTGAAGTTCTGATCATCGACACCGCGACGGAACCCGCTCGGAATCGACCACGCTTACCCCCACGCAGCGGGCACTACGCGCTGGCAGGGGCCGGCGCCTTGGCATTGGTGCTGGTCGCGCTTGGGTGGCACGGCCGCAGCGACCGACCAGAAGGGAGCGATCTGCTGCGTGCCGAAGCGGAGGGGCCGGAGAGCGTTGTCGAGAAGGTTGAAGATGGGATCGATTTCCTGCCTCCGGGGGAAACCCCAATTCCGGAAACCCCGGTGTCCCTGGCTCCCGACCCGCCACTCCCTTTGACCGTTGACGCGGACGAGAGCGAAGAGGAACAGGAAACCGAAGCACCATCCGCACCGGACACCGCGACGAAGAGCGAGGAGCGCAAGAGAGGCTACCTGCCGAGAGATCCGGGCAGGCAGAGGGTCAAGTCCGCCCTGAAGAAGGGGAACACCGAGCGCGCCAGCAGGCTCGCCTACATCGGCATGGCTCGCAGCTTCGAGGAAGACGAAGAGGAGTTCGCGTACTACCACAACTCCTGGGTCGCCTCGAACCACAAGAAAGAGGTGGAGCGAGATCTCGCGGCGGCGGACACCAAGCGGGATCCGTACGCGGCGGCCAGGGCCCTGACGCGAGCGACGCTCCTGGTGGAGCCCGCAGGCGGGCTCTCTCGTCGGGCGGTGAACGACGCGGGCAAGCTCGCCTGGGAGCTTGGCGAGCTGGGTGGCGCCATCGTCGGTGAAGCTGACATGAGCGGATTCGAGCTCGCTCGCATCAGCCTCGAGGCCGCTGACCGTTGGCTCTCCCGCGGCAATGGGAAGCGTGACGAACGAGTCCACAAGGCTCTGGCGAAGCTCGAGGCTCAGGCCAAGCAAGAGCTCGCTCGCATTCGCATGATGCGCCCGGGAGAGCGGCAGTCCATGATCCGAGAGGTGCTCCTCTGGGCTCCTCACCAGGGCCCCAGCTCGGGCAGCCTGCAGCAGATGCTCATCGCCAGCACGGGCAGCTAGGAGGACTGATGGCTCGATTCCTTGGGTTTCTGGTTGTGGTGATGATCGGCGTGCACACCAGGCGTTCGATGGCTGGCCCGAGGACCGCGGTAGTGGCGAGCGGCCCCACCGCAGGTATGCTCGAGGCCCCGGACCAGGAGCCCTTGTCTCGAGGGGAGCTGGCGCGGTGGGAGACCATCATCAACAATACCGCGCAGTTGGTGGCTGGGATGATGCTCGAGACAGGGGGCCTCGAGTTGGTGCTGCCCAAGCAGGGATCCGAGGCGCGGAGGCTTTATCACAGCTTCCCCTCCAGCTGGTCTCGCAATCGGATGCTGTTCACCCTGGATGAGTTGGTGCCCGAACAGTTGGTCATCGTGGAGCTGCTCCTGGACGAAGACGCACGACCGCTGGTCAGGGTGAACAGAGAGCATCGTGGGGGTCTCAGCCATGTATTGGGGACTCTGGCCTACCCCGAGGAGTACGGCATTCATGCCTTCCAGGAGTTCGAGCAGGGGCTGGCCAACGTCGTTTCGACCATCTGGGATGTTCCGGCCAGGCTCACCGTCCAGGTCGCCGACTCGCGCAATCGCCGCCTGATCGAGAGCTGGCGAGCGGAGGTGCTGGGGCATGCCATGCTGGACGCAGACGCCAGCGGGGTCCTTCTGCCTCCAGGTCACTACCAGGTCTCCGTCGATGCGGGAGAGGGCTTCGAGGCCATCAACACCGGCCTGATCTTGAATGCCGGCGAGGATCGAGTGCTGGATGTCGCACTGGATCGTATGGGCGTCTTGCTCGTGGAGGCCCCGGGGCACGCCACCATCGTCGTCGGCGTTGAGAAGGCCGTTGGCTCGGGCCAGTTCCTGGTGGCACCCGACAGAGAGTTCGAGGTCGTGGTCAGCCAAGGGCGCCGAGAACGGCGGCAACGGCTATCCCTTGAGCCTGGCGAACGGCGAATGGTTCGAATCCGGTTGCCGCTGTTCGGGGATGGGTGGTCGGGGAGCCGCTGGCTCCCCCAATGGGGGAAAGACCAGTCCGACCTGGTTGGGCAGGCCATGGCCGGGGCGAATTAGGGGCGGAACAGCCTCACTTCGGACGCCAGACCTTCAACAGCCGCAAGTGCTCTGCCTTGGGGTTCTTCGCGGTTTGGGGCTTCACGCCCCCCTCGTGGAGCATTTGTCCGAGCTCAGTCAGGTGACGGTAGAAGGTGCTGCGGCTGCAGGCATGCGGAGAGCTGGCCGCGATGCGATGCCAAGCGTTTCCCTTGCCGACAGGCTGCATCCATGCGGTGTAGGCTGCGGACACATTCGCAGGAAGGCTGTCCTCCCACTTCGTCAAAGTTTTCTTTGCGATGGCGATATCAATGTTCTGCTCTGCGCTGCTTCCAGTCGGGATGTCCGCCTCGGCGAGAACGTGTCGAGCCAGGTCACGCTTCCTGTCGAGCAGCTTCCTCTTGCCGCAGGTCTTCACCCACCTGACGAATCGAGGCTGCGCGCCTGGCCTGCGGGGATCGTGATGGTCCCGCCCGACTCGTCGGGCGAGCTGTTCAGCCACGTGGTCCACGCAATCGGCCGCGACACCATCGGCGTCTCCAATCCGCATGAACCGGGCGTCTCGTTCCATCCGCTCGGTCAGCCACGGGCCGAGCCGCAGGCGGAATAGCATTGCGGCTTCGGCGCCCTTCGCCTCGTCGAGCAGGTGGAGGATGGGAAACAAAGAGACGAGGTGGGACCTCGCGCCGTGGAGCGACATCAGCGCATCCCAGCGCCGCAGCGCGTACTGGCGTAGTGCCTGTTCGGTGTGGATGATCCATGCGAGCTTGTTGGATCGCCGCTCGATGCCCATGTGGGCAGAGAGACCATCCCGGATGATGCCGGTCGAGCGATCGAGCCACTCATCGGGATCCATGGTGCGAGAGCTGCCGACGAAGGTGATAGCAGTAGGAAGAGGTTCCGCGTGGTCGACGATGACCGCGCTGCGTTTTCGGGGATGGTGCTGGGAAAGCGCCTCCGCTGGGGAGTTGGAAGGGTGGTGGTGTCTTGGCCGAGTCATCTCCGCTCCGGGGCTTAAGGGGAGGCAGCTGTGCCTCCCCCCGCTCCTACGGAGTGGCTTCCGGGATCTGCCGGTGTTGGTGGAGGACGGACAGGACAACCTGCCGAGAAACTCGGTCAGGAGAGGGATTTGACTCGGTGTGACGACCCGGCGGGCGCTGTCGCCTGCGGAGCTGCGCTCACCCCCCCGGACGCGTCCGCACCTCCACCTGCCTGCGATCCGTGGTGCCAGCCTCGTCCATCACCACCACCAGGTGCCGGCCGGCCTTGGGGGTCCACCACAGGCGCTCTTCGGCCTCGGCGCTGCCGATGTAGGCGCCGTCCACGAACCAGCTCAGGCGCTGGCCAGCGCGGTCGCTCTCGGCTTCCAGGGCGATCTCCTGCCGCTCGGCGGGCACGCCCGGCATCAAGAAGACGGACTGGCCGGCTGGCGGGGACAGGATCACCAGCTCGCCTCCCTTGTTCGGGGGGGTGCACTCCGGCGCCCAGGCTGGCGGTGAGGGCAGCCGGCGGTGCTGGTCCTTCAGCCAGCGGCGGATGCTGGCCGGCCAGACCAGGAAGGTCTCGGTCCTGTAGCTGCGGCCGGCCCTGCAGGTCGGGGTGAGGGCCAGGCCGCTCTGTTCGTCCACGTCCCGCTGCACGTGGAAGGGACAGCTGTCGGTGGGCACGGAGCGCGTCGGAGCCCAGGCGGCGCGCGTCTCGCCGCAGGCGGATCCCACCGGGTGGCCTGAGTAGGCGCAGACCTCGATCTGCCGCAGGTCGGGGGGCGGAGGATCATGGGGCGGGGGCGCGCTGCGATCGGCCAGGCCCTCCAGCAGGTCGAAGAGCAGGGGACCGGCGGCCTCGCTGCCCACCAGCTGGGAGCTGGGGCTGTTGTCCACGTTGCCGCACCAGACGGCGGCCGTGTAGCGCGGCCCGGAGCCCACGGCCCAAGCGTCGCGGTGGCCGAAGCTGGTGCCGGTCTTCCAGTGGATGCCGGCCGGTGCGTCGTTGAACTGCCGGCGGGTGGGGAAATCGGGCCGGTCCTTGATGGCCAGGGCGCGGCGCGTCAGCCAGGCGGCGCCCGGGGAGAGCAGGGAGATGCCCCGTTGGTCTTCTTCGAGATTGTCTTCGGTCCGCTGCCGCAGGCGCAGCGGGCGGTAGCGTCCCTCGTTGGCCAGGATCGTATAGAGCCCAGCTAGCTCCATGGGCGTCAGGGCGATGCCCCCCACGGCGGCTGAGAGCCCGTAGTGGCCGGGCTCCGGGTTCAGGCTGGCCACGCCGGCCCCACGCAGCAAGCCCAGGAAGGGCTCTACGCCCAGGTCGCCCAACAGCTCGATGAAGGGGATGTTCAGCGAGAGTGACAGGGCGTCTTCCAGGCGCACCAGGCCCGAGAACTGGCCGTCGTAGTTCTGGGGCGCGTAGCCGCCGTAGCGCACGGGGATGTCGGGCACCATGAACTCGGGCAGGGCGAGCCCGCGGTCGATGGCCATGGCGTAGATGAAGGGCTTCAGCGCCGAGCCCGGGGAGCGAGGCGCGTCGAAGGCCGCGATCTGGCCGCCGTGCTCGCCGTCCCAGAAGTCCAGGTTGCCCACCAGGGCGCGCACCTCGGCGCTGTCGTGGTCGATGATCACCGCGGCCGCGTTGTGGATGCCGCGCAGCTGCAGCGAGCCCTTCTCACGGCGCAGCTCCCGATCCGCCACGGTCTGCACGCCGCGGTCCAGGGTGGTGCGGATGCGGCGCTGTTCGGGATGGCGCTGGCGTAGCCAGGTCGCCAGGTGGGGCACGTGGCGCGGGAAGGCTCGCGTCTTCGGCGGTACGGGGCGGCCCCGCACCCGCTCCAGCACCGCGGCGCCGCAGTCGCCTTCGCCCTCCGCCAGCTCGTCGCGGCAGTCCTCGGTGAAGAGGCCGTAGCCCACCAGGCGGGCCGCGATCTCGTCGCGCGCTTCCTTCAGGCGCTCCTGGTGCGCGGGGGTGGGGTAGCGGGCATTGGGATTCTGGGGGACGGCCAGCAGCACGGCGATCTCGTCGATGGACAGCGCGTCGGCCGAGTGCCCGAAATAGGTCAGCGCTGCGGCCTCGACGCCCTCCACGTTGCGACCGAAGGGGATGAATGTGAGGTAGGCCTCCAGGATCTCGCGCTTGGACAGGCGCAGCTCCAGCTGCACGGCCCGCAGGGCCTCTATGAGCTTCGAAGAGAGGGTGCGCGGCCGGGGCTCCAGCACGCGCACCAGCTGCATGGTCAGGGTGGAGCCCCCCGAGACCACCTGACCGCGGCTGATGTTGAGAACCATGGCCCGCAGGATGGCCAGCGGATCCACGCCCAGGTGGCGCTGGAAGCGCTTGTCCTCCAGGCGCTGCAGGGCCTCCAGGTAGGCAGGATCCACCTCTTCCAGGGTCGCCGGCACGCGCCAGCGATCGTCCGGGGCCAGGAACACATGGGCCGTGCTGCCGTCGCGCCAGGTGACCACCGTGGAGCCGGGTTGCGCCAGGCGCTCGGGCAGGGGCACGCGCCAGGCGGCTGCCAGGCCACCGGCTAGCAGCAGCGACGCGGCGGCGAGCAGGGCGGCGAGGGTGATGGCGAGGCGGCGTCTGGTCACGGGATTCTCGAGCGGGAGGAGAGGGTGCGTTGTTTTTTTTTGGGGGGGGGGATGTTTGAGGTGTTTGAGGGTGATTGATTGTGTCTTGAGGGTGTCATCTTGGCTTGAGGGTGTCATTGAGGGTGTCAGGCACTAGGAATTGAGCTTTTTTTTGATCATAGTTCCTAGTGTCTGACACCTCTGAGATACAGGTCTCGTCGGTGATGTGGAGGGTGTCAGGCACTAGGGAATCAGTGTTTTTATTCCTAGTTCCTAGTGTCTGACACCCCTCCTCTTCTCCCTCCTCTAGTGTCTGACACCCCTCCTCCCCCTCCTCTTGACACCCCTCCTCGGACAGCACCCCTCGGACACATCCATCGGACACCCATCGATACAGCCTGACACCCATCCTCATCTCCATCTGAGGTGACACCTCCGAGGCACCTCCGAGGGGGGGCTCCGGGGGGCCTCCGGGGGCCGTCAGATCTTAGAGCAGGAAGTCTTCCCAGGGCCCCGAGATGACGATGGTCTGGCCGGGCACGCGCGCCCAGACTTCGGGGTCGTACATGGCCTCGACCTCGGCCGAGGGGCCGTTGAAGCTGCCGGCGGTGACAGCCCGTGCAGCGTAGACCACTTCTACGGTCTTGCGCGCCGGCAGGGTGCCGAAGACCTCGACGCGGTCGTCGCGCACGTTGAGGTAGTCGGCGCTCCAGCGCTTGTCCTCGTCGGCCCAGTCGGGCAGGGTGCCGCGGCCCAGGCGGGGGTTCTCGATCTCCCAGCCGGCAGGCAGGCGGTCCGTCAGGGCCAGGTTGGCGATGTTCTCGCTCTGCTGGTTGCTGATGCGCAGGCGCACATAGACCATGTCGCCCAGGCCGTGGCCGCCTGTAGCGGTGTCGATGGGCCGGCCGTCGGCGTTCAGGTAGCTGCGGGTCAGCTGCACGCCATTGCCGCCGTAGACCGGTGGTTCGTCCGTGCGCACGCCCTGGCTGCTGATGATCAGGTAGACCTTGCCGTCCAGCTCGCCGGGCAGCTCCAGCTGCAGGCTCTCCACCTCGCTGGCCCGCGCCAGGGACCAGGTCACGTCGGAGGTCTTGTCATTGGCGGCCTTGGGCTGGGCCTGGCTCTTCTTGCCGTCCACCAGCAGGGAGGGCTGCTCGAAGCTGCTGGCCTTGCCCTGCAGCCACTTGCCCAGCGCCGTGACGCCCCAGACCAGCTCCTGCGTGGTGTAGTAGCGGCTGCGGCGGGTCATCAGGCCGTTGGCCACCAGCTGGGCCATGGGCTCGGAGGCCGTGTCGGCGCCGAAGAGGTCCTGGTAGACGCTCATGGTGAAGCCGCGTCGGCGCAGGTCGGAGTAGTAGGACCAGCTGTTGCGGCGCTCCTGGGTCAGGGGAGTGGTGTCCAGCTGGCGCAGGTCCTTCTCGTAGCGCCGGTCGCCGGTCAGCCAGAGGGCCGCCTTGAGCAGGTAGAGGCGTTCCCGGTCCTCGCTGTCGCTGGCATGCTCGTAGCTCTCCACCAGGCGTTGGATACGGGCCGCACGCCCCTTGCCAGCGCGCGCCAGCACGTAGTGCAGGTAGGCCTCGCCGTAGCGGAAGGCGTTGCCGTGGACCGTGTCGTCCTCATCGGTGTTGTTGGCGAGCTCCTCGGCGATGAAGTTCAGCGCGTCGGCCAGCCGCTCCTCCTGCACCTCGTAGCCGGCGTCGCGGGCGTCCAGCAGCATGTGGGTGGCATACGCCGTACCCCAGTAGTTGGGGCTGGTGCCCCCGGGCCAGTAGGAGAAGCCGCCGCTGGGGGTCTGCATAGCCAGGATGCGATCTACGCCGTGGGCCACCTTTTCTTCCACCGAGGCCTTCGCCACCAGAGTGGGATCCACGCTGTTGAGCAGGTTGCGCACGTAGAGCAAGGGGCGGGTGGTGGAGGTGGTCTGTTCGATGCAGCCGTAGGGATAGCGCACCAGGTACTTGAGGTGGTCGAAGGCCTCGCCAAAGGGGTTGGTGGTCACCCAGAAGCTGCTCTGCTCGGTGGTGGGGGTCCAGCCTGCCAAGTGGGGCGCCAGGTCCACGAGCCCGGGCTCCAGCTCCAGCTTGGTGACCTTGCGCGTGCGGATGCCGGTGGGCGCGAAGGGCACCTCCAGCTCCTCGTAGGACTGCAGGTTGCCGGCCCATTTTTGCGCTCCGGCCGCGCGGGCCTTCGCGGTCACACGCAGCTTGGCCGCGCCCACCGATGCGCTGCCTTGCACCTGGAAGACCACGGTCTGGGAGGCGCCGTCGGCCAGCTTGACCGTGGCCTGCTTCTCGCCCAGGAACTGGATCGGCGCGGGAGGCTCCTTGCCCAGGTCGAGCCCTGGCACGGGCAGGTTCTCGGCCGCCAGGGAGATCTCCACCTCGCGCTGCTTGCCCGAGAGGTTGGTGACGAAGACCGGCACCTCGGCCTTGTCGCCCTGGGTCAAGAAGCGCGGCAGGGTGGTCTGCAGCACGATGGGATCGCGCACGGGCACCGAGGCCACGGCCGTGCCCATGCGCTTGGCGTCGGCGGTGACGGCCATCACGCGCAGCTCGCCGCGGTAGGTGGGCACGTCCAGCTTGACGGTCAGCTTGCCGCTCTCGGGCACCTCGAGCACGCCGGACCACAGGGCCACCGGCTTGACCGGCTGCACGCGGCCCGGGCCGCCGCCCTCGCCGTCGCCGCCCGTGCTGGAGCTGGGGCCGGCTGGCGGCAGCAGCAGGGTCCAGCCCACGGTCTCGAAGCTCTCCACGCCCAAGGCGCGACGCACGAAGATGTCGGCATGTGGATCGGGGTTGGGGAAGCGGGTCAGGGACAGGATGCCCTCGTCCACTGCCGCCACGGTGGCCACGGCGCCCTTTGCCTGCGGCCCCAGGTCCAGCTGCACCTTCAGGATGCTGTTGGAGCGCACCTCGTCGGGCACCTGCATCTTCAGCTGGTGGGTGAAGGCGCTGGGCTTCACCTTGACCGAGCCCACGCCGAAGGCGCGGTCGGGCAGGAAGGCGCCCTGGGTGTCCAGGTACGGGTCCTTGATGACGAAGGCGGCGACGTAGACGTTGGGGGTGAACTCGTCCAGCTGGAAGCTCCATTGCTGGGGGCCGGCCTCCACGTCCATCCAGTGACTGGCCAGCACCTGGCTGGTCTCCACGGTCAGCAGGGCGCGGCCGCGGTAGGGCGCGTCGAAGCGCACCGTGGCCTTCTCGCCCACCTCGATGGCGTCGGGCAGCTGCAGCTCGATGCTGGTTGGCTTGAGGGGCCGCGGGGTCATGTCGGCCCGGCTCTCCTCGGGACGCCACCAGTAGCGCCGGCCGTGGCCCTCCAGCTGCAGGTCGGTCTGGGCGTTGCCGGCCTTGACTCGGACCAGGTAGCCCGCCGAGTCGGTGCTGGGCGTGACCTGGAAGCTGAAGCGGCCCTTGTCCACCTGCGCCTTGAGCTCGCCCTCGCCCACCGGACGCAGGAAGCGCTCGTAGCGCTCCTCGCCCTCGGCCCACCACCAGTTGTACTCGGACTCCAAGCGGAAGAGCTCCACCTGCACCTCGTCCAGGGCCTGGTAGGATTCGCCACGCCAGTCCACGGCCAGGCCTTGCACTGTGAAGACCTTGCCGGCCTCGACCTTCTGCGTGCCGCTCTGCAGGCCCAGGTAGTACTTCTCAGGGTGGATGGGCACGCTGGCTTCGGCGCGGGTCGTGCGGCCGCTGCCGGCTTCGAAGACGGCCACCTCGGCGGCCAGGCGCGCGGCGCCCTGGAAGCGGCTGGTGCCCTCGCCCAGGCTGGGACAGCGCATCAGCGCCTGGCCCTCGTCGTCCAGCTTGCCCAGGGCCGAGCCCAGGGAGAGGGCCTTGGGGGCCTGGGAGCGGGGCTGCCAGGTGCCGTACTGGTAGTTCGAGTTCTTCTGTGGCGTGAAGACCGTGGGGCGCAGCTCGCAGTTGAGCTCCACCTGGCTGCCAGCGGCGCTGCCGCCGAAGAGGTAGCGCGCCGTGACCTGGATGGGGGCCTGCTCGGGAGAGGCCGCGCCGTCCTTGGTGCCCTCGGCCTCGACCTTCATGCGCTCGGGCACGAACTCCTCGACGTTGAAGGCGTAGCTGCCGATCTTCTGGTCACCGGTCTTCAGCAGCGCCGTGTACTTGCCGGTGCGGGCGAAGGCCTCGAAGTGGAAGTCGTAGGCCACCAGGCCGGCCGCGTTGGTCTTCAGCACGCGCTCCTTGGTCACGTTGTTGCGCGGATCCAGCAGCTCCAGCTGCACGGGCATGCCGGCGGGCGGGGCCACGCCCTGCTCGCTGCGGATGATGGCGGCGAAGTGGGCCGTGTCGCCGGGGCGGTAGACGCCGCGGTCGCTGTAGGGTGCGGCCCGATAGGGCTGCTGGGCGAAGTAGCTCTCGCCGTGCACGCGCTCCTCGGCCAGTTCGGTCTTCAGCTCGCCGAACTTGAGGTAGGTCAGGTCCTTTCCGTGGCTGGCCACGATGGCGAAGGGCGGCGTCTCGTCCACGTCTTCTTTCGGGATCTTCAGCGTGCAGCCGCCGTCGCTGCCGGTGGTGCAGCGCGCCACGGTGTAGCCCGAGGGCCGGATCAGCCGCACCTCGGCGCCCGTGCGTGGCTGGGCGGTGTGCGTGTCCAGCACCCAGGTCAGCACCTCGCGATCCCAGCTGGCGTCGGGCTTGGCCAGGGAGCGCTTGGCCACCAGGTTCAGATCGGTCAGCAGCAGCCGCGACGTGTCCTTGGCTCCGCCGCTGGAGAGGGTGACCTCGAAGATCCCCTGGGCCTTCTCGGGCAGCAAGGCGCCCAGGTCAAGCCAGGAGCTGGTCTGCTCGTCTGGCTCGCTCTGCAGGGCGATGCTCTGCTTCAAGATCAGGTCGGAGGTGCGGGCGGTGGCGGCTTCGTCTTGCCCGCTCATCCAGAAGACCAGGTTCTCGGGGCGCACCTGGCGGATGGCCAGCTCGGCCCGTGAGAGGTTGAGGTGCTGGATGGCCAGGTTCTTCCAGGATCGCCGGGGCAGGTAGCGCCCCTTGGACTTGAAGCTGACTTTTGGACTGCGGGCCGGTACGGTGAAGGAGGCGCTGTAGGTGCCGGGCAGGTGGCCGCCGTCCACCGAGGCCGAGCCGGCGTCGATGCGCAGGCTGTAGCTGCCGCGCTCGAAGTCGCCCATGATGTTGAAGCCCGAGCGGGAGGGCACGATGTAGGTGGCCAGGGGGGGATCCAGGTGGATGCCCTCGGCAGCGTCCTGGTCGGTCAGCAGGCAGCGCGAGGAGACCCGATACCAGTCGCCCTCATCCTCCTCGTAGTAGTAGTGGTAGCCGCCCTTGGCCGCGTGGTCGCGGCAGACCACCTCCAGGTAGTGGCCCGTGGGCCCCTCCTTGCGCTTGACGGCGTGGATTTCAATCGGGTTCTCCAGGTCCAGTTTGACCTGGCGCGAAATGGCCGGAGCCTCGTGTTCGCCCGGCGCACGGGACTCCAGGCCCGCCGAGAGCTTGGCGATCACCTGCACGTCTTCGCCGGTACGGTGGCTCTTGAGCTTGGCGCGCACCAGGTTGGTCGTGGCGCCCGTGCGCAGGGAGACGTGGCTGGGGGCCGCTCCACCCACCGTGAAGCTGACCCGCCTCTTCACGTCCTTGGCCTTGACAGGCGCCGAGAAGACCAGGTCCACCTCGGCCATGCCACGGTGGATGGCCACAGCCTCCATCCGCAGCAGCTCGAAGGCCGGGGTCTCGAAGCGGTAGGCGCCCCATTGCTCGTGCTTGTCGGGCTTGATCACCCCGTCCATGGTCTCCACCGCCAGCAGCTGGGCCTGGTAGCTCACCCCCGGCTCGAAGCCCTTGCGCGGTGTGAAGGTCAGCGTGGACAGGCCCGTGAACTGCAGGCTGCCCTCCACCTCGGGCTCGATGTGCAGCTGCGTGCCGTCGGACAGCTCCTTGCGCAGGGCCTCGCGCTCTACACAGGGCTGCGAGAACTCCACCACGATCTTCTCGGGCAGCACGCCCTGCGTGCCCAGCGCTCGGATGATGGGGTGCAGCTCGACGGCCGTCAGCGGGGCCGGCTCCTCGCTGGCCTCCTCGGCCTCGGCCGCGGCCTCTTCCCCCGCCGTGATGACCTGGATCTGGCGGGCTTCTTCCTCGGTAGGCTGGGCCTCTTCCTTGTCGCAGGCTGCCAGCAGGAGGGGGGTCAGCAAGAGCAGCGGAACGCTGAGCAGACCGGAGAGAATGGCTGGAAGCGAGTTTCGGCGGTTCATGACGTGGACTCCGGTGGAGCTTGGGAGTGGTCTGGCTGTATTCCGGGGGATTGGCGCGGGAAAGCTGCTCGCACCTCGCATAGGAAGAGCAACTGTCGTGCCAGCCGCGCTGCGGCCCACTGGCACGCGCCCGTCGCCCTTCTCGCGCTTTGCTTCGCCCCGGCTTGCTACGAATGGTAGCGCGCCGCATGCGATTCGCAGATGTGGGCGGCGCTGTCGGGGTTTGCCGCGTTTTTTTCCTGAAAGGGAGAGCCGCGGCCGCGTTGTCGGATAAGCGGCTCTTGGTCGATACCTGGCCCCCTCGGCTCGAACGCCCTGCCTTCCATGCCGCGATCCGGAAAAAGAACGCTTCTGTGGCGCTTGTTGATGTGGTCCGCCCTCTTGCTGGTGGTTGGAGAGCTGCTGCTGCGCGCTTCGGGCCTGCTTTTCATGGCGTCTGTGGAGCGGCGCAGCGACTTGTCTGATCGGGCCGATACGCGGACTGTCCTGTGCCTGGGCGATTCCATGACCGCCTTCGGGGGCAGGCACGCCTACCCGCGTCAGCTGGAGGCCCGCCTCAACAAGCGGCTGGGTCCGGGCAGCTTCAAGGTGCTCAACGCCTCGCGGCCGGCCGTGGACACAGGCGCCCTGTTGGAAATCATGGAGCAGCAGCTGGACAGGTCGCAGCCCGACATCATCACGGTGATGATCGGCATCAACGACGAGCTGGGGCAGTTCGGGGATCTCTACAATCCCAGCCGGGCCAGCGGCTTGCGGGGCCTGGGGAGCAAGCTCAAGCTGGTGCGCCTGGTCCTGTTCGGTGTGGAGCGGGTGCAGCGCCAGTCCGCCGAGCGAGCCGCAGCTGCCGCGTTGGAGGAAGAGCGGATCCGCTTGGTGAGCCTGGTGCAGGAAGGGGGGACGGAGGACGACTGGCACAAGCTCTTGCAGGTCTACCGCCAGCAGCGCAGTTTGCCCGACGCCATCCGGCTGTTGCGGCGCATGGCCGAGGCGCATCCCAGCCCGCGGGTGCTGGCGGACGTGGCCAAGTTCAACCGCGATCCGCGCGAGAAGGAGCGCCTGTACCACCAGGCCCTGGAGCGCTACCCGGACTCGCACTACGTCTACAAGTGGCTCGTCAGGCATTACGGGCACCAGGGAGAGCAGGCGAGCGTCGAGACGGTGCTGCGGCAACAGGCCGCGGCCATGCCCGATGTGCTGTCGTACAACGAGCTTGCCAAGTTCCTGATGGCCGCGGGAGAGATCGAGGAGGCGGAGCGTTGCCTGCGCAAAGCGCTGGCTGTGGAGCCCAACTTCCAGTCCTGGTACGAGCTGGGTGTGCTCTACCAGGAGCAGGGCTCCCTCGCGCAGGCCGAGGCCTTCCTGCGCAGGGCGATCGAGATCGGGGCCCCGGGCTTCGTGCACGCCAGGCTGGGCCAGGTGCTGCGCAAGCTGGGCCGCGACAAAGAGGCGGAGCAGGCCTACCTGCGTGCCATCGCCTCCAGCTGGGACAGGCCTTTGGTCAAAGAATACACCTGGGACAACCACGATCACGATCGCAACGAGGCCATCGTGCAGCTGTCCGAGCTCTACCGTGACCGGGGCGCAGCACGGCGCGCCGAAAAGACGCTGGAGGATCTGAGCTTCGGCCGCGAGAGCTACCAGGACTACCAGAACCTGGCGCGCCGAGCCCTGAAGGCGTCCGGGCGCCTGGTGGTGGTCCAGTACCCCATGCGCAGCATCGAGCCGCTGCACGTCATCCTGCCCGAGCAGCCGGGGCTGGTCTTCGTGGACAACGAGGCCAGCTTCCAACAAGCCGTGGAGGAAGATGGCTACAGCACCATGTTCATCGATCACTCGGGGGCCGATTTTGGGCATTTGACGAGGAAAGGGCATGCCATGGTGGCCGAGAACATCGCGAACGCCATCATGGCGGCGTTCTGCCAGCGCAGCGGAGAGGGTCAGTGAGCGGGGCGGTCGCTCGCACCCTGACGTCACTCTGCCTGCTGTTGCTGCTGGCCTGCGCCGTGCCGCAGGAGCGGCCTTCGGTCATCTTGATCTCGCTGGACACCCTGCGGGCGGATCGGCTGGGCGCCTACGGCAACGAGCGAGGCCTCTCGCCCCACCTGGACCGCTTCGCCGAGTCGGCGGTGGTCTTCGAGCGGGCCTACGCCCAGGCCAACACCACCAGCCTGTCCCACGGCAGCCTGCTTGGCGGTCGCTACCCCTCCGAGCTAGGCCCGGCCCAGGACTTCCGTCCCAGCGAGAGCCATCTGCAGATCGGCGAGATCCTGCAACTGTACGACTACCAGACAGCCTGCGTGACCGCCGGTGGCTATCTCAGGGAGCGTACGGGCGTGCTGCGGGGCTGCCAGACCTACGAGACGCCGGTAGACTGGGGCTCGCTCTTCCACACGGCCCCTGCGGCCCTGGACTGGCTGGACAAGCGCGATGCGCAGGCGCCCTTCTTCCTCTTCCTGCACAGCTACGACACCCACTCGCCCTACCTCAAGCCGACGCCTTTCGGCCTGGCCCATGCCGACGCCGACTACCGTGGTCCGGCGGAGCAGGTGCTGCGGGACAAGCAGGGCAGCCTCCTCCTGTTCGATGGCGTCTACTACCCCAAGAGCCCTCTTCGCAGCCTGGTGGACCTCAGGCTGCCCCGGCTGCGCGGCGCGGAGGAACGCGCGGCGCTGCAGTGGCGGGCGCTGGGTGGAGAGCTGGTGGGCTACCCCCTCGAGCAGGCCGGTCTGGACCATGTGCGCGCGGCTTATGACGGCGCCGTGTCCTATGTGGACGCCCATTTCGGGGCATTGCTGGATCAGCTGCGCAGGCGCGGACTACTGGAGACGACCATCGTGGCGGTGATCTCGGATCACGGCGAGAGCCTGGGCGAAGACGGCGTCTTTCGCCACAATATGACGCTGTCGGACGCCACCCTGCACGTGCCCCTGCTGATCCGGCTGCCTGGCGGCCAGGGCGGCGGCCAGCGCGTGCAGCAGCTGGTGGGCCTGTTGGACCTGATGCCCACCTTGCTGGAGCTGGCGCAGGTCCCAGCGCCCGCCGGCCTGCCGGGCCGCTCCCTGGCGCCGCTGCTGCGCGGCGGCCAACCCATAGCGCCGCGCCAGGTGATCTTCAGCGAGGGGCGCTTTCGCATGCTCTCGGCCCGCAGCGCCGAGCACCGTCTGGTCTTCAGCGGCCTCGAGTACAGGTCGCCCTACCTGGAACCCCTGCTGGCCAGCGCGCGCCTGGACGGGCCCGCTTTCCAGGGCGATACCCAGGATCCGGCGGCACAGGCCGCGCTGCGCGACGCCATGCTGCTGTGGCGCCGGCAGCTGGCGTTGTCCCAGGAGGACGGCGTGCCCCTGGACGACGCGCTGCGTGAGAACCTGCGAGAACACGGGTATTGGGGGGAACAGTGAGGGGCCTGCCGCTGATAGCCCTGGTCCTGTGGGCCATTTCTATGTCGGCCTGCGATCGGGAGGAGAGAGCCCAGGCCGAGGCCTTCGCCGTCATCTTGCCCGTGCTGGACAGAGACGGCGATGGAGCCGTGCGAGAGGCCGAGTACCTGCGCGTGGCCTACAAGGCGCCTCCCTTCGCCGAGGCGGATCGGGACGGAGACGGAGCGCTGGAGGCGCAGGAGTTGCTGCGCCTGGTGCGCAGCCTGGATCCCGTGCGCTTCGATCCCCAGCGCCAGCAGAAGGAACCTGCGCGTCAGGTCCAGAAAGAGGATCTGCCTGCGACCATGAGCGATGAGGCCCTGCAGCGCTTCCAGCTCTACTGGTTCCTGGCCGAAGAGGCCCTCGCTGCCGGGGCGCAGGATCTGCCCAGCGATGAAGAGCTGAAGGAGGTGGCCGTCAGCGGCGATCCATTGCGCCGCCAGGAGCTGCGGGACAGGCTGCGCGCAGCGTACGAATCGGTCGACCTGCCCTTTCCGCAGCTGCCCTGAAGACGATCAGGCCTCGCCGGTGGGCATGAAGACGAAGCTGAACCTGCTCAGGCCCAGCTGGATGTGCTCGCCGCCACGCAGTTGGATGACCGAGATCCGCTGGCCATCTACGATGCTGCCATTGGTGGAGCCCATGTCCTGCAGGAAGAAGCTGTTGCGGCGGCGCAGCAGGCGCGCGTGGTTGCGCGAGATCTCGCCGTCGGTGGCCACCTGGATCTCGTTGGTGCGACCGCGACCGATGCGCAGCTTGAGCACCTCGGGCTCGATGGCGTGGGCCACGTCTTCGCCTTCGGCGAACTCGTGCATCAGGAAGGCCTTGAGCGTGCCCGGGGCGGGGATGATGTCCTCGGCGTCAAGGGCCGTCTCCACGGGTTGCATGCCCAGGGGCAGGGCGCTGACATTGGTGGGCTCTTCGTCGTCCCACTCGGCGGCCCAGTCATCGGACTGGCTGCCAGGCTCGTCGCCAAAGGGCAGGCCCTCGTCGAGGGGGCCGTCTTCGAATCCTGGAGGCATGCTGCTGGAACCCATGAGATCTCCTGTCGCTGCTAAAGAATATCCTCAGAGGAGGCGCCTGCCAGGGGTCATGTGGGGGGCAAATCCCATAGGGATCCGCGGGGCCGGACACGCGGGCTATCCCCCCAGCTTGACGGCCGCGTTGTTCAGGTCCTTGCGCACCGATTCGTCATCGGATTGGTCAGCTTTCTCTCGCAGGATGGGGGCCACGCTGGCGTCGCCCAGCTCCGCCAGGGCCTTGGCCGCGTTGCGTTGCACGTGGGTGTCGGGGTCGTCCAGCGCTGCCAGGAGAGGGTCGCGGTCGCTGGCCTGAGGGTTCTCGCGCAGGACGCGCGAGATGCCGCGCCGCAGCTCTGGCTGCGGAGCCTGGGCCAGGGCCTGGTGGATGGCGGGACGGGTGTCGGGATTGCCCAGGCGCACCAGGGCACGCCAGGCCTCGACGACGACCTGCGGATCGCCGTCCAGGATGCCGGATTGCAGCAGCCAGGCCTCTCCCCCGCTGAAGCCGCGCTTGCCCACGATGATGATGGCCTTGCGCCGCAGCTTGGGCTCGGCGTCTTGCATGGCCTGCAGCACGGCGTAGGCCGAGCTGTCGGGCAGGTGGCGCTCGATGATGACCAGGGCCTTGGAGCGCAGGGCGGGATCGGGATCCACCACCGCCATGGTCTCGGCGACCACGGCCAGCTGGTCGGCGCCCAGCTCCTTCAAGGCGTCGATGGCCTCGGCGCGGACCTCGCGGTCCAGGTCCTGGCGGGCCAGGGAGGAGAGCTCGTCGCAGGCCTCGAGCAGCTCGCGCCGCTCGATCTCCACGATGCAAGAGCGACGCAGCGAGGCCTGGCTGTCGTCCAGGCAGGACAGCAGGGCCTCGTCGCTGGCCTTGGAGGGCTTGAAGCCGGCCTGGGCCGGGCCGGCCAGCAGGGCGGCCAGCAAGGCCGGCGGTGCGATGCGGTGCATGGTCTCCTCCTACTCCTCGAGCCCCAGCAGCCGCCGCAGGTGGCGGGGCGGCGGCGCGCCGTGGGCCAGCAGCTCGTCGTTGAAGGCCTTCAGGTCGAATTCCTGGCCGGCCTTGGCCTCGTAGTCGCGCCGGATGGCCGAGACCTCCAGCAGGCCCACCAGGTAGGTGGACAGCTGGGCCGAGGTCAGGCAGGCGCGCTTCCACTTGCCCTCGGCCTCGCCCTCCTCCTGGAAGCCGCGGTCGGTCATCAGGGCCAAGGCCTCGTCGCGCTGCATGTCGCCGGCGTGCACGCCGTGGTCGATGATGGCGTTCAGACACAGACGCAGCAACATCTTGAGCTGCTGCAGCTTGACCTGGGGGCCGCCGTAGCCGGCGTCCGCCATGAAGCGCTCGGCGTAGAGCGCCCAGCCCTCGATGAAGGTGCCGCTGGTGAAGACCGTGCGCACGGGGGCCTGGAAGCGGGCGGCGTGGGCGAACTGCAAGAAGTGCCCGGGCATGGCCTCGTGGATGGTCAGCTCCTGCAGCATGGCGTGGTTGTACTCGCGGTAGAACGAGGTGCGGCGCTGTTCGGGCCAGCTCGCCGGCGGCGGCGCGATGGCGTAGAAGGTCTCGCGGCTCTCTTCCAGGGGGCCGGGGGCGTCGCAGTAGGCGATGGCCACGCCGCGCTTGAACTCGGGCATCTCGATCACGCGCACCGGCTCGTCAGGCAGGCTGACCAGATCGTGCTGCGCCACGAAGGCCGTGGCTTCTTCCAGGGTGCGGGTGGCGGCCTGGATCACGCTGTCGTCGTCGGGGTGGTCGTCGGCGATGCGGTCCAGCACGCGGCGGATCAGGACGCTGGGGTCTTCGTCCTGCGGCAGCGCTTCGTCCGGGAAGAGGCTGGGGTGCAGCAGGGCCGCTTGGGCAGCCATCTCTTCGGTGGTGCGCTCCAGCAGCTCCCAGGCCTGGGCGACCACCTGCTCGGAGGAGAGGTCGGTGTCCGTGGCGTAGCGCTGCTTGCGGGCGTAGCGCTCGGCGCCCAGCCGGAAATCGCCATCGGCGCGGGGCAGGAGATCCTCTTCCAGGAAGCGCTGGAAATCGCGCAGCGCCTGCTCGGCTCCCTCGGCGGCGGCCAGCAGCTCGGCGTTTCCTTCGGACAGCTCCGCGCGCAAGGGGCCGTCGGTCCAGCTGACCAGGGCCTTGCTCTGGTCGATGGCCGTCTGCGTGTGCAGCTGCGGCGGTTCGCCCAGGGCGGCCTGCGCCTGGTCCAGGAAGAGGGGCAGGGCCTCCAGGCGCCCCTGCAGGCTCCGCCTGCGCTGCTCCAGCGGGGCGAAATCGCGGGACACCAGGTAGTCCAGGCCCGCGCCCACGGTGTAGACCGCCGACAGGGGGTTGTTCTCCCAGGGGCGTAGCTCTTGCATGGCGAACAGGTCCGCCTCGAGCCGGTGGGCCAGGATGGCGGCGTCGATCTGCTGCTCCGGATCCAGGTCTTCGACGGGGATGAGGGCCAGCCGCTGCTGGGTGTCCCGCAACCAGGCCGCCTCGCGCTCCATGCCCTGCGCCGAGACATCGGGCCAGCGGTGGTCGTGGCTGTGCTCGCCCAGGCGGGTGGCCGAGACGGGGTTCAGCTGCAGCCAGCCCTCCAGAAAGCTGGCGCTGAGCTCGGCGAACTGCTGGCCCCCTGTGGGTGCGCTCGCCAGGGGCGCGGCCGGGGCGTGGCAGCCCGCTGCCAGGGCGGCGGTCCATATGCCTCTTCGTACAGGTCTCATGGTCTGGCACTCCTCGGTCCGCGTGCCACGGCTCGTCGTGAGCGAACATAATAGGGGAATACCGTCCGCGTTGCGGACTTTCCCTTGAATGTGAGCGCTGATCATGGACATCCAAGCACTCTTGCGCGGCGCCAAAGAGCTGGGCGCTTCGGACTTCCACGCCATGGCCCATGCGCCACCCGTCTTCCGCATCCACGGTGAGCTGCAGGCCTACGGCCGCCGGAAGCTGAAACCCGAGGACACCCGCGCCATGGTGGTCAAGCTGTTGACCCCCGAGCAGCTGCGCATCCTGGAGCGGGTGGGGGAGTACGACGCCTCCTACGCCGTCCCCAATGGCGCGCGCTTCCGGCTCAACTGCTTTCGCCAGCAGGCCACCTACGCCATCGCGGCGCGTGTCATCCCCTCCGAGGTGCCCACCGTCGAAGAGCTGGAGCTGCCGCCGATCCTGAAGCAGATCGCGCGCCGTAAGCAGGGCATGGTCCTGGTGACCGGCCCCAGCGGCTCGGGCAAGACCACCACGCAGGCGGCCATGGTCAACGAGATCAACATCAGCCTGTCCCGGCGGATCGTCACGCTGGAGAACCCCATCGAGTACGTGCACAAGCACAAGAAGTCCCTGGTGCTGCAGCGCGAGGTGGGAGCCGACACCGAGACCTTCGCCTCGGGCCTGCGGGCGGCCCTGCGGCAGGATCCCGACGTGATCATGGTGGGCGAGATCCGCGACCTGGAGACCACGCGCACGGCCATCAGCGCGGCCGAGACGGGCCATCTGGTGCTGGCCAGCATGCACACGCTCAACGCGCCCACCACCCTGGAGCGCATCGTCGACTTCTTTCCTACCGAGCAGACCGAGATGATGCGCCACCGGGTGGCCGCCGTGCTGGTGGCCACCATCACCCAGCGCCTCTTCGCGCGCGTGATGGGGACGGGGCTGGTACCGGCCGTGGAGGTGATGCTCAACAAGCAAGCCTTCGCCAGCCTGATCCGCCAGGGCAAGTACCACCAGATCCCGTCATTGATGCAGACCTCCAAGGACACCGGCATGCAGACCCTGGCCGAGTCCGTGCACAACCTGGTGCGCCGGGGGCTGATCCATCGCGACGAAGAGCTGCCTTTCCTCGACTAGCGTCGACCCCCTTGCGTCCCGGGCCCCAATGAGGTGAAGATAGCTTCGCCTTTCTCTCCCGGGAGTATCCATGTCCCCCTCCTCTTCCAGCTGGCTTCTGCTGGCGACCCTCTTCTCCCTGGCCTGTGAGACGGATCTCTCCGCGATCGACGACGATGGCGACGGTTTCTCGGCCGACGTGGACTGCGACGACGCCGCGGCGGCCGTCAACCCCGACGCCCAGGAGGTCTGCGACGGCGTCGACAACGACTGCGATCACCTGATCGACGACGCCAGCTCCGCCGACGCACTGACCTGGTATCTGGACGGCGACGGCGATGGCTTCGGCGATCCCTTGGGGGATCGTCTGGCCTGCGCCGCCCCCCACGGCTACGTCGAGGACGCCTCGGACTGCGACGATCGCACCGAGCTCAGCCATCCCGGCGCCGACGAGCTCTGCGACGGCGCCGACAACGACTGCGACGGCGAGGCGGACGAAGAGGTCAAGACGACCTTCTACGCCGATCAGGACGCCGACGGCTTTGGCGATGGGCTGAGCACCACCGAGGCCTGCAACATGCCCGCCGGCTACGTGGACGACGCGACGGACTGCGATGATCTGAACAACTCGCTCTACCCGGGCGCCGACGAGATCTGGGACGACGGCATCGACCAGGACTGCGACGGCGCGGATCTGACCTGCCAGGATGCTGGGGGCTACGACGGCGATCTGCTGCTGCAGTCCGAGAAGGACCTGGCCGGCTTCTGCGACAGCTACATCGCGGTCTGCGGCGATCTCACCCTGCTCGGCGAGGTGGGCAAGTCCCTGGACGACCTGTCCTGCGTGCTGCGGGTGACGGGCGATCTGACGCTGGCCACCACGGGGCTGGCAGCGGCCAGCCTGCCCTCGCTGGAGGAGGTGGACGGCACGCTGGAGCTGGACGCCCCGGAGGGCCTGCAGTCCCTGGATCTGGCCGCCCTGGCCGCTGTGGGCGGCTCGCTGAGCATGAGCGAGGCCGAGAGCCTGACGAAGCTGGACCTCTCCAGCCTGTCATCCATCGGCACGGACCTGGATCTGCAGCAGCTGGCGCTGCTGGAGGCCCTGGATCTGGCGGCCCTGGGCAGCCTGGGCGGCGAGCTGGTGGTGGTGGAAAACGCCCTGCTGGCCAGCCTCTCCCTGGGCTCGCTGCCCGCGGCCGTGGCGATCACGCTGTCCGACAACCCCCTGCTGGCCGTTCTTGACCTGGGGCTGCTGGAGCAGACGAAGAGCGATGTGACCCTCCAGGCCAACGACGGCCTGCTGGATCTCTCGGGCCTGGCCGGCCTGCTGTATGTCGGAGCCAACCTCACCATCAGCGATCACCTGCTGCTGGCCGACATCAGCGATCTCCACGGGCTGCAGTCCATCGGCGGTGATCTCACCATCACGGACAACCCCATGCTGTCCGAGAAGCAGGCCGCGGGCCTGGTGGAGGCCATCGGCGAGAAGAACATCGGCGGGATCGTGACCCTGGAGGGCAACGGCAAGTAGCAGCCCGCACACGGTGCGCCTGCGACGCTATTGGCGCGTGTAGGTGTAGCTCTCGATGACCTCAACGGCTTCGGCCTTGGCGTACTCGCCCAGGCCGTAGGAGGTGATCGTCATGTCCGTCCCGTCCACCTCGAGGGTCACGAAGCCCAGCTCCGAGGTCACGGTGGTCGACTTGGTGGGCATGGTGGGGTAGCCGATCAGCTCGCGCACGTAGGCGTCGGTGTCTGTCGGATCCACCACGGTCGTGCCGCCCGAGCTGCCCGCCGTGGGCAGCACCATATAGCCCACGCCGTCGTCCGTTTCCTGGCCGTACAGCCCCGAGGGAGCCTCGGTGGCTTCGTACTGCAGGGGTAGCATGCGCTGGTACAGGTGCTCATGGCCCGTGATGTGCCAGTCCACCTCGCCGTCGAAGAGCTCGGTCAGCGCGCGTCGATCATCCTGCTCGCTGAAGTGGCGCATGCCCGTGTTGTAGGGAGGCACGTGCCAGAAGGCGAAGACCCAGTCGCAGACCCGCGTGCCGCCGCTCCAGCAGCCCGCCAGCTCCGTCTGCACGAAGCTGTACTGGCTGGACTTGGCGGTCATCTCGTTCAGGTCGGTGCTGTACAGGGAGAGGAAGCGCGTGCTGCCGTAGTCCACGCTGTACCAGGGCTCCGAGGTGGCCGGAAAGGGCATGTCGAAGAAGCGCATATAGCCGTCGAGCAGCTCCTCGGCGCCGTAGCCGTCGTGGTTGCCGGGGGCCGGCAGCATGGGGACCTTGGCCCAGTACTCGCGGCCCATGGCCAAGAGCAACCACCAGGATCCGGGGCTGTCCCAGCCTATGAGGTCGCCGGCGATCAGGGTCAGCTGCGCGTCGGTCTGGCTGGACATCAGCTCCGCCACGGTGTCGTTGAAGCGGCCCGATTCCGAGTAGGACTGGATGTCCGCCATGGCCACGATCTTGTAGGCATCGGTGGGATCGGGCAGCTCGTACTCGAAGATCTCCGACTGCTGACCGGCGCTGTCGTAGACGCGGAAGTAGACGGTGTCGCCGGGCTGGTAGCCCGTGAGCTCCACGTGGTGGACGGTCTCGGTGACGGGGCCCACCTCGTAGGTGCCCAGCTTGGCGTCGCTGCCGTGCTGCACCACCCCCAGGCAGGCCAGGTTCGTCTCCCAGTTGACCACGATGCCGTAGCCAGGCTGGGCAGTGGCGCTCCAGGTGAGCCACGGGCCCAGGTAGGGAAAGACGGTCGAGGCGTGGTACTGGTGGCCGCCCCCGTCGTCCCACTCGCTGTTTTCGTCGTCGTAGAAGCTGAGGTGAAGGCCCTCGACGTCCTTGTCGATGTCGATGGTGACCTCGAAGCCTTCCTTGGTGGCCGTCATCTCGGCCCCGTTGTAGCAGCTGCCGCCGTCCGTGCCGTAGTACAGCATCATCGTAGTTGCGTCTTCGATCAGGTTGCCGCGGTAGCTGATGGTGGCGGGCGCGCCGGCCACCAGGGGCTGGGGCGAGACCTCCACGTCGGGGATCTCATAAGGGTCCAGCTTGGCGATCATGGGGTCGACTTCGACGGGGTCGTCCGGCGGGGCCGTGTCTTCCACGGTGCTGTCTTCGGGCTGGTCGGTCTCGCCGCTGTCGGTGTCGGCGTCGGCGTCGGTGTCGGCGTCGCTGTCGGCGTCGGTGTCGGCGTCGCTGTCCGTGTCGGCGTCGGTGTCGCTGTCGACGTCCGTGTCGGTGTCGGCGTCCGCTTCCGTTTCCGTAGAGGAGTCCTCCTTGGGCGTGCAGGCGAGGCTCAGGAGGAGGAGGAAGGAGAGGGTGGGCTTCATGCGTCGGACCAGGGCTGGCGGGGGACGGGTCTATCGTAGCTCAGGAGGGTGGAGTTCGGGCGGGATCGAGGATCCCGGTCAAGGTAGAATCCAAGGCACCTCTTGCCACCAGTCCCCATCGGGCCCGCCGAAGGCCCCTATGTCATTGGGCGTTCCGTCCGCATCGGGCAGTCCGGAGCCGGCGTCTACAGCCGGGCTCGATGCATCCAGGGCGTAGCTGCCCCGCGCGGCATCGACGGTGAAGAGCGGATCGGCCAGGATGGAGTACGACTCGAGCTGTGAGGAGACCTCTGTCGTGTCGCTGTCCAGGTTCTGCCCGTCACAGCTCTCGAAGGCCGACACTTCGGCGACGTCGCCTGAGATGTCCCACAGGATGTTCGTCGAAAACGTAGTGGGAGAAAGAAGATGAAGATCGAGCGTGCTGCCGAAGATGACGGCATACCAGATGGCGCGACTGGCAGGTGTGATGGATGAGAAGATGTTGTCGTCGATGCGGAAGCTGGGGATCGCACCGCTGCCGGAACAGGCGGTGGAACTCAATGCCATGGCCAGCCAGAAATCCGCCAGATCGACGATAGTATTGTTGCTCACGATCGCCTCTGGCTGCACCCCCTCGGGCTCGTAGATGCTCACCATGAACTGGCCGCCAACAACGAGGTTGTTTGCGATGCGGATCGTCGTGTCGTAGTAGGAATCGATGCGATGCTGCACTGCGCTGTCGGTGTTGACGACGATGTTCTTTGAGAAGACGAGGTCGTTCGTCACTCCCTTGCTGAAGATGTAGATGCGGGGGGTGCCGTTCGAGAAGGCAGAGCAGAAGTACGATCTCTCAATGACCGCGCTGAGCCTCGTTCCGGTCTCCGATCCGCATATGATCTCTTCGTACTCGGTGCCCCCAGAGCAGAAATCGAAGTCGAGCGTGTCCAGCTCGACCAAGGCCTCGTCCCATACGACAAAGGCGCGTTGGTCCTCATTGTCCGCCCTCATCGCCAGGTGGTGGAACCTGGCCTCCGTACCCATCCCGCTCACGCCCACATGCCGGTTCTGCGTGCCGGCGGAGAGGATGAGCACGTCGGACGGCTGCGAACCTCCCCCCTCGATGTTGATGGAGGCCGAGATGTCGAAGTCCTCGGTGTAGGTCCCGGGACAGAGCTCGAGCGTGGATCCGGCGGCCGCTGCGTCGATGGCGCCGGCGATGGTGGTGTGCTCGCCGCTTCCGTCGCCGCAGACCAGGTGCTCGTCGATCCGTCCGTCGCAGTCGTTGTCCAGGCCGTCCGCGCTGTCCTCCGTGGCTCCGGGATTCACCGCGGCGTCTGCGTCGTCGCAGTCCGGTCCGCCCGCTTCCTCTGCTTCGTAGCCATCGCCGTCCACGTCGCTGAGGTCCGCCCCATCGCAGTCCTGGTCGATGCCGTCGTAGGGCGTCTCCGAGGCCCCGGGGTAGACCTGCTCGTCTTCGTCGTCGCAGTCGTCGCCGCCCGTCACGGCGGTGGAATCGAAACCATCGCCGTCCACATCGGTCAGATCCGTCCCGTCGCAGTCCTGGTCGATGCCGTCGTAGGGGATCTCCTCCTCCGGGACGCCGCAGCCGGAATCCGCCGTCTTTTCTTCGGCCTTGCAGCTAGCGAGAAAGAAGAGAAGGAGGGAAGCTGGGGGGCAAAAGGGCGACATGGCGACTTGATTATACCGTTCTCCAGCTCCCCAGGCGCGCAGCATTGCCCGAGCCCATGGTATGAAGCGCTCCCACCCACCGGAGCCCTCATGCAGCTCGAACTCACCTGCCTGGTCTGCCTCGCTCGGCTCGCCGAAGCCTCAGGAGCCCTGGCCACGTCGGATCCTGCGCGCCGTGAGCGCATCATGCGCCGCGCATTGAACGAGCTGGCCGAGGCGGACCTGCAGCAGGCGCCCCCGCTGATGGGAGCCAGGATCAACCGGCTCGTGCGAGAGGTGGCGGGCAACGCCGATCCCTACCGCGCCATCAAGCGACGCTTCAACGACCGCGCCCTGGCCCTGCTGCCCGAGCTGCAGCGGCGCGTGCGCAACGCCCCGGATCCCCTGGCCGCCGCCGTGCGCGTGGCCATCGCGGGCAACGTGATCGACTTCGCCGCCGGCCAGGGAGAGGGCGCCATCGACTTGCGTGCGGCCGTGACCGAGTGCCTGGAGGGTCCCATGGACCTGGGTGCGCTGGAGGCGCTGCGACAGCTGGCTGCCACGGCCCGCAGCGTGCTCTACCTGCTCGACAATGCGGGTGAGATCGTCTTCGACCGCCCGCTGATCGAGCTGCTGGGACCGCAGCGAGTCTGCGCCGTGGTGCGCGGCGCACCCACCCTGAACGACGCTACCCGGGCGGACGCCCGCCAGGCTGGGCTGGAGGGCTGGGTGGAGCTGCTGGACTCGGGCAGCGACGTGCCCGGCATGGATTGGGAGCGCTGCCCCCAGGCGCTGCGTCAGCGCTTCCAGCGGGCCGAGCTGGTGATCGCCAAGGGCCAGGGCAACTACGAGACCCTGGAGGGCAAGATCCACCCGGGGCTCTTCCACCTGCTGCGCGTCAAGTGCTTGCCCGTCAGTCGTACCCTGGGCCTGCCCATGGGGAGCGTGGCGCTCTGTCGCGGGGGGCGCTGAGCCGGCGCAGCGCACCAGCGGGTTACTGCGAGCTTCCACGCTTTGCCCAGGTGCGGACGATGCAGGAATCCGAGCGCGCGCGCCCCCTGGAGCCCCCGACACGGCTGTCGGAGTCCAAGCTCTGGGACATGCAGCGCATCTTCTACCTGACCCGTGGGCCCGACGCCTGGAGCCAGGCCAAGGTGCCCTACGCCGTGTCCACCAACCCGCGCCTGGCGACCGCCTACGCCCATATGATCGTGGGCTTCGTGCGGGACTGCGTGGCCGGCGCGGCGAGCCTGGATCCTTCGCAGCCCCTCTACATCGTGGAGCTGGGCTCGGGCCCCGGGCGGCTCGCCTTTCTGCTGGCCCGCGCCCTGGAGCGGCTGCGCGAATTCCTGCCGGCCCAGGCGCCGCCGCTGGTGGTCGTGGCCACGGACTTCGCCGAGGCCAACCTGAGCTGGATCGGGGAGCACCCCTCTTTGGCGCCCCTGATCGAGGCGGGGCAGGTGGACCTGGCGCGCTTCGATGCCGATCGGCCCCAGGCCCTTCAGCTGCGGCGCTCCGGCGCTAGCATCGAGCCGGGCAGCGTGGCCAATCCCCTGGTGGTGGTGGCCAACTACGTCTTCGACTCGCTGCGCACCGACGCCTTCCGCATCGACCAGGGCCAGCTCTTCGAGGTGCTGGTGTCTCTGGCGCAGCGCGACGACGCCTCGGACCTGGCCCTGGCGGACGCCTACGATCTGCAGCTGCACGAGCGGGAGGTGCACGGAGACAGCTACGCCGATCCCCTCTTCAACCGCATCCTGGACGAGTACCGCCAGCGCCTGCGCGGCACGGGCTTGTGGTTTCCAGTGGGTGCCATCGACTGCCTGCGCCACTTTGCCGCCGGCTCGCAGCAGCCGTTGCTGCTGCTGGTGGGGGACAAGTGCTTCCGCACCATGGAGGAGCTGGAGCGGCGGGCCGTGGTCAGCCTGGCGCGCCATGGCTCCATCTCGGTCACCGTCAACGCCCACGCCCTGGAGCAGGTCGTGCGCAGCTGGGATGGCTTCGCCCTGCACACCGGGAGCGCGGACACGGTCTTCAGCTGCTCGGCCTTCGTGCTGCGCAGCTCCTCGGAGCGCCACCCACAGCTGGGATTGGCCTTCCGCAGCTCGGTGGATGACCTGGGCCCCCGGGAATGCCAGCGCCTGGTGTGGGAGCTGCGCGATGCGGCAGGCCCTCCGGCCTGGGCCGCGCTGCACCTGATCCGGCTCAGCGGCTACGACCCCTGGGCCTTCACCCAGTATAGCGGTCCGCTGGCGGACGCCCTGCAGGACGGCGGCGACGAGATGCTGCAACGGGAGACGGCGGCCTGCCTGCGGCGGGTGGCCGAGAACGACTACTGGCTGGGCGCCAGGAAGGAGCTCTTCGCCTTCCGCATGGGGCGCGTCTTCCATGCCCTGGGCATGCGCGGGCGGGCCCTGCGTTGGTATCAGCGCTCCGTGGAGCGCGACGGCCCCTCCGCCTCCACCTGGTTCAACATGGGCCTCTGCCACGAAGCCGGCGATCCCGCGGCCGCCGCCCAGGCCTTTCGTCGCGCCCTGGAGCTGGATCCCTGGCTGCGCAGGGCCCGGCAACGGCTGGTGGCGCTGGAGAATGCGCAGCGGGATGGGGACGGGCCGGGTTAGGCCATCTGCAACCAGGAGAAGGCCATGACTGACGAGCAGAACGAGCCTGCCCAGGAGCAAGCGGTCGCCCAGCGGGTGGTCCAGCTGCTCTCTTCCTGCCGCAGCGCCTTCGAGGCGCAGGGGCTGCAAGGCGTCGCCGAGCTGCCGGCCTTCGGTCACGAGCTGGCCGCCGTGGCGCCTCGCCAGGGCGAGCCCGGCGGCCAGGGGGGGCTCTACGAGCTGCTTGGCTACGACGCCCTGATCCTGGGGCGGCCCGGCTGGGCCTACGCCTGCTTGAGCGTGGCGGCCGAGAACTACGACCGCGCGGGCTGGGCCGAGGAGCTGCGGCGCATGCGGCGAGCGGGTCAGCAGCTGCTGGAGGCCCACTTCCCGCCCTATGCCGATGAGCTGGCCTGTCTCAACGACGTGCGCGCCTGGGCCCGCGCGCGGCGCGCAGAGGGGCGACAAGCGCCCCTCGAGTCTTCGGATATGCCCGCACCCGAGCAGGTGCTGAGCGAGACGGCGGCCCTGAAGCACCGCTGGACCTTCCGCTTGCTGCACACGCGTTCCTCGGGGGTGGCGCTGCGGCTGGACCTGCTGGCGGAGCGCTTCGGCCTGTCGGCCACCGACCAGGTGCTGCTGCGTGTGGCGGCCGCCTTGCACTGGGACCATGTGCCGGAGGGCGCCCGGCCCGGCCTGCTGGCGGCCGGCGAGCTGATCGAGCTGGTGTCCGAGGATCAACGCGGGCGCGCTTCGTGGCTGGGACGGCTGGAGAGCCGTGCCCCCCTGTCGCGCTGGGCCCTGGTGAACCTGCTGCCCGGGCCATCGCGCGCCCTGCGCAACAGCCGTGTCGAGCTGGACGAGTCCGTGCTGGCCTGGATCGACGGCCGGGAGCACTGGCCGCTGGAGCTGGCCGAGCAGGCCCGGCCGCACCACCCGGCCGCTACCGTGGCCCACCCCTTCCAGGCCCAGACCCTGGAGCGCCTGGACCGCGTGCTGCGCCGCTCGGCCCGCCAGGACGCCATCCACGTGGCGCTGCGCTGCGAGAGCGCCGCCGAGGCGCGAGCCCTGGTGCTGCGCTGGGCTGGCACCAAGGGCCTGCAGGTGGTGGAGCTGCTGCAAGCCGGCCTCAATCCCCGGGCCCAGCGCGCCCTGTTCCGGGAGCTGCGCCTGCGGGACGCGGTGGTCTTCGTGCCGCGCGATGCCCGGGGCCTGGCCGCCACCGTCGGTCCGCTGACGAAAGCCTGCCCCGTACCTGTGATCTTCGATGCCTCCGATGAGGGCGCGCGCGCGCTGCGGCTGCGAGTGGAGCGCCTGGTGGCCATCCCGCTGCGCCCGCCTCCCCAGCAAGAGCGCGTCGCGCTCTGGAACCGGGCCCTGGCACGGCGCGGCCTGCCCGAGATCCCCGGCGACCAGCTGGACGAGGCCCTCGGCCAACAGGCCCTGCACCCAGTGCAGATCCGGCGCATCGTGGCCCAGGCCGCAGACCAGGCCTGGCTGGACGCCGGCGAAGACGGGAAGGTGCAGGTTGGCGTGGAGGAGCTGCGGGCGATGCTGGGCAGCTGGGAGGGGTGAGCGGGCAACTCACCAGCGCCAGCGCGCCCCCAGGCTCACCATGGGGCCGTAGAGCGTGACCCATTCGTCGTTGGGCGAGGCCTCCAGCGAGCCGTAGCCGGCGGCCACCGAGACCCCCAGGCTGCCCTTGTCGCCGTTGCCCCGCAGCCACGAGGCCACGCCGGCCTCCACCCAGGTGGCGCCGGATCCCCCGGTGCCCCAGTCTGCGAAGAGATCGGTGCGGATACCCACGGGGACGCGCAGGGTCATGGCGATGCCCGACCAGGCGAACTCGCTGCCCTCGTCGAGGATGTCGTAGCAGCTCTCGGGATCGTAGTCCTCGTAGTACTCCTCATCGCCGTAGTAATAGTAGTAGTCGTAGTACTCGCAGTTGCCATTCCAGCTGTAGTCCTGGATGGGGACCAGGACGAAGGTGTTGCGCACCTCCAGGTTCAAGCCATCGCGGGCACCCAGCCGGGCCTCCTGGACGATGGACAGCGCATGGTCCACGTCGTCGAACTGCACGGCTTCGTAGAAGCCGCCGGCCCTGTCCGTCATGGCGTAGCTGCGGCCCCAGTCGCCCGGATCTCCGTTGAGCATGGACCAGCCGGCGCCCAGGCCCAGGCCGAAGTAGCGCGCGTCGTAGCCGCCGCTGACCAGGGCGGCCATGGACAGGGGGTTGCCGTCGCTGCTCCAGCCCAGGCCCAGGGGCGTCACCCGCGCGGTGGCGTACCAGGGTCTATCGAAGACCCAGGTGGTCCAGAGCTCGTTGACGAAGGCCACGCCCAGGGTATCCAGGGCCAGGACCGGGCGTAGGACCAGGCCCGTCTCGCGCAGGCCGCCCAGGCGCTCGGGAGCCGCGGGATAGCTGGATCCCGTGTCGTGGCGCTCCACGCGGTCGCCCACAGCCACGCGTCCGCCGCGCATCAGGTCCACCAGGGCGCGCTCCTCCTCCACCAGCCGTACGGTTCCGTGGGCCGTGACCCGCTCCACCTCGTGCAGCTCGGGCTCGCCGCCGTCCAGGCTGGGCACCTGCACCTGCTCGCGAGTCAGGATGCGCAGGCGCGTGCCTGCCGCCATGCCCGCGTCGCGTCCCAGGTCCACGACAGCTGTGCCATGGCCCACGCGCAGCACGGAACCCCTCTCCCCATCGTCGGTCGCCGGGGCGGGGGGGGGCGCAGGTTCGCTGGGGGCCGGGGCGCTGGCCGCGCTGGCAGGGGGCAGCTGCTGCACGGGCAGGGCCTCGATGCGCTGCAGCTCCACCCAGACGCGGCCGCCGGCCGCGAAGAGGCCCGTGGCCGTGGGATGGGGATCGCTCCGGAGCAGCGTATAGGCGGTGCCGTCGTCCTTGGCCTTCCAGTGCTGGAGCAGGCCCTGGTCCGTGAGCAGCCAGACCTCGTCGCCCTGCGCCAGCAGGCTCCGTGGCGGCTGGGACAGCTCGGTCACGGTGACGCCCTCCACCACCACCGGGTGGGTGGCTGGAGGCGGGGCCTCCTCCTGGGCCTGGAGGGGCGGGCAGAGGAGCGCGGCGAGCATGGTGATCATGGGATTCTCCAAGGAACCGTGAGATCCCCACCATAGACGGGGAAGGGGCGCTTGGCGAGGGAAGGAAAGCGGCGCCAGCGGAGCTGCGTTGCGGTGCCCTTCGCGCCAGTGATACGGACCTCCGCCCAGCGGCCGCCTTCCTCGCGGCTGCGTTCCCATCGCCCAGGTGCAAGCCATGCTGCCGCTCGCCTGCGCCATCGTCGTCCTGCTGCTGGCCGGCGTGCTCGCCTGGGCGCTGATGATCCGCATGCCGGGCCGCAGTCATGGCGGGCCGCTGCCCCCCCTGACCTCTGAAGAGGAGGAGATCGCGGTCAGGCTGAGGGCGCATGTGGAGCGCCTGGCGGGCGAGATCGGTGAGCGCAACCTGGTGCGGCGCCCCCAGCAGCTGGAGCAGGCCGCCGCCTATGTCGAGGCCGAGCTGGCTGCCATGGGCTACGCCGTGCAGCGCGAGGCCTTCGCTGTGGGAGAACAGCGGGCCTGCAACTTGGTGGCGGAACGCCCCGGCAACGATCCCCAGGCCGGGATCGTGATCGTCGGCGCGCACTACGACACCGTAGCCCACAGCCCTGGAGCCAATGACAACGCCTCGGCCGTGGCTTCCCTGCTGGAGCTGGCGCGCGCCTTCCGCCGCCACCAGCCGCGGCGCAGCCTGCGCCTGGTTTTCTTCACGAACGAGGAGCAGCCCTGGTTCCGTACGCCCTGGATGGGCAGCATGGTCCACGCGCGGGGCTGCGCGACGCGGGGCGAGGACGTGCGGGCCATGCTCTGCCTGGAGTGCATGGGCTGCTACTCCGACGAGCCTCGCTCCCAGCGCTACCCCCTGGTCCTGGCGCCCTTCTACCCCAGCCGCGGGGATTTCATCTCCTTCGTGGGCAACCTGCGCTCCCGCCAGCTGGTGCGCCGCGTGATCACCGCGTTCCGCGAGCAGGCGGCCTTTCCCTCCGAGGGCCTGGCCACCACCGAGCTGGTCTGGGACATCTGCCGCTCGGACCACTACCCCTTCTGGCGCCAGGGCTATGCGGCCCTGATGGTCACCGACACGGCCAACTTCCGCTACGCGGCTTACCACCAGCCCACCGACCTGCCGGAAGGCCTGGACTACGAGCGCTGCGCCCGGGTGGTGGCTGGGTTGGCGGAGGTGGTGCGGGGGTTGATCTGAGTGAGGAGCCTAATGCTCCTCCACCACCACGCGTTCGGCCACATAACGGTAGGCGTAGAGCCAGCCGTTGGCCACGTACCAGACCTCGGATCGGCCCGCGACGTGGGCCAGGTGCTGCATCAACGAGGAACCCTGAATCCCGTCGATGCCCTCATCCTGGCTGTAGATCACGCTGTTCTCGTAGCGGTCGGAGTGGAACATGGCGTAGAAGATGCCGCCACGCTCCAGCACGGTGTCGAAGGCCTCGTTCAGCTGCGCCACGTCCTGCTCGTAGTAGCGCCCGGCCGGGGCTCGGGCCTCGAAGACGCTGTCGTAGGAGGCGGTCTGGAAGCCGCCGATGCCGTAGTAGTCGTAGGTATCGTTCCAGTCGGCGTAGATGGTGTCGGCGCTGCTGATGTGGTCGGCGCTGTCCCAGTCCCGCAGGAACAGGAACTCACCAGCCGAGGCCTGCTGCACCTCGTCGTCCTGGTAGCCGCAGGGCAGGATGAACTCGAAGACGTGCTGGCCGAAGGGAATGCCTGAGAGCTGCTCGAGGATGTCGTCCCGGGCCCCGGTGATCTCCCACTCGTAGCCGTTCTGGGCGTAGCCGCTGCTGGAGCAGGGGTGGGTGCGGGAGTGCACCGCCGGCTCCCAGCTCCTGTCCGCCAGGTCCAGCTCGTCCTGCATGTTCTGCCACTTGGCCTCCTCGGCGGCGGCGTCCAGGTTGCAGTTGATGGCGATGGAGACGGGGATGCCGAGGCTTCGCAGGGCGTGGATGGAGGCCTGGTACTTGTCGGAGGTATCGTCGGTCATGCCGGCCCAGGGGGCGCCGTCGTGGCCGTCGCTCTCGTTCTTGCCCCAGTTGTCGTTGGACAGGGTGTAGGCCGCGCCCCTGCCGTCGTAGAGGGGGCTCACGCCTTCGAAGCTCACACCGCGCTGGTCCTCGAACCAGAGCTCCACCACCTCCGCCTGCTCGAAGGCCACGGACACGTAGGCCTTGTCGCCCTCGGAGGAGAAGCGCACGCACTCCTCTCCGTTGAAGAGCTCTTCCGCCGACCTGACCTGCAGCTGCTCCCAGGCGTCGCCGTCACGGTGCCAGACCGTCGGGAGAGCGGCGGCGTCGGGGAGGTCGAAGACGTAGGTGGCGGGGTAGCGGAAGCCCCAGCGTTCCCAGGCTTCGCTGGCGATCTGCAGGGTGAAGAGAGCTCCTTGCTCTGCGTCGCTGTCGGGCCGGCCCGTGTCGCCAGGATCCGAGTCTTGCTCCAGGGGGACGCCCAGCGGCTGGCAGGCGGCCAGGGCCAGGGCCAGGAGTGATGCGGAGCACTTCATGCCACTCTCTCACCAAATATCGCGCAGCCCTCGATCCAGCGCGCGATGTGGGGGTAGACCTCCAGCTGCGCCCGGCTGCCGAGGATGAGGTCGATGTGCTTGTAGTCGTGGGCGCAGCCCGTCTCCCGCCCGCAGACCAGCAGCTCCTTGTGCGTCGAGGAGATGGCCTCGTAGACGTAGCGCACGTCCTCCACGGGCGAGAGCTGGTCCGTGGCGCCGGCGATCAGCAACATGGGCGCGCAGATGCGGTCCAGGTGGTCGTAGTAGTCCAGCAGGCCGTCGTAGCGCGAGAAGCCCCCCTTGCTGTCGTACCACTCGGAGAACTGCTCCAGCAGCGCCGCGGGCAGGTCGGTGAGCGTCCAGCGCGCCATCACCGTCAGCTGGGCGCGGTCCATCTGGTCCGGGTTGGCGGCTACGTCTCCCACCAGACGGTGCAAGTAGGGTGGCCAGAGGGAAGCCACTTGGCCGGCACGTCGGTAGGGCACCCAACGTACCCAGCGCAGCAGCTGTCGGAAGCGCACCATCGTGTCCACCCGGGGATGCCGGGTTGCGGTGAAAGCGGGCGAAGCCACCGTGACCACGGAGCGGAAGAGCTGCTGGTCGAAGTGCATCAGGGCGGCGTAGGCCAGCATGCCTCCCATGCTGTGGCCGACCCAGTGCAGGGCCTCGGCGCCGGTGGCGTCCAGGAGGTGGCGGATCACGGCGGGCGCGTCCCGGTGCACGTAGTCGTCGAAGTCGAACTGGGGCTTGCCGCGCAGGGGCCAGCCCGGCTGGCGCGAGCGTCCGGCGCCGCGCAGCTCGATCACCCAGACGTCCCAGCCCCGCAGCCGCAGGTACTCCGCCAGGCTGGTGTTCGGAAAGGGGGCGTCCAGGTTGAAGCGGTTGGCGCCCAGGCCGTGCACGAGCAGGACCGGCTCGCTGTAGGCCCGCTTCGATGGCGGCGTGTAGCGGTAGCAGGCCAGGCGCCAGCCGTCGCGCGTGCTGATGAAGCCGGTATCTGGTCTTGCTTTCGAGGACACGGCGGCGATGGTAGCACGACAGGGGGCGCGCTCCGGCTCCGTGTTACCTCGCCTGCATGATTGCGTCGCTCCTGTTCTCTTCGTTGCTCCTGGCTGCGGACGAGCCCGTCGACGGTTCCCCGCCCGCGCCCGAGGCGCCTTTCGTGGCACCCCAGCAGGTCGAGCCGGATCCCGGCGAGTCCTTCGCCTCCACCTGCCCGGCCCTGCGCAGCTATCCCGGCGAGAGCTGGCCGGATCGCAGCCAGGAGGTGGCCCAGCAGCGCCCCGAGCAGCTGGCCGCGCTTGAGGACTACCTCTTTCCCCCGGGGCTGGACTGGGACGACGAGCAGCGCCGCGGCGTGCGCACCGACGGCATCGTCATCGTGCACAAGGGCGACGTCGTCTACGAGCGCTACGATCACGGCTACGACTCCCAGAGCCGCCATATCGCCTGGTCCGCCAGCAAGAGCTTCACCAACGCGCTGGCCGGAGTGGCGCTGGAGCGGGGCCTGCTGGAGCTGGACGACTCCATCTGCGAGCATGTCGAGGTGGGCTCCCAGGAGAGCTGCCAGGTGACGCTGCGGCACGCGCTGGAGTTCTCCACCGGCTTCCAGTGGCGCGAGACCTACGAGGGGCAGTCGCCCACGGCATCCTCGGTGCTGGCCATGCTCTACGGCCAGGGGCGCACGGACATGGCCGCCTTCGTGACGGGCCATCCCCTGCGCGATCCGCCGGGTGAGACCTGGATGTACTCCTCGGGCGACACCAACGTGGCCTCGGCCGTGCTCGGCGCGGTGCTGGCGCCGGCCCACGGCGAGCACTACCCCTGGAAGCTGCTCTTCGAGCCCA
Source organism: uncultured Rickettsiales bacterium (assembly GCA_964542165.1). GTDB lineage: Bacteria > Myxococcota_A > UBA796 > UBA9615 > CAYRNR01 > CAYTBN01. The sequence goes on from CAZITQ010000018.1 coordinate 49,361, forward strand.
TCGGCATGGGCTCGGCGGTCTGGGAACGGGATGGCGCTGGCACCTACGTGGGCTCCTCCTACGTCTACGCCACCACGCGCGACTTCGCGCGCTTCGGCTGGCTGCTTCTGAACGAGGGCTGCTGGGAGCAGCGGCGCCTGCTGCCCGAGGGCTGGGTCGCCGCTTCGACGCAGGTCAGCGAGCCCTTTCGCAAGCGGCCCATGGACCATGGCGGCGGCGCGGTGCAGGGCCGCGGCTTCTGGTTGAACCGCCGCGTTCCCGAGGCGGGGCTGGACGGCTTGCCCTGGCCCAATGCCCCCGAGGGCAGCTTCGCCGCCCTGGGCCACTGGCGTCAGTCCATCTACGTGCTGCCCCAGGCCGAGCTGGTCATCGCCCGCAACGGCGACGATCGCGACGGCAGCTATCTGCACAATGAGACGCTGCGGCTGGCCCTGGAGCTGGTAGGCTTCGACGCCAGCGCGCGGGCCGAGGCCTCCCCCTGGACGCAGCCCCCCCCGGACGAGGACGAGAAGGTCTCGAGATACCGCAACAGCCTGTTTCGGTTGGCCTCGGGCTTCTCCGCCCAAGAGGTCTGCTCCTGCCTTTTCGTGATGGAGCGCGACGAGGATTTCTGCGCCGAGTGGACGCGTGTGAGCCCCGACGTGGCGAAGTTCAAGGCGGATCACGATGCGCGTAAGGTACGCGCTCGGGCCCTGGGCATGGGGCGCACGCGAGCGCGCTACACGGGAGAGAAGACGGGCTGCACCATCGAGGAGTAGGTGGCTCAGCTCTCCTTCGCGTACCACTGCCCCGAGCGGAAGTCCTGCAATGCGCGATCGAACGCGGTCGCGCCCCACTCCTCGCGCAGGCCGGCCGCCACCTGGTCGAAGGGATGCGCCGCCTGGGCGCCCCCCATGCGAGCGGTCAGCGCGCGGCCCTGCACCAGGGCGGCGATGGCCTGGGGCCTTTGGTTCAGGGCCACGTGCAGATCCACCAGGGCCAGACAGGCCGGGATGAACAGGAAGCGATCACCGCTGCGGCGGCCGATGTCCCGGGCCAGCAGCAGGGCCCTGTGGCGCTCCTTGCCGCTGGCGCAGCGCCCCAGGCCCAGGGCGGCTCGTCCGGCCAAGCCCTGCTCGCGTGCCGAGTTGGGATCCAGTTCGTCCAGCAGCTCGCGGTAGATCTTCGTCGCGCCCGCGCCGCTGGGAGAGAGCTCCAGGATCTGGGCCTGGGTCAGGCGGGCGCGCTGCTCCAAGGCGCGCTCCTCTGACAGTCGGGCGATCTGGCCGGCCTCGTCGGCGACGGCGGCGCCGCGGGCCGCCTGGCCGCTGTGGGCCAGAGCCAGGCCCTCTTCCAGCCGCGACAGCACGCGGGCTGGATAGTCGCCCTGGGCGTCGGCGGCCTGGGACACGATGCCGGCCAGCTGGGCCACGCGAGCCACGTCGCCTGTGTCGGTGGCGGCTGCCTGCAGCACGCGGGCGGCGTCCTGCAGGGCGGTCAGGGAGCCGGAGTCCATGGCCAGGTCCAGGGCCTGCTGCCAGCCCCGCTCCAGGGGCACGCGCCCGCCCCCCCCCCGGCGGGGGGGCCCGGGCCGGCGGCGGGGGGGGGGGCCCCCGCCCCCGCGCGCCCCCGCCGCCGCCCGCCACCGCCACCGCCGCCCCGCAACACCCCGCGGCCCGCCACGGCCCCCCAGAAGCCGCTGTTCGCCCGCTCCCAGCCGGTGGACGAGGAGGCCGGCAAGGGGCGCATGTGGGTCCAGGTCAAGGGGCTGGTCCCCGGCGAGTTCCCCGCCGGCACGGTGCGGCCGGTGGAGATCTTCGGCCGCCGGTACGCGCTGGCCCGGACCGACGCCGGCTTCTTCGCCACCGCGGACCGCTGCCCCCACGCCGGCGGCTCCCTCGGCGAAGGCGAGCTGCAGGACGGCGCGCTCGCCTGTTCGATGCACGGATACAGGTTCGACCTGTCCGACGGCAGCTGTGAGTCCGACCCGGATCTCTCCGCCTCGATCGTCGAGGTGAAGATCCAGGACAGCAAGCTCTTCCTGGAGACCGACCGATGAGAATCCAGTCCTCCCTCCTGGCGCTCCTGGCCGCGCTGGCCCTCGCCGGCGTGCTGGCCTGTCCTCCTCCCACGGGCGATCTGGACGACGACGACGCCGTGGCCGACGACGACGACTTCAGCGACGACGACGACGCCGGCCCCGACGACGATGACTCGACGGTGGTCGACGACGACGACTTCACCATCCCGCCGGGCACCGGCCTGGGGGGCACGATCCTCTACCAGTCGGTCACCGGCGACCTGCCGACGGGGCCGGTGCGGGCGGGCCTCGCCGTGATCGGCGACGAGGGGCCGCCGTCCGAGGAGCGCTGGACGAACGTCGTGTCCGAGAAGGGCGGCCTGATCGGCGACACGGTCTACACCGTCTACGTGGAGGGGGAGCCGCCCGACGACGACTTCGCCCCGGTGCTCGAGGGCGACGCCGAGGTGGCGATCTACTTCCCCTTCACCTACGTCGATCTGGACAACAGCGGCGACCACACGCAGGCCGACCACATCCTCGGCTTCTCCGAGCTGCTGCACGCCTTCATCCGCTTCGACGGCGACGACCCGCCGGACGAGGTCGAGGCCTGGGGCGGCGGCTACGGCTGGAACACCGTCGAGTTCGACGACCTGGCCGACGGGGACGACGACCTCGACGTCGACCACACGCCGGACGGGACGAACTCCGCCATCGGCCCGGAGATCCGCGTGGCGCTGCTGTCCAACTCCGGCGGCACGGTCCCGCTGACCACCGACGTGCTGCTGCCCACGGGCTCGGTCGTCTCGGCGATGCACTTCTCGGCGCTGGACGAGGACACCCCCACCGTGATGGACCCCGAGCGGTTCACGATCCCGGCCTCCAACTACGAGCTCCGCGCTGCGGACCTGGTGGACTGGAACATCGCCGGGACGCCGCCGGCGGCCCACATCGGCCCCTGGCCGGAGGCCGACTTCGACGTGGACGTCGCGCTGTACTGGGTCTTCGCCTACTACGACGACGGCGACCAGCAGTTCATCCCGGGCACCTGCGACACGCCGCTGGCCGCGGGGGCCACCCGCTTCCTGCTGTGGGTGGAGCCGAGCACCCTCGACCTGCCCACCGGCTTCTACGCCTGGCTGATGGACGTGCCGATGGGCTGGAGCCTGTTCGACACCCAGCTGGAGACCTTCCGGCTGCTGGTCTCCGGGATCGAGCTCGGCCCCTGGGACGACGTGGTGGGCGACGACGACGACAGCGCCGGCGACGACGACGACTCGGGCGGCCCGGATCTGGGTATCCCGGAGGAGTGCCTGCCGGGCGACGACGACGACAGCGCCGGTGACGACGACGACAGCTCCGAGCCCTGATCCCGCCCCGATCCGGTCCTTCCCATCACGGCCTCCGGAGGCGCCCTTGAGACGGCTGACCTGTCTGCTGTGCCTGCTTCTCGCGCTGCCCGCGCTGGTGCCCGTCGCCGAGGCCGCCCGGCGGGGGCCGCGCGTCGAGACGCCCGGCTACCGGCACCTCTTCTACCGGGGGACCGACCACGAGGTGCCCAGGGCGGAGAGCTGGAGTGAGACGGTCGTCCTGGACGCCGAGGAGACGATCGAGCGCCACGTCCGGTTCCGCGTGATCCTGCTCCAGACCCTGGCGGAGGGGGACGGCATCCCCGTCACCGTGATCGACGCCGGGATGGGCGACATCTGCGAGTCCGACCGCGGGGAGGTGAAGGAGGAGCCCCTGGACAGCGGCTTCGGGCACCTCGGGGTGCCCGTCCTCTGCCGCTGGCTGCCCCCGGCGAACGAGCGGCGCGCGGGCTCCGAGGTGGAGGCGCACGTGGTCGTGCATCGGCCCCGGCTGGCGCGGCTCGACCACCGGTTCGCCATGCTCCTGCCCGTGCAGCCCCTCTGGGCCCGGGCCGCCAGCTTCGAGTTCGCCGTGGAGCATGGTCCCGGGCAGCGTCCCCACGTCCGCCCCCACGGCTGGTCGATCGAGCTCAACATCAAGGAGCTCGGTCGGGGCCGCTACCGCACGTTCTTCGAGCTCGAGTCGGTGGAGCGGCTGCCGCTGCGACCGGGCGTGGGCACCCTGTCCGGCCGGGTCCCGGCGATCGCGGTGACCTCCGGCGAGACCTGGGACAACCTGGCGCTGGACCACAAGGCCTTCTTCGACGCCGCCGCCCGCGCCCGCGGGGACGCCATCCCGCTGGCCGGCCGGGTGCTGGCCCAGCCGGACGTGCTCGCCTCGGTGCTCGAGGCGACCCGCCTGGCCCTCGACACGATCGAGTTCGACCCTTCCGGCGGGCGCGGGGGCGGCTGGCAGCTGCCCCGTCGTGCCTCCGACACCGCCGCCGAGGGGGCGGGCACTGCGGCGGACCGGGCGGCGCTGCTGGTGGCGATGCTCCGGGCGGCCGAGATCCGGGCGGAGATCGTGCTCGCCAGCCGGTCGGCCCACCGCGTGGCGCCCGGCGATCCGCCCCTGGCGCTGCTCAACCAGACGCTCGTCTTCCTGCCGGACGTGCACCTCGAGGAGGGGGGAGGCCCGCTGTTCATCGACCCGTCGCGCAGCGCGGCCTGGCTGGGCGCGCTGGACGAGTCGCTGATCGGGCGCGACGCCCTGATGCTGGGCGATCGGGGCGCCCGCTGGCTGCGTCTGCCGGCCGATCCGCCGCGCCAGAACTGGACCCTGAACGCCCGCGAAGCCGCCGACGCCCGGATCGACCTCCAGGTCGCCGGCGTCCTCAGCGGCGCCCCCGCCGCCCGCGTGCGCGAGTGGGAGGCCGCGGGCCGACCCGTCGGCGCGCCGGAGCGGGACCTCGCCTGGCTCCACGGGGCCTGGCGGCAGGAGCTCGAGCTGACCATCGAGGAGGAGGCGGGCGGCCGGGTCGCGGTCTCCGCCACCGGTCAGCTGCCCCTCGACGCGGTGCTGGTGGACCGCTACCTGCCGGTACCCGGGCTGCCCGCCGCGGCGTCCGCGGACGAGTCGGGACAGTCCTGGCCCTTCGCCCGCGACACGCTGCCGCTGGAGGTGGACCTGCTGGAGAGCTGGACGTTCCGGAGTCGCCACTCGGGCGGCGCTCCTCCGGAAGGGCAGAAGCTGACGCCCTTCTGGGAGGTCGACTCCCTGGGCTCCTGGTCCGGCCCGCTGTTCAGCCGCCGGACCCGGCTCCGCTTCGACGGGGCCGTGCTGGCCCCGGCCGCGGCCACCGAGGTGGAGCGGTTCGTCGACTTCTGCGCGCGCGTGCTCGGCGGGGTGACGGCCCCCTGAGCGACCCGGCGGGCCTTTCGAGACGGGGCGATCGCCTGATACGGTTACAGGCTGGGTAGGGGACGGAGGCAGCGATGGTCGATCCGACCATGCCGAAGGACGACGGTGAGCTGAGGCGGGACGTCCGCCGGAAGCTCGAAGGCGCGCCCCGCGACGTGGCTCAGATCCTCTACAACCTGGCCAAGACCGCCCGCTCCTTCGGCTTCTACGCCCGCGACAACCGGGCGATCACCCTCTTCATCCAGGAGCTGACCGAAGGCTTCGAGGAGTTCCTGAGCACCCACGGGGCGATCCGCCTGATGGTGGGCGCCGACCGCTTCCAGCTCGGGGAGCACGAGGTCTATCACGACGCCGACCGGGAGCAGGGGCTGCCCTTCCGCCTGTTCCGGGACGGTATCCGCGCGATCCAGTTCAAGCCGGGCCTCACCTTCAAGGAGGTGGAGGCCCTGCTGGACATCCTCGCCAAGCGGGCCTCCACCGGCCGCGACGCCGAAGAAGACGACGTCGTCACGATGCTGTGGAAGCGGTCCTTCGAGCACATCACCTACAACGCGGTCGAGGGCTTCACCCACGATCTGCACGCCACCGGCTCGTTCGACGAGGACGGCCGCCCCAAGGCGGACACCGGCGAGGCGATCCCGCGGATGATGGAGCGGATCTCGGGCAAGCGGGACACGCTCCTGGCCCGGATGAGGGAATCCGGAAAGCGGGAGAAGTTCCTCAACGAGCCCGAGGGGGGCGTCGCCCGCGGGCCGCGCTCGGGGGCCACGCTGTCCGCCGCCGTGGGCGAGGAGGGCGGCGGTCGGGTGATGGCGTCGTTCCGGGACGCCGAGGCGGAGGCGATCGTCGCCGAGGGGCTGGACAGCCACGAGAAGCGACGGGGCGCCCGCAAGACGAAGGTCCGGGCCTCGGGCGAGACCGCGGCGATGGCCACGCTCGAGGACGGCGAGCTGGAGGGCAGCGGCTTCGCGGGCGGCGGGTTCGCCGCGGGCCTCTACCCCGGATCGAGGGACTACCCGCTGGTGCTGCGCGGCGGGATGGTGGAGATCCGGTACAACCCGATCGACTTCCACGAGATCGAGCACATCCGCAGCGACCTGGACGAGGAGAACCAGGTCGGGCTGCTGCACCTCCTGGACTACTGCTTCGAGCTGACCCTCCAGGAGCCGGAGTTCTTCGGCGTCGCGGACTTCCAGCCGATGATCGCCCCGATCCGGCGCTTCCTGATCCGGCAGCGCGACCTCGTGGCCTACGACCGCCTGCTGCGGTACCTGCGGCGCATCGCCGCCGGCGGGGTCTACCCGGAGCACCTGACCCGCTGCGCCGCCGACATGCTCGCCGACTGCTCGGGGGGAGACTCCCTGGGCGCCCTCGTGGCCGCCGCCACCGGCGACGAGGAGACCGAGAACCTGGCCTGGGACATCCTCCAGCAGCTGCTGCCGGACCTCGAGTCCCGGGAGGTGCTCAAGCTGCTCGGCCACGGCATGACCGAGCACATGGCCAACATCCTGGCCGGCACGCTGATCCGCACCACCGGGTCCGACCTGGAGCTGTACCGCGAGGCGCTGGGCGGCGAGCACGTGCCGGCCGCGCTGGCCAGCCTGCGCTGCCTCGCGACGCTGCGCACGCCCGAGTCGATCGACCTGGTGGAGCGCGCCATCTCCTGGAACGACGCGATCATCCGCCGCGCGGTCATCCGCATCCTGGGCCGGGTCCCGCTGACCGACCGCTCGCCCCGCGTCTTCCGCAGGGCGCTGCAGGACGCGGAGGCGGAGGTGCGGGACGAGGCGCTGCTCGCCGTCGACCGGCAGGGCGACGCCCGCCTGGCCCAGACGCTCTTCCGCTGGTTCGCGGAGGAGGGGTTCAAGCTGCTCGACGACATCACCCGGAAGCGCGTGGTGCTCCTCGTGGCCGAGATCGATCCGGAGTACGCGACCCGTGTGCTGGCCGAGCGGATGAAGCTCAACGTGCGCTCCCGCATGGGTGGCCTGGTGGGCACCCCCGAGGTGATCGAGTGGAACCGGCTCGCGGTGGAGGGGCTCGCCATGGCCGCCACACCGGGGGCGATCAGCAAGCTGCGCCAGGTGCGCACCCGCGGCACGGAGGACTTCCGTGAGCTGGTGACCCGCCGCCTGGTCGAGGCGCGGCGGAGGGCCAAGTCGTGAGTGACGCGCCCCGTCCCCCCGGCCGCGGCGACGAAGGCTTCCTCTCCCTCGACGGGGTGAGCGACAAGGCGGCCTTCTCCGCGGCGGACGAGTCGGAGCTGGGTCAGCTCCGCGACATGGGGAGGAACCTCGTCAACTACCTCTTCATGTCGCTGCGCACGCTGGCGATCCACTCCTCGGACAACGCCGCGGTCAACGAGCCGCTGCGCCGGCTGCACGGCATCCTGGCCGCCCTCAACGTCTCCATCCACCGGACCCACTTCATCACGGTCGAGGGGCAGGTCTACCTGAACGACCTCCGGATCAAGATGGAGGCCAGCGCCTACAGCAACATCACCTACCTGGTGAACGTGCTCAACCGGCACGGGATCGGCGGCATCACGTTCAACGCGCCCCCGGCGGTCGAGGACCTGAAGTCGCTGCTGCTGCTGCTGCTGAACACGCGCCCTCCGCCGAAGACCGAGGACGCCGCGGACCCGCTGGAGAACATCCGGGCCGAGCTGGAGCGGGCCGACATCCCCGACGTGGACTTCGACCGTCCCTACTACTTCAAGTCGGGCGACTCCGATGTCTCGATGACCGCGGTCGGCGACGCGGCGGCCGAGCAGGAGGTGGCCGCGCTCGCCTACACCAAGGGCGTGCTGGCGGTGAAGGACTACTTCCGGGCGGTGGAGGCGGCCGAGACCGCCAACCCGCTCCGGATCCGCAAGATCGTGCACGACCTGGTGGACGTGGCCGAGGAGGACCCGGAGGACTTCCTCAAGCTCCACACGATCCACGGCGTCGAGGACCCCTACTACAACCACTGCGTCAACGTCTCCTCGCTGGCGGTGGCCCTGGGCCGGGAGTTGAAGCTGTCCCGGGTCGAGCTGGCCGAGCTCGGCGCGGCCGCCATGTTCCACGACCTCGGCTACGCGGCGGCGGAGCGCGAGGCGGAGGAGAAGGGCACGTCTCTGGAGGAGTGGGAGCCCGACCGCCGGATGCGCTACCACCCGATCGCGGGCTTCAAGGCGCTGCTCCGGCAGGGCGAGTACGGGCCGGGCCTGATGCGTCGCCTGCTGGTGACCCTCGAGCACCACATGCACTACCGGCGGCCCGGCGGCTACCCGAACCTGGGTCGCAAGCGGCTCTCCGTCTACACCCGGATCATCGCGGTCGCCGACCACTACGACGCCCTCGTGACCCCGGTGGACGAGAAGCCCGGTCTGCTGCCGGCCAAGGCGCTCGAGATGATCATGGCCGCCGGCGACGTGGTCTTCGACCCGGTGGTGGTCAAGGCGCTGGTCAACGTCGTCGGCCGGTACCCCTACGGCTCCCTGGTGCGGCTCACCACCAACGAGATCGGGGTGGTCACCTCCGGCGGCCGCACCGCCGAGGCCTTCGCCCGGCCGCGGGTGATGGTGGTCCGCAACGCCGACGGCAGCGAGTGCCCGCCCCGCGAGGTGGACCTGGCCGAGGGCGGGGTGCTGCGCCGCCGGGTGGCCGAGGTGCTCGACCCGTTCGGCGAGGGCATCACCCCCCACGCGGTCCTGTTCGACCAGCTGGGCGAGCGGGAGGACGAGTACGAGGAGGACGGCAAGGTCGACACGGAGGCCTGGAACCGCGCGATCTGGGACGGGGAGTCGACCACGGACCTGATCGCCGAGCACGCCGGCGAGGACGACCTGGGCAAGTGGGATCTGCCGGCCCTGGTCGACGACGACGAGGTCGCCCCGCCGGACCTGGCGCCCCGTCGCTCGCCGCTGGCCGAGCCGGAGCCGCGGCCGGACGAGCCGCCTGCCGCCCCGGACTCGCCCTTCGCCTCGGACTCACCCTTCGCCTCGGACTCGCCGTTCGCCGACGAGGTCGCCTTCCCGGAGGACGGCGACTCGGACGACTTCGGCCAGGGTGACCCCGGGGACGTGCCCTGGAAGCCGCTGCCCGAGGAGTCCGGCGCCGAGACGCCGCCCGCCTTCCCGCCGCTCGACGACGACCCGATGGCCAGCACCGCGCAGGTGGAGCCCGCCGAGGAGGACGACGACAAGCCGCGCTACTCCCCCTTCGCCGATCCGTGGGGCTTCGGGTCCGGCTGGAGCGTGGACGGCGACTCCTCGGAGCTGCCGGCGCCCCTGGTCCCCCCCGAGCAGCGCGCGGCGACGGACGAGTCCGGCCCGACGCCGGCCCCGGCGCCGGCCGAGGAGTTGGAGCCCGCGGAGGACGCGGCGCCGCCCCCGCCCCCGCCGGAGCCGATCGAGGAGGAGGAGGCGCCCGCCGAGCCGGTCGCGGACGCGCCGGAGCCCGAGCCCGTCTCCGCCGCCCCGCCGGAGGACGATCTGGACCCCTTCGTGCGGCCCCCCGCGCCGCCCCCACCGGAGGAGGACGACCTCGACCCCTTCGTGCGACCGCCCACCGCGCCGGCCCCGGCGGAGGACCCCTGGGGCGCGGACGCGGGGGAAGACCCCTGGAGCCTGGGCGGCGTCGCAGCCGAGCCGGCCGGAGTGCCCGCGCCCTGGGAGGCCGCGGAAGGCGGGGGCGAGCCGGAGCCCTGGGAGTCGGCGGAAGCCGGTGGGGAGCCCGAACCCTGGGAGCCGACGGGCAGCCCCGCCCGCCCGCCCTCGAACCCGCGCCTGGACGAGACGGCCGACATGCCCTCGCTGGACAGCTGGGATGACGAGGAGGACCGGGAGCCCGAGCCCTGGGAGGTTGGCGAAGCGCAGGCGGAGTCCGCGCCCCCCGCCGAAGAGCAGGTGGAGCCCGCGCCCCCCGCTGAAGCGCAGCCCGCGCCCCCCGCCGCGGACGAGGCGGACGAGGCCTGGCCGTCCGCCGACGACGTCCCGCCCCCCACCGACCTGACGCCGGAGCAGATCGCGGCCAAGAAGGCGGCCTGGCGCAAGGCGCTGGCCGATGCCTGGGCGAAGGGTGGTGAGGCGGCCGTGCGGTCGCTCGCCTCGAAGACGTGGTACGACTTCGAGCCCGACGAATAGCCGCCAGCTCCCCGACCATGTCTCGTTCCCCCCTCGCAGCGCTCGTGGTCCCTTCGGCGATCGCCGCCTGCTGGGTGGAGATGGCGCTGGTCTACCTCGTCGCGCCCGGCGCCTGGCCGCTGCTGATGCTCGGCGTGTGGTGCCTGCTGGGCGTGCTCGTGCTGGTGACGATCACGCCCCAGTGGCAGCTCTTCGGCCCGGCGCTGGTGCGGGTGCCCGGTCGGCCGGGCCAGGTGGCGCTCACCTTCGACGACGGGCCCGACCCCGTGCACACGCGCGCGATCCTCGACCACCTCGACGCGGCCGGCGCCCGCGGCACCTTCTTCGTGATCGGGGAGGAGGTGGAGCGACGGCCGGAGGTGGCGCGGGAGATCGTGCGACGGGGGCACCAGGTGGCGATGCACGGCCACGACCACCGCTGGCAGCGGATCTTCAGCCCCAGGTGGCTGGCGGACGACTTCGAGCGGGCGGCGCGCACGATCCAGCGCGTCACCGGCGGTGTGCCCCGCTTCTTCCGCCCGCCGGTGGGGGTGGCCACCCCGGAGGTGCTGGACGTCTGCCGGCCGTCGTTCCGCTTCGTCGCCTGGTCCCTGCGCCCCTTCGACGGCAAGATCCCCGACCCCGACCTCGTCCGGGCGCGGGTCCGGTCGAAGATCAGGGAGGGGGACATCGTCCTCCTCCACGACGCGGCCCGCCACGGCCGGTTCCAGCCGCCGGCGGTGCGCGCCCTGCCCGGGATCCTCGCGGACCTGGAGGAGCGGGGCCTGCGGTCCGTGACCCTGTCCGAGCTGACCGGCGAGCCCGCCGTGCTGGAGGATCTGCCCGTGCCCCGCCCCGTCCGTCGCCGCCGCACCACGATCCCCCTCTGGGTGGCCTGCACCGCGGTGGCCGCCGTGGTCTGCTCGTCGGCCTGCGCGTTCGGCGCCGACGGCCTGCCCGCCACCCTGGTGGAGGCCGCCGGCAAGCTGGACGAGGCGACGACCGTCCAGGCCCGGTTCGAGCAGACGAAGACGTCGGTGCTGTTCGCCGAGGCGGTGGTGGAGACCGGCAGCCTGCTGCTGCGCCGCGAGGACGGCCGCCTGCTCTGGAGCTACGACGGCGGACCGGCCGTGCTGATGGCCGACGGACGCTTCTACCCGGCGGGTACCGATGCGCAGGCCTCGGAGGGCGCCGGCGGCTTCGGCATTCCGGGCGGTGACAAGCTGGCGGAGCTCTTCGAGGGGATGTTCACCCTGGACATCGACGTGCTGGGCCGCTCCTTCTCCGGCTCGGACCTGGGGGAGGGGCGCTTCGAGCTCCGCCCGCTGGGGGACGACGTCGGGGCGCTGTTCGCGCGGGTGGTGCTGGAGGTGGGCGGGGCTCCGCTCGCGGTGAGGCGGGTGGAGATGGACGAGTCGACGGGTGACCGGACCGTGATCGCCTTCAGCGAGGTGAAGATCGGTGAGCCGCTGCCGCCGGAGCGGTTCCTGACGCCGGCGGAGCGGGCCGCGACCCAGCCCCCCCCATCGCCCTGAGCGGATCGGGGAGGTATACCCCTGCGGATGCCCGAAGAAGCCCGCCCGGAGGCGCCGATCCGGCCGCTGCGACGCCTGCTGCTGCTGGCGCTGGCGCTGGCGCTCGCCGCCCCCGGAGTGCTCCGACTCCGGGTGGCCGCCGACGTGGCGGACCTGCTGCCCGACCGCAGCGAGGTGACCGAGGGGCTGGCGGAGGTCCTGAAGGGCTTCGGCGCCTCCCGGACGGTCTACGGGCTGCTGGAGCTGGACCAGGGCAGCGATCCCGACCGGCTGCTGGAGACCGGCCGCGCCCTGGTCGAGGCGCTGGAGGGGGCCTCGGTGGTGGAGGCCGTGTCGGTCAGCCCCACCGACGAGCTCGTGGCCGCCGATCCGAGGCTGCTGCTCGACCTGGCGGACGAGCAGACGCTGGCAGCCCTTCAGGAGCGGACCAGCCCGGAGGCGATCCGCGCGCGAGCGGAGACGCTGCGTCGGCTCCTGAGCGGGCCGATGCCCCAGCAGATCCGGCAGCTGCTGCTGGACGATCCCCTGGGGCTGACCGAGCTGCTCGGCCAGCGGCTGGACCGCGGGAATCGTCGGATCGGTGCGGGCGGGGAGGGCTTCGTCTCCCCGGACGGCGGGGCGCTGCTGGTGCTGATCCGGACCACCGGCAGCGGCGGGCTGGCCTTCCGGGCCGAGGGGCTGGCGGAGCTCGACGCGATCGCCGAAGGCGTGGTGCCGGACGACATGACGCTCCGCTTCACCGGCACCTGGGCCCACGCGACGGCCATCGCAGCCGCGACCAAGCGGGACGCGATGAAGCTGTCGATCGTCTCGATCCTGGTGGTGCTGCTGCTCTACCTGGGCTTCTACCGTTCGCTGTCGAGCCTGGGCCTGGTGTTCCTGATCCTGCCGGCCACCGCCTGGCTGACGATGGGCCTGGGCGGCTTCATCTACGGCCAGATCAACCCGATCGCGGCCGGCGCCCTGGCGATCATCTTCGGCCTCGGCATCGACCCCGCCATCCACCTGATCGGCCGCTACCGGGAGGCGCGCCTCGAGCACCCGCCGGGGCCGGCCACGCGGGTCGCCGTGCGGGGCGTGGCCCCGGCGGTGATCGTCGCGTCGCTGACCACGTCGCTGGCGCTGCTGGCGGTGGCGGCCGTGGCCACGGGGGCCCTCGGCCAGCTGGGGGTGCTGGCCGGGCTCGGCGTGCTGATCAACGCCGCCCTGATGCTCACGGTGCTCCCGGCGCTGTGGCTGCTGCTGGGGCGGCGGCTCGGCGGGGACCCGGGGGTGGGCGCGGGGCTCGCCCGCGGCCTGGCCAGGCTCCTGTACCGGCGCAACGGCCGGGTGCTCGTCGGGGTGATCGTGGCGGTGGCGGCGCTGCTGATCGGCTGGCGCGGGCTCCTGTTCGAGGTCGACCTCTCGGCGTTCCAGCCGCCCAGCCTGGAGCCGGTCCAGGTGGACCTCGCGCTCAACGAGCGGTTCCAGGAGGACGGCGACCCGGTCCTCGTGGTGCTGCGCGGCGACGACGAGCAGGCCGTGCTGGAGGCCAACGACCGGCTGGCCGACGCGCTGGCCGAGCTCCGTCCGGACAGCCTCGCGGCGCTCCGGCCGGCCGACGCCACCGCCCACGAGCGGCGGGCCCGGGCCCGGTCGCGGCTGGATCTCGCCGCGGCCGCGGACGCGCTGCGCCTCGAGCTGGTGGCCCGGGGCTTCCGAGCCGAGCCCTTCGAGCCGGGGCTGGACCGGCTGGTCCGGCTCGAAGGCGAGGCGGAGACGCCCGGCTGGGTGGCCTGGTTCGAGGACCAGCACCTCTCCCGCTCGGCCGACGGCGTGCGCCTCGTGACCCGCGTCCCGGACGCGGGAGACCCCGAGGCGACGGCCGCCCGGGTGCACGCCCTGCTGCCCCCGCCGACGGTCGGCGTGCGCGCCTGGGTGACCGGCAAGCAGCTGGTGGAGCTCGAGTCGGCGCGCGTGCTGCCGATGTTCCTGCCCCAGCTGGTGGGGCTGGGCGGCCTGGCGCTGCTGCTGGTCCTCTCCGTGCGGTACCGGCGGCTGCGGGTCGTGATCCTGGCGGCCCTGCCGCTGTGCGCCGCGCTCGGCCTGTTCTTCGCGGTCCACTCGGCCCTCGGTCTACCGATCACGCCCTTCGCGCTGCCCGCGGTCCCGCTGCTGATCGGCATCGGGATCGACGATCACCTGTTCGTGCTGGACCGGTACATGGAGGGCGGACGACCCGGACGCCTGGACGACACGCTCGCCGGCGCCGGCCGGGCGGTGCTGGTGACCACCCTGACGACGCTCGCCGCGTTCGGCGTGCTGTCCCTCTCGTCGTTCTCGGCGCTGGCCTCGTTCGGCATCGCCGTGGTGGTGGCCCTGGCGCTGGCCTTCGTCAGCTCGGTGGTGGTGATGCCGGCGCTGCTGGCCCGGTGGCTGCCGGGGGAGGACGCCCCATGAGCTGGTGTGGCCCCCCGGTCGCCTTTCCAGCCCCCCCCATTTCGGGTATACGGTGCCGGGCTCGACCGACCCGCGACCCCGGTATCGGGCGCAGCGCCTCGCTGCGGATGACGAAGAGGACTGGTTGATGGCTGCCGCGACGATCGAGAGCGTGCGCGAGATGCTGATGGAAGCGCTGAACCTGCACGAGGAGTACGAGCCCGAGGAGATCGACCCCGACGGACAGCTCTTCGGTGAGGAGGGGCTGGGGCTGGACAGCCTGGACGCCCTCCAGCTGGCGGTGGCGATCGAGGAGAAGTTCGGCGTCGGCGTGGACGAGGAGGCGGGCCAGAAGGTCTTCCAGTCCATCCGCACCATGACCGACTTCATCAACGAGCAGACCCCGTAGGACGCCAGCCCCGGTGGTCGACCGCGGACCGCTGCCGATCCCCCAGGCCGAGCCCTTCCGCTTCGTCGGCCAGGTCGAGAGCCTGCGCGAGGAGACGGGCCGGTTCTCCTGGACCCTGCCCCGCGCCGGCGCCACCTGGGGGCTGCGCATGGCGCCCCAGCTGCTCTGCGTGGAGGCGATGGCCCAGGCCGCTGCGGCCCTGAACGGGCTGCTGGCGGCGGGGCAGGGCGGGCCGCCCGAGGCGGGTACCCTGGCGAAGGTCGACAAGGTCCGGTTCGCCGGCGAGGTCCGTCCCGGCGATCCGCTGACGATCAAGGTGGCGATCCGGAGACGTTTCGGCGACCTTGTGCTGCTGGATGGGGAGGTGTGGGTGCACCATCGGATGGTGGCCCAGGCGGAGCTGGTGGTCCGGCGGGAGGCAGGCAGTTGAGCGAGGTGGTGATCAGCGGACTGGGGGTGGTGACCCCGATCGGCGTCGGCTGCGGGGCCTTCCGGGAGGGCCTGCGGTCGGGTGCCTGTGGGGTGGGCAGGATCGCCCGGTTCGACGCGTCGGGGTACCGCTCCCAGGCGGGCGCGGAGGTGCGGGACGACGTGCGCTTCGAGGGGCCGGAGACCGGCGTCCTCCAGACGGGCCGCTACGGCCGGACCGCGGCCTTCGCCCTGACGGCGCTGGCCGAGGCGCTGGCGGCGGCCGGGCTCCACCGCGACGACCTGGCGGGGGCCGGCCTGGCCTTCGGGGGCTCCACCGCCGGCATGCCCGACGCCGAAGGCGCGCTGCTCGACCTGCCCGAGGGGGCCGACTACTGGGACGACGCCCGCCCCGAGGAGTTCCTGTCCACGCCGATCGGCACCACCGCCGACGTGCTGGTGCGCGCGGCGAGGCTCACCGGGCCCACCAGCACGATCAGCACCGCCTGCAGCTCGGCCACCAACGCGATCGGGCAGGGCCTCCGCTGGCTGCAGGCCGGCGTAGCGGACCGGGCCATCGTGGGAGGCGCCGACGCCCTCTGTCGGCTGACCCACGCCGGCTTCAACGCCCTCAGCCTGGTGGCTCCCGAGCGACCGCTGCCCTTCGACGCGCGCAGACAGGGCATGTGCATCGGCGAGGGCGCGGCGGTGTTCGTGCTGGAGCGGGCCGGGGACGCGCGGGCCCGGGGCGCGCGGCCGCTGGCTCGCGTGCTGGGCTTCGGCAACGTGGCGGAGGCCTGGCACCTGGTGCAGCCGAAGGAGGACGGCAGCGGCGCCGCCCGGGCGATGGAGGCGGCGCTGCGCGACGCCGGCCTCGCCCCCCAGCGGATAGACAACGTCAACGCCCACCGCACCGCCCCCCACCACAACGACCAGGCGGAGGCCCCCCGCAAACCCC
>CAZITQ010000019.1:0-11488 GCA_964542165.1 uncultured Rickettsiales bacterium
CCCCCCCCCCCCCCCCCCCCCCCCCCCCCCCCCCCCCGCCGCGCCGGCCGGGGGGCGGGGGGGCCGCCGGGGGGGGGGGGGTGGCCGGGGGGGGGCGGTAGCCGGCCCCTACGCCTTGCCGTGGAACTTGACCTTGATCGCCTCGATCTCGATGGTGTCGCCCTCGCTGAGGATCGTCGTGCCCTTGAGCTTCTCACCGTTGTACTTGACGGTGCCGCCGATGACCTCGAGGAGGAACTCGTCGCCCCGGTGAGCGATGGCGGCGCTGACCTTGGGAGCCAGCCAGCCCGTGTCCAGCTTGACCGAGCAGTCGGCGCCCTTGCCCAGCGTCACCCGGTCCGCGGTCAGTGCGACCACCATGGGCGGGATCGTGCTGATCTGCAGGTGGGCCTGCTTGGAGATGTTCATCTTCTCGCGGACCTTGGCCAGCTCGTCCGGAGCCAGCTGGAAGGTCTCCACGTTCTCGCCCATGGCCGCAGCCACGGCCGCCGCCTGCTGCCGCGCTGCCTTGTCCTTGTCGCCCCCCTCGATGCGAGCCAGCATCTCGGTGGTCGAGACCTTGAAGCCGGCGCCCGCCTCGTTGCGGTCGTCGGCGGCCAGCTTGTCCCGCTCGTCCTGGGGGTACTCGAAGCGGATCGAGTACTTGCCCACGTCGATGTTGTCGCCGTGCTTGAGCTGGACCGTGTCGATCCACTGACCGTTGACGAACAGGCCGTTCTTGCCGGCCAGGTTGACGATCATGAAGTCGGTGCCCAGCCGACGGACCTCGGCGTGGCGCCGCGAGATCATCAGGTTGTCCAGGATGATGTCCGCGTCGGCCGAGCGGCCGAGCGGCCGATCAGGATCTCGTCCTTGGCCAGGCTGAAGGTGTCGACCTTTTCACGACCCATCGTGACGACGAAACGAGGCATGGTGTCCCCCCGGAGGTGGTGGTCAGGGGCAGCGGAAGCACCCCGACCGGGCCCCGCTCGCCGACGGCATCCTACCAAACCCCCCGCCGGTCAGCACCTCCCCGGCGTCACAGCCCCAGGGTCTTGGCCAGGTCCCTCGGTTCGGGGGTCTTGCTCAGGGCCTCCTGGGCGTCCACGACCTTGGCCTTGACCAGCTCGGCCAGGTGCTCGTTGAGCAGCTGATTGCCCTCGGCCTTACCGGTCTGCATCACGTTGACGACCTGGTGCGGCTTGCCCTCCCGGATCAGGTTGGCCACCGCCGAGTTCACCACCAGGATCTCGCAGCCGGCCACGCGGCCCCCGCCGATCCGCTTGCACAGGGTCTGGGCCACCACCCCCTTGAGGGCGTCGGCCAGGGCCGATCGGACCCGGTTCTGGTCCTCGGCCGGGAAGATGTCGACGATCCGGTCGATGGTGCCGATGGCCGTCGAGGTGTGCAGGGTGCCGAACACCAGGTGGCCTGTCAGCGCGGTCTCCAGCGCCAGCGAGATGGTCTCGAGATCCCGCAGCTCCCCCACCAGCACGATGTCGGGATCCTCGCGCAGGGCCGCGCGCAGCGCCTTGTTGAAGCTCTCGGTGTGGGGCCCGACCTCCCGCTGGTTGACCAGCGACTTCCTGCACTGGTGCACGAACTCGACCGGGTCCTCCATGGTGATGATGTGGGACCGCCGCGTGCGGTTGATGTGGTCGATCATCGCCGCCAGGGTGGTGGACTTGCCGCTCCCGGTGGGCCCGGTGACCAGCACCAGCCCCTTGGGGTGGTCGCACATCGACTCCACCGCCGGGGGCATTCCCAGCTTCTCCAGCGGCAGGATCTTGTCCGGAATCACTCGGAGCACGGCGCCCACTCCGCGGGTGTCCCGGAACAGGTTGACCCGGAAGCGGGCGACGCCTGGGATGGCGTGCGCGCAGTCCGTGTCGTTCCTCTCGGCGAACTCGTCCAGGTTGCGCTGCGCGAGCACGGGTTCGAGCATCTCCAGCACCTGGTCGGCGCCGAAGACCGGGATGTCCGACAGCTCGATCACGTCGCCGTCCACGCGCCAGTAGGGGCGCACGCCGCCGCCGAGGAAGAGATCCGACGCGCCCTCGGCGACCATGCGCCGCAGGATCCGGTCCAGGCCCGGGGACGAGGCCGTCGGCGCGGCGGCGGGCGCCGGGGCGGCCTCCCCGGTCGCAGGGGCCGCCACCGGCTCCCCGGCCGCCCCACCCTCCCGGCCCTCCATCGCCCGGTCCCAGAACGTCGGGTCCACGCGCACCGCGCGCACCTCCATCCCGGGTACCTGGTCGCCGATGGAGGCCACCACCGCGGGGGAGGGATCGGCCATGAATCCCACCTTCAACACCCCGTCCTCCACCGACAGGGGCACCACCCGGTTGCGGCGGCAGAAGTCGACGGGGAGGAGGCCGAGCACGTCCGACGGCGGCGGCTCGGCGCCGTCCCCGTGGTCGGGTAGGGGGATCATGCGTGACGCATTCTGGAGCCGTCCCGCCAGCATCCGGCACATGCTCATGGCGAACTGGGGCAGGTGCTCGAACAGGGAGAGCAGCACCTCCCGCTTGAACTGCAGCGCCAGGATCGCCTCCCTGGCCATCACCGTGGCCGAGCGGGGCTCGTCCAGCAGGGGCCCCATCTCCCCGACCACGTCGCCTGCGGTCAGGCTCCCCACGTCGATGGGGTCTCCCCGGCGGGGGTGGGTCACCCGGACCGTGGCCTCCCCGGTGAGCACCACGTAGAAGCTGTCCGCCGGCTGGCCCTCCTCCATCAACACCTCCCCCTCGGTGAAGTGCAGCAGAGTCCCGCTCTTGGCCCCCCGAATCAGGTGAGGTTCGGGCAAGCCCTCGAACAGCTCGGATCGCCGCAAGGTCATGGCGACCATCTCGAGCGTTTTTTCGTCCATGTCCAGCTGTCGCATCGATCCCTCCCGCTCTCGATATCAAAGGTGTGACCGGCTCAGAGCGCCGCGAACCGGGCCCAGGTCGAGCCGCTGCGCGCGGCGGCCCGCTTCGCCAGGTCGGCCATGTCCAGGGTCTGGAGCTCGCCGTCCCGCATCAGCACCTGGCCGTCGCAGATGGTGGTGACCACACGCTCGGCGGCCGCTCCGAACAGCAGGTGGCCGTGCACGTTGTCGGGGGTCACCGGGGTGAAGGGGATGTGATCGACCACGATCACATCCGCCGCCGCGCCCGGGGCGAGCACGCCCAGGGTGCGGTCGAAGTAGGCCGAGGCCACCGCGGCGTTGTTCACAAACAACATCCGCACCGTGTCCATCCAGCCCACGGACGGGTTCCGCTCCACGTGGTGACGCACGAACAGCGACGCCCGGGCCTCCTCGAGCATGTTCGAGGTCATGCCGTCGGTGCCCAGGCACACCAGGGCGCCCTGCTCCAGCAGGGTGGGCACCGCCGCGCAGCCCACCCCGTTGTTCATGTTGGACTGGGGGTTGTGGACCACGGTGGTGTCGCTGTCCACCAGCAGACGGATCTCGTCCTCGTCCACGTGGATGCAGTGCACCGCCAGGGTCTGGGGCCCCAGGCCGCCGGCATCGGCGAGGCGCTGGACCACCCGGGCCCCGTAGTTTTTCAGGGAGTGTTCCTGGTCCGCCCCGTCCTCGGCCACGTGGATGTGCAGGCCGGTGCGGTGCTCCCGGGCGAGCCGGCAGCAGGCGTCCAGGGTCTCGTGGCCCACGGTCATGGCGGCGTGCACGCCCACCAGGCCGTGGAGACGGCCGAACCCGGACTCGCAGTTCTGCAGCCACGCGGCGTTCTCGGCGATGCCGGCCCGGGCGCCGTCGATGCCGTTGCGATCGGTGACCTCGTAGCACAGCGAGGCCCGGATGCCCGCCTCCATCACCGCGTCGCCGATGCGACCCAGGCTCCCGCCTATGGCCGCGGGGCTCGCGTGGTGGTCGAGGATCGTGGTGGTCCCCGACCGGATGCAGCGGGCCAGGGGGAAGACCGAGCTGAGGTACACGTCCTCCAGATCCAGGGCCCGGTCCAGCTTCCACCACAGGTTCTCGAGCACCTCCACGAAGTTGTTGGATGGGGCGGCGCTCAGCCCGC
Organism: uncultured Rickettsiales bacterium; assembly: GCA_964542165.1. Taxonomy (GTDB): domain Bacteria; phylum Myxococcota_A; class UBA796; order UBA9615; family CAYRNR01; genus CAYTBN01. Next base: position 4,011 of record CAZITQ010000019.1, read on the forward strand.
AGGCGAAGGTGGAGTACAGGTGGTGGTGGGCGCAGATCAGGCCGGGCATGATGATCCGCCCGCCCACGTCGATCTCCTCCAGCGCCCGATCCCGCAGCTCCTCGGTGGGCCCCACCGCGGCGATGGAATCCCCTTCGATCAGCACGCCCCCGCCCTCGATGACCCGGTTCGGAGCCCCGAGGGTGAACACGGTTCCGTTTCCGACCAGCAGCATGACGTCTCCCTAGTCCTTGAGCTTCAGCGGCAAGGTGGTCAGCGCCTTGCCGGTGTGGGCCCGGTAGGCCGCGGCCACCGCTGGCGCGGTGGGGATGGCGCTGACCTCGCCCACCCCCTTGGCGCCCAGCGGGCTGCCCGAGGCCCCCACGCCGGGCGGCGCGCCGGGCAGCAGGTGCACCTCCATCGGAGGCACGTCCGTGGCCCGGGGCAGCCCCAGCTTGGCCATGTTGGTGTGTTCGGGTACCCCGCCCTCGAGCCCCAGGCTCTCGGTCAGGGCGTAACCCAGCCCCATCGCGGTTCCCCCCTCCACCTGACCGAGCACGCCGAGGGGGTTGACCACCTGGCCGGCGTCCACGCCCGTCACGATGCGCTCGATCGCGCCGTCGTCCCCCAGGACGACCACCTGGGATGCGAACCCGAAGGCCACGTGGGTCCGGGGGTTCACCTCGTCGGTGCGCACGGCGTGGGTCAGGGGGCCGAACTCGGCGGGGAACGAACGGCCCTCGAGGGCCTCCAGGGATCCGGCCCGTTCGAGGGCCTCGAGCAGGGTCCGGCTGGCGATGAGGCAGGCGCCACCGGTCAGGTAGGTCTGGCGCGACGCCGTGGTGACCCCCGACTCGGGAGTGGTCGCCGTGTCGCCGAGAAAGACATCCACCGCGTCCGGTGCTAGACCCAGGCCCCCACAGACCACGTTGCGCAGCACCTGCTCGATGCCCTGGCCCATGCAGGCCGCGCCCGAGTGGACCTCCACCCGGCCACCGACCACGTCCAGGCGCACGCGGCCGACGTCGGGCACGCCCACGCCGATGCCCACGTTCTTGATCGCCGAGGCGATGCCCACGGTCTTGCCTGCCGCCCGGGCCTCCTCGTACGCCTCCCGGACCGCGTCCAGGGTCTCGACGAAGCGCACGTCGGGCTCCATGGTCTGGCCGGTGGAGAACGGCCATCCGGGCCGCAGACCGTTCTGCGCCCGGAACTCCAGCCGGTCGATGCCGACCGCGTCCGCCAGCCGGTCCACCAGCGCCTCCACCGCGAAGGCCACCTGGGGCACCCCGAAGCCCCGCATCGCGCCGGCGGGGGGGTTGTTGGTGTACACGGTGCGCCCCTCGAGGCGCAGGGCCTGGAAGCGGTAGGGTCCGGTGGCGTGGACCGTGGCCCGCTCCACCACCTCGCCTCCCAGGGAGGCGTAGGCGCCGGTGTCCCCGGTCACCCGCGCATCGCAGAAGGTGAGGTTGCCCTCGCTGTCGCAGCCGGCCTCCATGCGCACGCTCATCGCATGGCGTTTGGGGTGGATGCGGATCGACTCCTCGCGGGTGAGGGTCACGTTCACCGGGGCGTCGCACAGGCTGGCGGCCAGGGCCGCGTGGTGCTGGACCGACAGGTCCTCCTTGCCGCCGAAGCCCCCGCCGGGGGGCACCAGAACCACCCGCACCCGGTCGGGATCCAGGTCCAGCACCGAGGCGATCTGCCTGCGGTCGGAGAACGTGCCCTGGGTCCCGGCGAGCACGGTCAGCGTCCCGGTCGCGTCCGGGGGGAAGGGCGCCGGCAGCTCGCCCTCCCACGAGGCGGGTACCGCCAGCGCGGACTCGGGTTCCAGGAAGGCGTGCTCCTGGAACGGCACCTCGAAGGTGTCCCCGGCTCGGTGGGCACTCAGGGCCTTGGCGGCGTCCAGCTCGCCGCGCTCCACCACCGGGTTGGACAGCAGGTTGCCTCCCGGGTGGAGGCGGGGGGCAGCCTCGGCCAGGGCCTGGTCCGGCGAGGTCACCGGGGGCAGGGCCTGGAGCTCCACGGCGACGGCCGCCGCGCCCCTGCGAGCCGCCGCCCGGGTGTCCGCCACCACCAGGGCCAGGATGTCGCCGACGTAGCGGGTCTCCTCACCGGGTCGCACGTAGATCGGCCAGTCCGCGTGGATCATGCCCACCCGCCGGTCGCCCGGCACGTCGGCGGCCGAGACCACCCGACGGACCCCGGGTACGGCCAGGGCGGGGCCTGGATCCAGGGAGAGGAAGCGCGCACGCGGGAACAGCGAGAGCACGGGGGCGCCGAAGAGCATCCCGGGGATGCGCACGTCGTCCACGAAGGCATGGGTGCCGCGGGCCCGGGCCAGGTCCCCCGCGCGACAGGCCGGCCGGCCGATGGCGTCGCCGGCCGGTGGCGGCGGCGGCTCCTCGCCCGACGCGAGTCTCCGTCCCGCCTCGACCACCGCCTCGACGACCCGAGCATAGCCGGTACAGCGGCAGAGGTGCCCCCGCAGCGCCTTGCGTACCGCGGTCTCGTCGGGCTCCGTGGCCTTCAGCAGGAGCGCCGTGGCCGAGACCAGGATCCCGGGGGTGCAGAAACCGCACTGGACGGCCCCCCCGTGGGCCAGACAGGCCGCCGCCATGGACGCCTGGGGCTCGGGCAGCCCGGCGCTGGTCGCCACCGCCTTGCCCGCCACCTTGGCCGGATCCAGGGTGCAGGCCCGCCGGACCTTGCCGTCCACGAGCACCGTGCACGAGCCACAGGCGCCGGTCCCGCAGCCGTTCTTGACCCCGAAGACCCCCAGGCGGTCCCGCAACACGTCCAGCAGCTTCTCGCCGTCGTCGTAGTCGACGTCGATCGCCGTCCCATCGAGAAAAAAGCTCAAGTTCTGCATCGCGCGGACGAGTCTACTACGGTACCGGTCCATACGTTCTCGGAGGGTCGATTGGAGATCACGTCGTTCGTCACCGCCTTCGCCGCCGCCATCGTCGCCCTGCTCGTGGGAGGCAACCTGCTGATGTACGCGCGCGGTCGACGGAAACGGAAGCGCTGAAGAGGGGCGCGGTGAGCCTGTCGGGCTCCTGGAAGTCTAGAAGTAGAGATACAGGTAGAAGTAGTTCTCGGTCTCCACGGTCACCGGGCAGTGGGTGGCGGTGAAGCTGCCGCTGACGGTGCCGGCGGGGTCCTGGTCCTCGTCGGCGATACCGGCGGAGAACTCGACCTTGACCTTGTTGTCCCCCTTCATCGTCATCGAGGCGGTGCCGTCCTCCTCGCTGAGCCAGTACGCGTCCACCGCGTCGTCGAACTCCTCGTACAGGTCGTAGTCGTAGTAGTAGAAGCAGCCGTACTCCGACTCGCCGGTGAATCGCTCGGCGTAGAGCCGGAACGGGTTGGCGTTGTAGCGGTTGACCGCCAGGTCGAAGTAGCGGCCCGTGTCCATCTCGCCCCAGTTGCCCATCGCGTCGTAGATCCCGTCCTCGGGCGCCACGTCCCAATCCATGTCCCCCTGACCGTCGACCTCCATCATGTAGAAGCTCATCGAGTTGGCCCCGGGGCCGTAGAACTTGTCGAAGGAATCGGCCAGGTGGGTGTAGAAACCCTCGTACAGGGCGCAGACCTGCGAGTAGTCCGGGTAGTCGTAGTAGTCGTAATCGTAGTCGTACCAGTAGTCGTACAGCAGGTCGTAGATCTGCTCGTTGTAGGTGGCCATCTCCGGCAGGGCTTGCTGGTAGGCCTTGCACAGCCCGGGCTTGCTGTTGAGCACCAGGACGTTGGTGGTCCACTCCCCTTCGGGTTCCACCATGGTCAGTTCGAGCCACACGGCGCTCCTGACCGAACCGAACTTCTCCAGCTCGCTGAACTCCACCTTGCCGGGGCAGCCCGCCAGCAGGGACACCAGGACACCCAGGACCGCGAACACGCCGATGGACCGCATGTGACTCTCCCCGCCCGTCCCCTGTCCGCTCGCCCGAGAGCCGACCTCGACCGGGCGCCCCGATCGTAGGCCCTGGGAGCCAGCGGGACAACGACGATGTGGGAGGTCCCCCCGGAGGTCGCCGTCGGGTACCCTGTCCCCATGGCCCCTGCACGCCCGATCCTGACCCTCGGCTATGGCCGGCGCTCCGTGGACGAGCTGATCCGCGCGCTGCGGGGGGCCGGGGTGACGGTGCTGGTGGACGTGCGGAGCGCGCCGTACTCGAAGCGGCGCCAGGAGTTCGCCAAGCGGGCGATGGAGGTATGGCTGCCCGAGATGGGGGTGGAGTACGCGTTCCTGGGAGACCGGCTCGGCGGGCGACCGGAGGATCCCTCGGCCTACGTGAAGGACCAGCTGGTCCCGGACCGCCGCTGGGGGCACCCGGACTTCCGCGCCGGGCTGGACCGGCTGATGCGGATGACGGACGCGGGCGAGCTGCCGTGCCTGCTGTGCGCCGAAGAGGATCCGACCCGCTGCCACCGCTTCCACCTGGTGGGCGAGGTGTTGCACCGGGCGCAGGTCCCGGTGTCCCACATCCTGGCCGACGGCTCCGTGGCCACCCACGCCGAGATCCGCGAGGAGCTCGACGGCCCCCAGCTCACCCTGTTCTGACCCGATCCGCATCGGTGATAGGCTCGCCGCGGAACCGAGGGGGCGATCCGGCTGTCCAAGGTCCGAGCGCAAACGAACCCGCTACCGAGGGGAAGACCATGCACGCTTCGAACGAGACCTTCCGAACGCAGATGTTCCGGACCGCCCGGCGGTTCGCCCTCCCGGCTGCCGCCACCCTGCTGGGCCTGGCCATCGCCCTGGCCGGCTGCCCGCCCAAGTCCCTGGACGAACCCGACGACATGGGCGACACCGGAGGGAAACGGGAGGCCCCGGGCGAGGAGAAGATGATGCTGGCCGAGGAGGCCGAGATGGAGATGGCCGACGGGGCCGCGGCGCCGGCGCCGATGGCGTCCCGTTCCCGCCAGGCCCCCGGCGGCCAGGCGGCGGGCGCCGCGGTCAAGGACACCGACGACGCGGACACCGACTTCAATACGGAGGCCTACGACTCCATCACCGAGAATCCCTTCAAGGCGGTCAAGGGGGATCCCCTGTCCACGTTTTCCATCGACGTGGACACGGCCAGCTACGCCAACGTCCGCAGGATGTTGAACCAGGGCTCGATGCCGCCGGCGGGCGCGGTGCGGATCGAGGAGCTGGTCAACTACTTCAGCTACGACTACGCCGGCCCCACCGGCGAGGATCCCTTCGCTACCCACGTGGAGGTGGCGGGCTGTCCGTGGAAGCCCGAGCACCGGCTGGCGCGGATCGGCCTCAAGGGGATCGAGCTGGACGTGTCCGAGCGACCGTCGAGCAACCTGGTGTTCCTGCTGGACGTCAGCGGCTCGATGGAGGATCCCAACAAGCTGCCCCTGCTGCGCCGTTCGTTGAAGATGATGGTCGAGCACCTGGGCGAGAACGACCGCGTGGCGATCGTGGTCTACGCCGGCGCGTCGGGCGTCGTGCTTCCGTCGACCTCGGCCGAGCGCAAGGGGGAGATCCTCGAGGCCCTGGAGCGACTCCAGGCAGGAGGCTCCACCAACGCCGGCGCGGGCATCGAGCTGGCCTACTCCATCGCGGCCGAGAACTTCATCGAGGGGGGCACCAACCGGGTCATCCTCTGCACCGACGGCGACTTCAACGTGGGCGTCACCAACCAGAGCGATCTGACCGACATGATCGAGAAGAAGGCCAAGAGCGGCGTGTTCCTGACCGTGCTGGGCTTCGGCATGGGCAACTACAAGGACTCCACGCTGGAGAAGCTGGCCGACAAGGGCAACGGCAACTACGGCTACATCGACAACATCTCCGAGGCCCGCAAGGTGCTGGTCAGCGAGATGGGTGCGACCCTGGTGACCATCGCCAAGGACGTGAAGATCCAGGTCGAGTTCAACCCGGGCAAGGTCCAGGCCTACCGGCTGATCGGCTACGAGAACCGTCTGCTGGCGGCCCGGGACTTCAACGACGACACCAAGGACGCCGGCGAGATCGGCGCCGGCCACACGGTCACCGCGCTGTACGAGATCGTGCCGGTGGGGGTGGAGATCGACATCCCCGGCGTGGACGAGCTGCGCTACCAGAAGCCGGCCGACACCTCGGTGGGGGACGCGTCTGCGGAGCTGTTCTTCCTCAAGCTGCGCTACAAGCAGCCCGACGGCGACACCTCCAAGCTGCTGGAGTTCCCGGTCAGGGACGGCGGAGCCGACTACGCGGCCGCGTCCGGGGAGTTCAAGTTCGCCGCTTCGGTGGCCTCGTTCGGCATGCTGCTGCGCAACTCGGAGCACAAGGGCAGCTCGAGCTACGACTCGGTGCTCGAGCTCGGTGGCGAGGGCGCGGTCCGCGACCTCCACGGCTACCGGGCCGAGTTCCTGCAGATCGTGGGCAAGGCGAAAGAGCTGTCCAGCAACTGAACCGCGTCGGCTCGCGTCCATCCCGGATTTCCTGGCTCGAGGCAAGGCTTCAGGCGCCTGAAGCCTCCCAGCACACCACGCTGCTCTCTCGCGGAATGAGGTAGATTCCTGGGGACGAAGGGGGATCCCCATGCATTTGTCGACCGGCGTGGTCGTGGACCGCTACCGCATCGAGGAGACGCTCGGTGAGGGCGGGATGGGGACGGTCTACCGCGTCACCCACACCGTGCTCGGGAGTACCCACGCCCTCAAGGTGATGCACCCCGAGCGCCTCGGGGACGAGGGGCTGCGCGAACGTTTCCTGGCCGAGGGCCGGATCCTGGCCCAGCTCCAGCACCCCAACGTGGTGCGGGTCACCGACGTGGTGGCCCTGAACGACCTGGCGGGGCTGGTCCAGGACCTGGTCGACGGCCCACCGCTCTACGACCACCTGACCGGCCTGGGGCGGCCCCTGACCCCCGCCGAGGCGCTGGACATCCTGGGTCCGGTGCTCGACGGGGTGCACCACGTGCACGGCAACGGCATCGTCCACCGGGACCTGAAGCCCACCAATATCCTGCTGGCCTCCGATCCCTCCGGGGGCCTGCGGCCCGTGGTCGTGGATTTCGGGGTGGCCAAGCTGGTGGCGGGTGCGGCCGTGGACCATCAGCGCAAGCAGGCGACCCTGGCCGGCTCGGTGATGGGGACGCTGTACTACATGAGCCCCGAGCAGGTGGTGGGGTCGACGTCCGTGGACCACCGCACGGACATCTTCGCCCTCGGTGCGATCCTGTTCGAGATGCTCACCGGGCAGGTCGCATTTGCAGGCCAGACCGACTACCTGATCCAGAAGCGGATCGTGGACTGCGACTTCGACCGGACCCTCCTGGGGCAGCGGGCTCCCCGTGCCGTGGCCGAGGTGACCGACCGGGCCATGGCCAAGGATCCCGGGGACCGCTTCCAGACCTGCGAGGAGTTCGCGCAGGCGCTCAGGGCCGCGGTCCAGGCGCCGGCCACGGGCCCGGTTCCCCAGCCTCCGCCCGTGCCGGGGCCCGGGCCCCAGGTCCAGGCGACACCACCCCCCCAGCCCATGCCCGCGCAGCCCACAC
>CAZITQ010000019.1:11588-65266 GCA_964542165.1 uncultured Rickettsiales bacterium
CCGCACAGCCGCAACCCGCGCAGCCCACGCCCGCACAGCCGCAACCCGCGCAGCCCACGCCCGCACAGCCGCAACCCGCGCAGCCGCTGCCCGCGCAACCGCCACCCGCGCCCCAGTCCGTACCCACGTCCACCGAACGGCCCGCGGGCAAGAGCGGCCTGCTCGTCGGTATCGGCGTCGGCCTGGCGGTGGTCGTCGGGGGAGGGCTGCTGGTGGCGCTGCTGGTGGTCGGCGGGGTGCTCGTCTCCAACGACGATCCGCCGGCCCGGTCGAGGGATCGCGCCGTGGCCGAGCCGGAGGCCCAGCCCGCCGAGGCCGAGCGCCCCCCCACCGTGACCGACAGCAGCTCCCGGACGTCCGGGGGGGCGAGCAGCGCGACGGTGGCGGCGGTGTCGGGCCGCGAGGCCGTGGCGTACTGCGACGCCACCCGCAAGCATTCCACCTGCATCGACTACGACGCGACGGCGACCGCGGGGGTGGACGACGACGCCCTGCGCGCCCTGTGCGGCCTGCTCGACGGGACCTGGGGCTCGGGATCGTGCCCCCAGGCGAGCCGCAGCGGCGCCTGTGACGACGGAGCGGGATGCCTGACCCACACCTACTCCACCGGCGGCGATCCCCGGGACTCGCGCCGGGCCCGGGCCCTGTGCAACGCCACGGGGGGGGACTTCGATTCCAGTCCTTGAGGGATCACGCCCCGGGGGCGAGGCGGCGAATCAGCAGCGCGGCAGCCAGCGGATGACCCAGATCGCCTGGTCGCTGAGGCGGACGAGGGCCACGGCCTGTTCCGAGCACTCGACGGCCTCGATGTCCATCTGGATCTCCACGTACGACGACGGGTCGGCGATGGCATCCGACGACAGGGCGTCCACCAGCGCCTGGCGACGGGCGTACAGCGCCGCTCCCTCGGCGTCGGCATCCGGATCCCAGTCCCCGTCGGCGATGTGCTCGTCGATGACCACCAGGGAGGTCTGGAGCAGCGACCGGAAAGCGCTACCGCCGGCGGTCCAGCTGCCGTTCTCGATCATGTTGGCGGGAACGTCGCCCCGGTCCCAGGGGTAGACCTCCTCCCAGATCGCCCAGAGCATCGCCTCCTGGTAGCTCGGATCGTCCATGAAGCCGGCACAGCCGGAGGCCTGGAACGCGGGTACCGTGAACGCCGGCCAGTCGCCCAGGGTCGCCAGCTCGATCAGCCGCGCGAGGTCGGTGGCGTCGGCGTCCGTCCGGGTGGTGACGGCCAGGGAGTCGCAGCCGGCGTCCGGGTCCTCGGTGGCGTCGTCGTCGTCGCCCACCGGATCCTCCTCCTCGGGGGGTGTCCAGTCGGGGGCGTAGTCCCGCAGCTTCTCGATGGCGGTCCGGCCCACGTACGACACCGCGGCCAGGGCCTCCATGGTGGCGAGGGGGCGCTCGTCGACGATGTTGACCGCCGCGCGGGCGTCCAGGCCGGCCGCGTCGTCCAGCTGGATCTGGCTGGCGCCGTTGGCCACCGCGAGGATGGCCGTGGCCTCGGCCTCGGTCAGCGGGACTCCCTCGACGAGCATGTCGGGGGCGCCGCAGGTCGGGTCGGCGTCCACGTAGTCCAGCAGGGCCTGGGCCGAGGTGGAGCCGAAGTAGGCGTAGGCCGCGATCTCGTCGCAGGAGGTGCCGTCGGCGCGGGTGTCGTCGTCGGTGCACCCGGTGCAGGCGTCACCCAGCTGGCAGGAGGCCGGATCGTTGATCGCGTCCTCGCAGGAGCGGGAGTCGAGCACCGCGTCGCAGTCGGCGCAGCTCGCGGTCTCCAAGAAGGAGATCGCGCAGTCCATCTGCTCGCCGTCGAAATACAGGCCCTCGAGGGTGCACCCGTCGTGCTCGCACTGGCCCTGCAGGTCGCAGGCGACCCCGTCGGGGCAGGTCCCGCAGACCCCACCACAGCCGTCGTTTCCGCACTCGCGGGCGTCGCACACCGGCGCGCAGTCCCCCTCGCAGGGGTTGGCCCGCACGTGGTCGAGCAGGTTCTGCGCCGACACCGGCCCCAGGTAGGAGTAGGCCGCGATCTCCTCGCAGTCCACGCCGTTGTTCCGCGAGTCCCCGTCGTCGCAGCCGGTGCAGCTGCCGCCGACCTGGCAGACGTCGGGGTCGTTCAGCGCGTCCTCGCAGACCCGCGAGTCGAAGAGGTCCACACACTCCTCGCAGGTCATCCGGGCGAAGAGCTGGATCGCACAGCCGGCCTCGTCGGCGGTGAACTCGACCCCGTCGATGGAGCACCCGTCGGCGACGCCCTGGCTCCGCGCAGCCGTCTCCTTGGAGCCGCCCGTGTCCCCGCTCTTGCATCCCCCGAGGACGAGACCGGCCACGATCACCAGCGTCGCGATGGTACGTGTCATGCTGTGTTCCCCTCTCGCGCCCGACGCTCCCGGGGCACGATTCCGCGCGACACACCCTACCAGGAAATCCCGCGCCACCGGGGGTTCTCGGCTGCTAGGCTTGGGGCCGTTCGAACCAAGCTCGGGAGATGTCATGAGAGATCGACGACTCACCACGGTTCTGTCCCTGCTGGCCCTGCTGGCCTGGCTCACCCCCGGCTGCGAGGGCAGCGTCCTCATCGGCGGCGGCGGGGACGACGATGACGACGCAACCGGCGACGACGACACCGGCGACGACGACACCGGCGACGACGACACCGGCGACGACGACACCGGCGGTGGCTGCGCCGACGCGGCGGTGTCCTTCGACTTCGAGTCCGGAGACGAGGGGTTCGAGCACCAGTCCACCGACGGCGGATTCTCCGACCCCTGGGAGCTTGGGGACCACGGGACCGAGGGCTGCCATTCCGGCAGCGCCTGCTGGGCCACCAACCTGGAGGGGGAGTACGACGACTGCGAGGCCGGCGAGCTCAAGACGCCGGTGCTCGACCTGTCCGCCTGCGACGGCACGGACGACGCGGTGGTGTTGCGCTTCACCCACCTCTATTCGTTCGAGGAGGCCGGGCAGTCCCTCTACGACGGCGGAGCGGTGCAGCTGTCCTCCGACGGTGGGGCGAGCTGGGTCGACGTGGACCCCGATCCCGCCTACATGGGCTTCATCTACGGCAACTACTCCGAGTGCGCCGACGCCCCGGCGATCGAGGGCCACCAGGGGTGGTCCGACGACATCCCGGGGGGGGACTGGACCGAGGTCACCGTGGAGGTCGGCCAGGCCTTCCTGACCGAGGAGTTCCGGGCCCGCTTCCTCTTCGGCTCCGACCGCGGCGTGACCGCGGAGGGCTGGATCGTGGACGACGTGGAGATCTCGGTGGAGTAGGTCCGGCGGGGGGGAGCCGGTCTCCTTGCCCGGGTGCCGCGGTCGGCACCGGAGGTCCCTTCGTCTCCATCAGGGGAACGACAGGTAGACCGGGGTCGAGTCGACGGGCACGTCCACGGCCCCGTCCATCGCCTCGATCCCGGACTCGTCGCCCAGCATTCCGGTGAGCACCCCGTCCCCGTCGGCGGGCACCTGGACGGTCACCGCCGCGTCCGTGGTCCACAGGACCCAGACCGGATCCCCGCCCCCCGTCAGCCGGTAGCCGAATGTCCCCTCGTCGAGGCCGAGCCACACGGACAGGTCCTCGATCCGATCGTGGTCCCCGAGCTGGTCCGTGACGGTGGCGTAGGCCGATGCCGCGAGCTTGGGGGCGGCGGCGTCACCGGACAGGGGGTCGGGATCGTACCCGTACAGCCCGAACATCTGCTCCTGGTCGGTGATGTCCTCCCCCGAGTCCCGGAAGGTGTACCACTGGAACACCGGCACCCCCTGGGCCAGGGAGAGCAGGGTCGAGCGGACCAGGAAGGCCGCCTGGTCCTCCTGGCTCACGCCGGCGACGAAGGCCTCGGGGGCCGTGTGCCAACCCAGCTCGGTGATCCACAGCTCCAGGTCGCCCGCGCCCCGGGCCTCGAGCTGGTCGAACATCCCGCAGATCGCGTCGGTCAACGACTCCTGGGTCTCCGCCTCCTCGGGCGCGGTGAAGGGATATCGGTAGGGGTGGAAGGCCACGGCGTCGATGTGGTCGGCCAGATCCGGGTGGGCGTCGAACACCCCGTCGAGGAACACCGGCCCCGGCGTGGTCAGGAACATGGGCGGATGGAACAGTCCGCCCAGGGAGACCTGGGCGTCCGGATCGATCCCGTGGATCCGGTCCGCCGCCTCGATCAGCAGCTCACCGTAGGCCACCGGGTCCTCCTCGGGTTTCCAGAACCGGACCCCCGCGTTGGGCTCGTTCCACACCTCGAAACGCCGGATGTCCCCCCGGTAGCGCTCGGCGACGGCCGCCGCGTAGTTCCCGAAGTCCGCGGGGTCGTCGGGCGGGGTCTTGGAATCGTCCGACTCCGCGCTGGCCCAGGGGTTGCCGTAGACCAGCAGGGCCAGGGTCTCGCCCCCCACCGAGTCGGTGGCCTCGACCTGCCGGTCCGACAGGGTGAAGTCGAACTCCCCCTGCACCGGCTCCAGGGCGGTCCAGTACAGGTCCCGGCGGATGAAGCGCGCCCCCAGCTCGGCCCAGCGGTCGATCTCGAACGCCCGCCGCGCCTCGGAGACCTCGTCGTCCCGCCACTCCAAGTGGCTCGACAGCCCGATCCCCTCGACCATCGGGGCGTCGTACTGGACCGATTCCCGGCAGCCCTTGGCGATCCCGCCCCCCGGAGGCTCGTAGAGCGGAGGCTCCTCGTCGCGCGGCTCCTCGGTCGGACAGCCCAGGACGCCGATCCACAGGGCGATCGGGATCGCGAACCTCATCGTGGGTGATGCACCGCGCACGCCTTCGCGAAGCATACGCTACCGGCGGCGGCGAACAACGAGCACTGCGGCGGCGAGGGGGAGCGCGAGGAGGGCGAGGGTTCCGGCGCCGGAGCCTCCCGACAGGTGACAACGGCACCCTCCGTCGTCCTTGGGCTCGGTCGTGTCGTCGTCGTCGTCCGGGTCACCGGTCGTGTCGTCGTCGTCGCCCGTCGAGTCGTCGTCGTCGCCGGGGTCCAGGCAGTGGCTGTCGTCGTCGTCCACGGCGCCGTCGCAGTCGTTGTCGATCCCGTCGTCGCACAGCTCCGGGGCCGCGGGGTGCACGCCCGCGTCCGAGTCGTCGCAGTCGCCGGCGTCCTCGGTGTAGCCGTCGCCGTCCGCGTCGCCGTCCGAGGGCCCGCCGTGGACCCGCACGTTGTCGATCCACAGGTCGTTGCCCCAGCCGCTGACGTTGACGAATCCCAGCTGCACGTTGGGCTCGCCGGCCGCCGCGTCCAGCGCCAGCTGTACGGCCTCCCACTCGTCCGCTTCGGGCACGAAGGGCTCCTCGTGGTCCGGGGCCGTGGCCAGGCCCGCCCCCGCGTCGTCGAAGATCACGTCCCAGCTCTGCCCGCAGTCCACCGAGAGCTGGACCTGCAGCTGGTCCCAGTACTCCGAGCTCCACCGCGCGTAGGCCAGGTCGAACTCCAGCACCAGCGGAGCCTCGGCGGCCGACAGGTCCAGCCGGGGCAGCATCAGCCAGTCCGACTCGTAGAGGTGCTCCTCGTCGATGTTCTCGAACCACGCCGCTGCGGTGCCGTTGCCCCAGGCGCCGGCGCCGTTGTTGCGGGCCCAGGCCACGGCCCCGTCGCCGTTGACCAGGGTCCAGCCGTCGGGGGGGAAGGCCTCGGCCTCGAAGTCCCCGACCAGGGGCACCGCCAGCCCGGTCCCGTCCACCACGTCGAAGGCGGCGGTCGCCTCGTCGTTGGCCCCGTTGCCGTCGTCGGTGCCGTTGGGGTTCGACAGACGGAGCTCGAAGGTGTGCGCGCCCGGATCCAGGGCGAGGCCGTCGAGCGCCACGGGCTCGGTGTAGTGGGTGTCCAGGCTGCCCGACCAGGGCGTGACGACCCACTCGCCCCCGTCGAGGCGCACCTCCACGTCCACCGAGGTCAGGGTCTCCGAGCCGTGGTTCTTGAGGGTGAACTCCACCGGCACCGGGGAGGCGCAGTAGGTGCTCCCGTCGGCCGGGTGGTCGATGCCGTACACACCCGCGTCCACCGCGGCCAGGGGGGTGTTGGGATCCAGGCCGTCGAGGTGGTCCGGGTCCAACCCCATGGGGTCCAGCCAGTCCCGCAGCCGCTCGTCCGGATCGTTGCCGTTCCACGAGCGGTCGAACCGCCCGTAGCTGTCGATCCCGCCGTTGGGGTTCTGGCCAGCGCAGGCCGCGCCACCGCCGAAGAGCTGGCCGATCACCCGGTGGTCCTGGTCGAACAGGGGCGCTCCCGACGATCCACCCTCGGTGGTCCCCACGTCCCAGGGCCCCACGTCCCAGTAGCTCCCCGCGGGCGAGATCTGGCTGCCCTCCAGCGTGATCTTCTTGATGTCCCCCGACGGGTGATGGATGCACGTCGCCGAGTCGGGCACGGCTCCGGTCTGATCCCAGCCGGCGAGGTAGACGCCGTACTCCGGGGGGGGCACGGCGCTCAGCTCCAGCAGTGCGAAGTCGGAGCCCGAGTCCCGGGCCACCAGGGTCGCGCCGGTGAGGGCGTCGTGGGCCGGAGACTGCAGGGGGTCGTCGCAGTCCGGGCTCTCCCAGTTGAACCAGAACACCCAGTAGGCGGGGTTGGAGTAGCAGTGGCTCGCCGTCAACAGGTAGGGGGTGCCGTCGCCGCTGGTGTTGTTGAGCAGCACGCCAGTGCAGAAGCCCGAGTTGTGGGTGGTCAGCATCACCACCGAGCGGACCGGGTCGTCCCAGCCGTCGGTCAACGGCGGACAGTGCACGTTTTGGTTGCAGGGCCCGGACTCGCCGAAGAACTTGGTGTACCCGGTCACGTCCCGGTAGCCGTGGGTCACCGAGATCAGGCTCAGCGCCCCCGGGAAGGGGGCGTCCGCGGGTTCCCGGTACTCCAGCACCAGCTCGTCCCCCGGGACCAGGGAGGTGGCGAACTGGCCGCCGGGCTTGTTGTTGGCCTCGGTGAAGGCCCCCAGCACGGTCTCCCCGTCGGCGCTGCGCACGAACAGCTCGGCGCCCGGCGGTACGTCGTAGCGGTCGAAGGCCAGGTTCAGGGACAGGGCACCGGGGGAGCGGATGCCCAGCCGCCAGACCCGGTCGCCGCCCGGGAGGGTGTCCCAGACGCCGGCGTTGGCCAGGTTCAGGTGCACGTGGATCGGGTGGCCGAAACGCCAGGGGATGTCCTTGCGGCCGGCGTTGACCTCGTCCTCGGCCTGGAGCCCGGCCACGTCCACCGCCGGCATCTCGATCACCGGGATCTTGGCGGTCAGATGGGCGGCCAGTCGGGGCTCGAGGCCCGGGGGGGTGCCACCGGCCGACAGTTGCGCTGCGGCGCTGCAAGGCAGGGAGAGCGCGAGCACGACAGCGAGCACACGGAGCATGGTCACCTCTTCTGTGGCGAATGGGCTCCCCTCCGGGGTACGCACCCGGGGCGGACGAGTCAAGCGCCCTCGAAGTCGCCCCCATCTCCCGGTAGAGTGTCGGCGAACGTGTTCACGAGCCCCAGGGGAGGTGCGATTCCATGGCCAACGACGAAGAACTGAACATCACGCCGGGCATGCAGCGTTACGTCGAGGAGAACCGCAAGTACCTGGCGGACCGGGACGCCTACATCCGCGACGTGGTCAAGAAGTGGAAGTTCGACACCATCGCCGTGCACGGGCTGTATTCGGTGCAAGAGGCGATCGAGGACTACCAGGGCGCGATCATCGAGCCGGTCTTCATGAGCTCGTCCCAGGCCTACCGGGACTCGGACGAGATGGCCGCCGCCCTGGCGTACCTGATCCCCACCTGGTGCTACTCGCGCATCGCCAACCCGTCCACCTACTACTACGAATGGACGATGGCGTTGCTGGAGGCCTACGGCTCCGACGCGGAGACGTCGTGCTGCTCCACCTCGTCGGGCATGGCCGCGATCATGACCGCGGTCCAGCCCTTCCTTTCGCTCAAGCGCAAGGACGTGTTCGAGCCGCGCAATTTCGTGGCGACCGTCCAGTGCTACGGCGGCACCTACCAGCAGTTCAACGTGCGGCTGATGCAGGAGCGCAACATCGAGTGCCGCTGGGTCCAGGACGCCACGGATCTGGACGAGTGGGCGTCCAAGATCGACGAGAACACCCGCTTCCTCTACGGGGAGCTGCCCAGCAACCCCCAGCAGGGGTTCTTCGACATCCGCAAGGTCGCCGACGTGGCCCACGCCCACGACCTGCCGCTGATCGTCGACTCCACCGTCGCCACGCCGGCCCTGCTGCGCCCCATCGCCCACGGCGCGGACATCGTGGTGCAGTCGGCCACCAAGACCATCACCAGCTCCGGCTTCGGCATGTGCGGGGCGGTGATCGCCAGGAAGGGCCTGACCACCAACATCGACGACCAGCGGCTGAAGGAAGACTTCGCGCTGTACATCAAGTACCTGCCCAACCGCGACTACGGCCCCAACCTGCACCCGATGCAGGCCGTGCTGACCATGAACGACATGCGGACCCTGCGCTCCAAGGCCGACCTGTTCAGCCGCAACACCATGGCCGTGGCCGAGTACCTCCAGACCCACCCCCAGGTCGAGAGCGTCCAGTACCTGGGCCTGGACGACCACCCCCTGCACGAGCTGGCGAGCGAGTACATGTGGCTGGTGGACGCCGAGCACGATCCCCAGTACGGCAAGCCCGTCAACCGCTACGGCCACCTGATGTCGTTCTGCGTCAAGGGCGGCCCGGAGAAGACCCGGACCTTCTTCGACGGCCTGCAGCGCATCTGGCGCGCCACCGACCTGGGCCGGATCAAGTCCGTGGCCACCATCCCCGCCATCTCCACCCACCAGCAACAGGGCAAGCTGGGCCGCGACCTGGCCAACATCCCGGCCAACATGGTCCGCCTCTGCGTGGGCGGCGAGCACCCCGACGACGTGATCGCGGACCTGGATCAGGCGTTGAACAAGGTGAAATAGAGCCCACTTCAGGATTTCCGCGTTGAGTTCTTGGGGCGGCGGCCAAGAGGGGGTAGAGGCTGCGATGACCCCAGAGCGGACCAGGACGGTGATCGAGCGGATCCGGGCCGGCGACGTGGATGCCTACGCCGAGCTCGTGGCCGCCTTTCAGGGGGACGTGCGGCGTGTGGTCGCGTTCGCGCTGCGCGATCCCGACGGCACCGAGGACCTGGTCCAGCAGACCTTCGTGACCGCCTACCTGCGCCTGGACGGCTTCCGGGCGGGCCGGGACTTCCGGCCCTGGGTGCGCGGCATCGCCCGCAACGTGCTGCGGGAGGAGCTGCGCCGGCGCGGCCGGTCCAGCGCGCGGATGCGGCGCTACCGGGTCCACCTGGAGGCCGTGGGCGGGGACGATGCCGCCGCCGAGCGGTACGAGGAGGAGCTGCGGGCGGCGCTGCTGCGCTGCCGCGAGGGCCTGTCCGAGAACACCCGCCACGCCCTGGACCTGCGGTACGGCCACTCCCTGGGGTTCGCGCAGATCGCCGAGTCGCTGGGGCGCACCGTCGCGGCAGCCCGACAGCTGCTGCAGCGGGCGCGCCTGGCGCTGCGCACCTGCATCCAGGAGAGGATGGCCGGACCATGACTCGCATCGAGGAGCTGACGCTCGCGTTGCTGGACGGGACCCTCGAGCCCGGGGAGGAGCAGGAGCTCGAGCAGCTGCTCGAGGACGACGAGGGGGCCCGGGCGATCCACTTCGCCCTGCTGGACCAGGAGGCGGTGCTGCGGGGGGAACGGCGGGGAGCGGACCCCTCTGCCGCGGTGGTCGACCGGATCCGGGCGGCCCGGGCCTGGACCCGGCACCCGGCCCTGCGCCTGGCCCTGGCGGCCGGGATCCTGCTGGCCCTGGCCTCCGGGGCCCTGCTGGTCCACCAGGTCCGCAGCCGGGAACCGGAGACCCGGGAGGCGGTCCTCTTCGCCCGGGAGACACTCACGCCGGGGATCCCCACGACGGTGCGGACCGTGATCCGCGACGGCGAGCTCGACCGACCCCTCCCGCGGGCCCAGGTGGAGCTGTCGCTGGTGCCGGCGGACGGTGGGGCGCCCGTGTGGCGGCACGCCGCGATCAGCGACGAGGGCGGCCTGGTGGTCGCCGCCCTGGACCTGCCCGATGGGGCCGCCGAGGGACCCCACACGCTGCTCCTGGAGGTCGACCACGAGGGCTGGACCGAGCACCTGGAGCAGACCGTGACGGTCCAGCGCCGGTTCAAGGTGCTGGTCAGCACCGACAAGCCCCTGTACCAGCCGGGCCAGACCATCCACCTCCACGCCCTGGCCCTGGCCGCGGTCGACGGGCGCCCCGCGGCGGGCCACGACGTCCTGTTCGAGGTGGCCGACGCCCGGGGCAACAAGGTCTTCAAGCAGCGTGAGACCGCCTCGGACCACGGAATCGCAGCGACGGATTTCACCCTGGCGGATCGGGTGGATCACGGCGACTACACCATCTCGGTCACCGTGGACGAGACGGTCTCCGAGCGGGTCGTCCGGGTCGAGCGCTACGCGCTGCCGAGGTTCGCGGTCGAGTTGACGCCGGAGCGCCCCTTCTGCCGTCCCGGTGAGACGCTGCGGGTGCACCTGCGGGCGGGCTACACCTTCGGCGAACCGGTGGTCGGGGGGGTCGTGGAGGTCGAGGCCTCGGAGTTCGTGGAGGACTTCCGGCCGTTTGCCACCTTCGAGGGGGTGACCGGCGACGACGGCGAGCTGTCCTTCGATCTGGTGCTGCCCTCGACCCTGGCCGGCCAGCCAGCCCTCGGCGGGGACGCGCTGGTGTCCCTGGAGGCGGTGGTCACCGACGGCGCGGGGCATGAGCAGCGGACGACCGCGGATCTCACGGTGTCCGAACGGGGGACGCGGATCGACCTGATCGCAGAGGGTGGGCGACTGGTCCGGGGCCTCGAGAGCAAGGTCTTCGTGCTCACCTCCGCCCCGGACGGCACCCCGGTCCCGGCGACGGTGACCCTCGAAGGACTCGACGAGCCCTTCGAGACCGACGCCACCGGGTTCGCGCAGATCTCCTACATGCCGGACCTGGACGCGGACGGCTGGCTGCCCCACCTCGAGCGCGAGGAGGAGTACCTGCTGTACGAGGTCTACGGAGGGCGGCGCTGGGGTACCACGCGATACGACTACCACCGCGACGAGGTCACGTGGCATCACCGCTCCGACGCGGAGGTGTACCTCCTCGGGCAGTACATGCCCGATCGCCATCGGGAGCCGGCGGTGGTCCCCGTCGACGCCCCCTACTACCTGACCGCCACGGTCGAGGACCGCCGGGGGGCCACGGACGTTCACCGGCTCCGCCTGGACATGGGCTGGCGGGACGGGAGCCTGGTCCTGGCGGCCGACCGGCCGGTCTACACCGCCGGTGACAGTGTCCGGCTCCTGGTGCTGTCCAACGCCCCGTCGGGGCGGGTGTTCCTGGACCTGGTGCGGGCGGGGCACGTGGTCACCTCCACCGCCCTGGACCTGGAAGAGGGCAGGGCCGAACACGTGCTGGACCTGCCCGCCGACCTGGCGGGGACCGCCGAGCTGGTGGCCTACCGGGTGCTCGACGACGGGCAGATCGCCAGCGGAACGCGGGTGATCCAGATCCGGCGGGCGGACGAGCTGCAGGTGGAGGTGACCGCCGACCGCGACCGCTACCGCCCCGGCGACGTGGCCCGGCTCGCCCTGAAGGTCCGCGGCCGGGGCGGGGACTCCCACCGGGCGGCCCTGTGGCTGGCCGGGGTGGACGAGGCCGTGTTCGCCCTGGCGGAGATGCGGCCCGGCCTGGCGCGGGTGTTCTTCGAGCTACAGCGGGAGTTGCTCCAGCCGCGGTACGAGATTCACGCCAGCGGCTGGCACGACCCCGAGCGGTTGCTCCATACCGATCCCTCCGCCGACCCTGCGACCCAGGACGACGTCCTGGCGATCCTGGCCACCGCGGCGGGCAGCGGCCCCCCCCCGGCGGTCCGCGGGAAGACCTACGAGCAGAGGGCCGCCTTCCTCGCCCAGCAACGGGCGAACCTGGTGGAGGACGCCGCCCTGATCCCGGTCTTCGCGACCCTGCCGCTGGCCGCCCTGGTCGTGCTCGCGGCGCTGGTCCTGCTAGTGACGGGGACCCTGCGTCGGCCCCCAGCCGATCCGGGCGCCACCTACCAGGGGGAGGCGCTGCGGGCCTCGCTGCGCCTCTCGGCGTACTGGACCGTCGGCTTCGCGCTGCCCTTCCTCCTGCAGTTCCACCGGTACGGGGGCTGGGGCGCGATCGTCCTGGCGCTGGGGGGCGCCGTGGCCCTGGCCTGGCTCGTCGCGCTGGTGATGGCGATCAAGCGCACCCGGGGATTCCTGGCCGGTCACGGGGCCAAGCTGGTCGCCCTGTTCCCGAGCTGGGTGATGGCCGGGAGCCACCTGTCCACCCCCGAGATGACCTGGGGCGGGTGGTTCGACGACGACCCCGCCCGGTTCCTCCTGGGTCACCTGATCTGCTCGGCGGTCTCCCTGGGGCTGTTCGGGCTTCTCGTGTGGTGGCACACGGACGCCCCGGGGCGGGCGCGTCAGGTCGCTCGCGCCGTGGCGCGCTGGTGGCTGCCCGCATTCTGGATCCCCTACGGAGCGATCTCGCTGCTCTTCGTCGCGGAGCTGGCCCCCCTGGGCATCCTCGTGGCGGGGCTCGCCATCTTCGCGCCCATGGCGGTGGGGTGGATGCTGCGTCGCCACCGGTGCGTGCACGGTGTGGGTGGTCGCCCCGGTCCCTTCCTCCTCGCCCCCTCCATCGGGCTGGCGACCCCGCTGGTGGGCTGGAGCACGATCGAGCTCTCCTGGTCCCTGCGGCACCGCGGTGTGGATCTCGGGGAGCAGGCCCTCATCCTCGGCGGGATCGCGGCCGTCGCCCTCGTGGTCCTCGCCTCGGCCCAGGTGGGCCGGGTCCGGCGGCCCGGGTCGCCGTGGCTGCGGCGATTCGCCTGGGTGTCGGCGAGGATCGCGATCGTGGCCTCGGTGCTCGTGGCCCTGCGCGCCCTGCACTGGCACGGGGAGCACGGCGTGGTCTCGATGGGATTCGCCGCGTGCTTCCTCTACCTGGCGATCCGGGAGGTGCGCTGGCTGATCGGCCTGCCGCCGGTGGGCGTCCGACCTGCCCTCGTGGCCGGTCTGCGTCTGCTTCCCCCGGCGCTGGTGCTGGTCTTCCTGGGCACCCTGTCGATGGGGGGCGACGGCGGGCTGGCCCTGGTCCACCTGCTGAACTGGGCCGGGGCCTCCTTCGACGAGTGGGCCTTCCACCCGCGCATGGCGTACGGGGACCTGGTGTTTGCCTCGGGCGACCTGTTCGCGGTGACCTTCCCCATCGTGATCGGCCTGCTGGTGGCCTGCGGCGTCCTGGGCGGGGCGCTGGCGCTGGCGGGGACCCAGGCGGCGCGCTGGGCGAACTGGCCGGCGCGCCTGGGCGTCGGTCTGGCCCTGGCCGCCCTGCTCGCCGGCCCCTGGTTCCTGCTGCGCACCCTGCCCTTCGGCGGCCCGGCCTCCATGGGCGTCGGGGCGGCCTCGGCGGAGCAGAAGGAGGAGCTGCTCTACTCCGGACTCGGGCTCTCGAAACCCCTCGAGGACGTCCGCACCGCCGGCCAGGATCGCCCCCCCGGGGACGGGGGCGCGGGCGTAGAGCTGAAGGCCCCCGAGCGGATCCGAAGCCACTTCCCCGAGACCCTGCTGTGGACGCCGCAGCTGGTCACCGGAGAGGAAGGCACCGCGACGCTGGAGGTGCCCCTCGCCGACTCGATCACCACCTGGCGGCTGTCGGTCGGGGCGGTCACCCGGGGCGGGGCCCTGGGCTCGGCCGAGGCCGGGCTCGTGGTCCACCAGGACTTCTTCGTCGACCTGGACCTTCCCGTGGCCCTCACGCGGGGCGACGAGACGGCGGTGCCGGTGGCCCTGTACAGCTACCTGGACCGGACCCAGTCCGTCCGCCTGGAGCTGGAACCCGCCCCCTGGTTCGAGGTGGTGGGTCCGACCACCCGGACGGCTCGGCTCACGCCGGGTGGCAGCGACCACGTGGACTACCGGATCCGCGCGCTGGAGCCCGGGGATCACGTGCTGCGGGTGTTGGCCCACGGCAGCGCGGCCGCCGACGCGGTGGAGCGCCGGGTCCGGGTGGTGCCGGACGGCGAGCGGGTGGTCGAGACCGTCAACGGCCGACTGACTGGCCCGGTCCGCCAGACCGTGGACTTCCCCGAAGACGCGGTGGCCGGGGGCAACGAGCTACGGCTCGTGGTCTACCCAGGCACCTTCAGCCAGGTGCTCGAGGGCATGGACGGCATCTTCCGGATGCCGTACGGCTGCTTCGAACAGACCTCGTCGGTGACCTACCCCAACCTCCTCGCCCTCGACTACCTGCGCAGCACCGGCCGCAGCCTGCCCGAGGTGGAGGCCCGGGCCCTGTCCTACGTCCGGACCGGCTACCAGCGGCTGCTGTCCTTCGAGGTCGACGGGGGCGGCTTCGAGTGGTTCGGCGAAACGCCAGCCCACACGGTGCTGACCGCGTACGGGTTGATGGAGTTCCACGACATGGCCGAGGTGATCCCCATCGACGAGGCGGTGATCCAGCGCACCCGGGAGTGGCTCTACCGCCAGCAGATCGACGACGGCGCCTGGGTCGTCAACGGCCGAAACCGCGGGGGAGCCGTGGGCCAGCTGGACGAGGACCGCCTGCTGACCACGGCCTACGTCGCCTGGGCGCTGGCGGAGACCGGGGACAGGGACGCCCGTCTCGCCAGGGCCCTCGACCTGCTCGCGGGGCAGCTCGGTGAGCTGGACGATCCCTACACCCTCGGACTCTGCGCCTCGGCGCTGGTGGCCGCGGACCACCCCAGGGCCGATGACGCCCTGGCCCGTCTGGGCGAACGAGTCCGGCGGGAGGACGGCGTGGCCTGGTGGTCGTCGGACGCGACCGGTGCGACCTACGGGCGGGGCGCGGCCCTCGACGTGGAGACCACCGCCATCGCCGCCCACGCCTTCCTGCGGGCAGACCACGACGTGGCGACGGCGCACCAGGCGCTCGCGTGGCTGATCAGCCAGCGCGGATCGGGCGGCACCTGGGGCACCACCCAGGCCACGGTCCACGCCATGCGGGCGATCCTGCTGGGGTCCACCGAGGCGGAGGAGCTGACCGCGGACGCCGAGATCCGGGTCGCGGTCGACGGCGAGGAGGTCGGGGACCTGCTCATCACCCCCGACCAGGCGGACGTCCATCACCGGGTCGACCTGGGCGGCTTCGCGACCCCGGGGGAGCACGAGGTGACCCTCGACGCCCCGGCCGGCGGCGGATTGGCCTACCAGCTCGTGGCCGTCCACCACCGTCCCTGGACGGAGCCTGCCCGGGAGGCGGAGGCCGGGCCGATGACCCTGGACGTGGAGTACGACGCCACCCGGATCCCCGTGGGCCACGAGCTCACCTGCCAGGTCACCGTGAGCTACCTCGACCCGGGCGAGGCGCCGATGACCCTGGTCGACCTGGGCATCCCCCCCGGCTTCGATCTGCTCACCGAGGATCTGGACGAGCTGCGCAAGTACGGCGCCATCGAACGCTACGAGGTCGCCGGCTCGCAGTTGATCGTCTACCTGCGTTCCGTGAAGCAGGGCTCGCCGGTCCGCCTCCAGTACCGCCTCCGGGCCCGCCACCCGGTCCAGGCCCAGACCCCGCCGTCCTCGGCCTACCCCTACTACGAGCCCACGAAGCGGGCCGACTCACCGCCGGTGCGGATCGAGGCGATCTGATCCCTTGCCGGTGCCGTTGGACGGCGCCGCGGGCCCGAACGGCAGACGAACGTGGAACCGGAGCCCGCGGGTTCCAGGGAAGACGTCACGTCACGGACAGGGACAGGCGCGGAGGATCGATCCGTTCAGCGGTGTGGTGATGGTCGCGCAGCCGTGCCACTCGATGTCGTCGGGGTTGTCGTCGTCGACCATCCCCTCGAGCCAGCGCTCCAGGACGTCGGGGGTGGCGGGATCCCAGCGGGTGATCGTGCCGCCGCCGCCGTCCCAGAACGACGTGGCGTAGAGGCGGCCGTCAGCGGGTCGGAATGCGATCCGGTTGGTCCAGAGGTAGGTGGGATCGATGGCCGCCCAGTCCGCCGCCAGGGTGACCTCGCCCGTCGCCAGGTCGACGGAGTACAGCTCCCCGCTGGCCCGCCCCAGGACCCACAGGGCGCCCAGGTCGTCCAGGGCGATGGAGCAGGCCTCCCCGATGTCCAGCAACCCGGTCTCCTGCAACGCCGCGTTCACCCGGAGCACCCGCCCGTCGTCCAGGGCCAGGTAGACGGCATCGTCGACGGCCGCGTCGATGACCATATCGTTGATGTTCCCGCCGTCTTGCCGGGTGTACCAGGCGTGGTCGTCCCCCCCGCCGGGCATCAGCGAATCCAGCCGCCAGATGCGGTGGGAACCCGCGGCATGGACCTGGTCCATGGAGTCGAGGGCCACGCCGTCCGGGTCCGGGATCTCGTGGGAGGTGGTGGTCTGCAAGGAGGGCTCGATGCGGATGACGGCGCGGCTGTCCCAGTTGCCCAGTCCCACCCCCACCAGCACGTCCTCGTCGCCGTCCACCGCCAGGCCCGCGGGCAGGTCGTACCCCTGGTCGAACAGCGTCAGCTGCCAGTCCGCTTCGTGGAGCACCAGCGTGGGGGTGACGTCGGGGCCCAGGGGGTCGCAGGGCGACGGCTCCCCGGTACTGTCGTCGTCGCCGGTGTCGTCGTCGGCAGCGTCGTCGTCGGCCACATCGTCGTCGGCCACGTCGTCGTCGCACCCCGTGTCGTCGTCCCCCGTGGTGTCGTCCCCGGCGAAGGTGTCGTCATCGTCGTCCGGCACCTCCCAGGCGCCGGGGTTCACGGCCTCCCGGCATGCGAGGACGGTCGACAGCCCGAACGACAACGCGAAGACGACGCGAAAACGCATGGGTCCCCTCCCGAAGTTCTCCGGTTCTGTCATCGGCTGTTGGGAGGGGATCTGTAGGGGTGAGCGGCGGGGTGGCGCGGATCCTGGGCTCAGGGCCAGTCGACGTACCACCAGTAGCTGCCCATCTCCCACTCGCTGACGCTGGTGAACACCGCGGTGTAGACGCCGTCGTCGGGGGCCTCGACGCTGGCGTGGGAGACGGCTCCGGTGAAGTCGTCGGTGCCCTCGGCGAGGACCTCGCAGTCCGGGCCCAGCAGGTACACCACGCCCTCCACCTCGTTGGACCACATGTAGACGTCGAGCTGATCGCCGGCGCGGGCGACGAACTCCAGGTCGTCGTAATAGCGGTTGGAGCCACCGGGTCCCTCGGTCACGTCGGGATCCTCGAGCTGCCAGGTGACGTCGTCGAACCAGGTCACCTCGTTGGAGCCGGCCGTGGTCGCGTGGGTGTCGTCCAGGCAGATCTCCCCCAGGCCGCCGGGCACGGCGTCGGCCTCGACGGCGACGTTGTAGTAGCCCGTCTGTTCGGGTTCGGCGGAGGTGGTGACCACGGTGTAGCGACCGTCCTCGGGCAGGGTGAACTCGATCATCGCGTCGGCGTCCCCGGCCCCGTTGTCGTCCTCGGCCAGCGCCTCGCAGTCCGGCCCCAGCAGGATCAGGTAGGGATCCAGGGAGTCGCTGCTGGAGGTCATCGTGACGTACACCGTCCAGCCCGCGAGGCCGATGAACTCGACGTCGTCGTAGCGGTGGCCCTGGTCGCTCGCGTCACCCCAGCTGAGCGTGAAGTCCGCCTCGCCGGGGATGGTCAGCTTGTTGTCGTCCTCCCGGCAGACCAGCCCCAGCAGCGGGCTGTCCTCGCCGTCGCAGTCCTGGTCCATCCCGTCACCGGGCGGATCCGGAGCGCCGGGGAACTCCGTGGCGTTGTTGTCGTCACAGTCCCCGTCGCAGACCATGGCGCCGTCGCCGTCGTCGTCCACCTCCTCCTCACCGACCTCGCCGTCGCAGTCGTTGTCCTGGCCATCGCAGATCTCGTCGGCGCCGGGGTGGACGTCCGGGTTCTCGTCGTCGCAGTCGTCGCCCGTGTCGCCTCCGTCGGCCCCGTCCCCGTCCACGTCGGTCAGGTCCGCGCCGTCGCAGTCCTGGTCCACGCCGTCGTAGGGGATCTCCTCGGCGTCGGGGTTCACGTCCGGATCGTTGTCGTCACAGTCGTCGTCGGCGTCGAAGCCGTCCCCGTCCGCGTCGTCCGCCCCGGTGGCGTCGTCGTCGTCGCCGATCAGGAAGGTCCCGCTGTGGTTGCAGCCGAAGAGCAGCGCGAACAGCCAGACGGCCGCGGTTCGCTTGGACATGACACACACCTCCATCGCAATAGACGCTCGGCCACGAGAAGAGGGGACGTTTCACGCTCTCCCCGGGCGACCACTCCATCGAGGAGCGTCGATTCAAAGTGTACCCGGCACCGGGAACGGCATCGCGGAGAGCCGTGCGTACTCCCCGAAGCCTTCCGGATCGAGGCTGGTCACGACACACGCCGGGCGGGCGATCTCCTGGGCGCTGAGGCAGTACGAGACCAGGTCCTGGATCCTCCAGCGCTCCCCGGGGACGAGCAGGACCTGGGTGTCCGGCGTCGTGGCCGCCTGCAGGCTCCGCACGGGATCCGGCTGGCGCTCCAGGATCCAGCTCCGGCCCGGGGTCACCACCGCCGTGCCGTCCTCGACGTCCACCAGCCACAGCTCCGACGCGCGTTGGCTGCCGCGCGCCTCGGCCGCCCTGAGGGCCTGATCCCCCGACCACCAACCCAGTCTCAGCGAAGGGATGGCGTGTCGGGTGCACGTCCGGGGTGGGGGGGCGGCGTCCGCGTCCAGCAACAGGTGGAGGTCCTCGGCGTACATCCGCCCGCCGAACCAGGGGCGGGTCGACAGCTCGGACGCTCGCGCGCTGCGCGCTGCGGCGACGAGCACGACGGTGTCAGCGGGCAACGGGACCTCCGCGGCCACCTCGTCCAGCGACGGGGGATCTCCCCTGGGGCCCACGGCGACCGCACGGTGGGTCCAGCCCTCGCCGTCCAGGCGAGCCAGGAGTCCGCTGCTCTCGAAGGGGTAGAAGCTCGACGTCCAGCCCCGGGAGCTGGGCCTTCCGTCCCTCCCCACGGGCTCGGCCAGGTCCACCCCGACCCCGACGCCCTCCCTCGCCTGGCCCAGCAGGCTCATGTCGTCCACGAAGCGCTCCTGGGCGGCGCGCGTCGCCAGGATGGCGGAGACCGCGACGGCGACCGCCGCCACGAAGATCACACCGGACGCCAGGCGTCGCCGATCGGGGTCTCGGACCGATCCCGGCAAGCCGGGCAACCCCGCCCCCAGCACCAGGAGCGCCCCCGCCAGGGCTGGCATCCAGCCGTACTCGAGCAGTACGAACCGGACGGATCCCACCTGGCCCACCGAGGCCATCGTCGCGACCGACACGCCGGCGACCATTCGGAAACCCAGGAGGTCGCCTGCCACCGGCAGGGCCGCCACCAGCAGCGCCGCGGCGCCGAGGGCGCTGAGCAGGACCGCCCCGTGCTCCCGGGCACGGAGCCGCCGCAGGCTCGCGACCCCGCAGGCCACCACCCCGACAGCCGCGATCCCGCAGACGACGTCGAACCATCCGGCCATCGCCTGTCGCCGGGCCAGCCACGCCCAGCCGCGCATCCCGTCCCAGGCGACCAGCGCCACGGCCAGTGAGAACGGGACGAAGCAGGCCATCGCGAGCCGCTCGACGCGGAGCCCCCCGGCTCCCCGGGCCCAGAGCACCGCGCCCAGGCTCAGGGCGGTGAGGTCCGCCAGGATCACCGCCAGCAGCAGGCCGAGCATCATCGCATCGAGGGCCACGGCGAGCCCGGAACAGGCCACCAGGACCGCGTTCGGCGAGCCCAATCCGTCCAGGGAATCCCGCAGCAGGCCGAGGCTCATCCACGTGCCCGCCGCGCCCGCGGTGACCACCAGCGAGGGACCGACGAGCCACCACCCCACCCCTGGACTCCGATCGCGAGACGTCCTGCGCAGCAGGATGACCAGCAGGACCATGCCGACGATCGCAGCCAGGAGGACGAGGTAGCCCGCGGGTCCCGAGCGGAGGAACAGCCGGACCGGGTGCAGGGTGTCGCTCGCCAGGTTCTCGAACATCTCAGTCCGACTCGCCGGCGGTGGCCCCGGGGAGGTCCAGAACCCGCCGCACCTCCTGTGCGAGCTCGGGTGGCGTGTAGGGCTTGGGCAAGAACTGGAGACCGGGCTCGAGCACGCCGCGGCGGGCGATGACGTCGTCGGTGTAGCCCGAGGTGAACAGCACGCGGATGGTCGGGTAGCGGGCCGTGATCCGGCGGGCCAGCTCACGGCCGTTCATGTCCGGCATCACCACGTCGGACAGCAGCAGGTCGATGGGGTCCGGGTGGGCCTCGGCGAGGGCGAGCGCCTCGCCGCCGTTGGCCGCGACCAGGACGGTGTACCCCAGGCGACGGAGGCTGGCGGTGGAGGGGACGCGGACCGAGTCCTCGTCCTCGGCCAGGAGGATCGTCTCGCTGCCCCCCGGGCTGCCGTCCTCGGCGGCGGGACGGGACAGGGGCTCGGCCGCCTCGCCCAGGCGGGGCAGGTAGATCTCGAACCGGGATCCCCGGCCCACCTCCGAGTGGACCGCGATGGATCCGCCGTGCTGCTTGACGATGCCGTACACGGTGGAGAGCCCCAGCCCCGTGCCGCCGTGGACGCCCTTGGTGGTGAAGAAGGGATCGAACACCTGCCGCAGGGTCTCCGGGGGCATGCCCTGTCCGGCGTCCGAGACCGCGATCATCACGTGGGGACCCGGGCGCGCCTCGGGGTGTTCCGCGCAGTAGGCCTCGTCGAGGGTCGCGTTGGCAGTCCGAAGGGTCAGTGGGCCTCCGCCGGGCATGGCGTCGCGGCCGTTGATCGCCAGGTTCATCACGATCTGCTCGACCTGCCCGGGATCGGCCTTCACGGCGCCCAGGTCCTCTCCGGGGACCGCCTCGAGAGTGACGTCCTCGCCGATGATCCTCGCGAGCATCGGGTGCATGCCCTGGATCAGCTCGTTGAGGTCGACCCGCCGGGGCTCCATCACCTGCTTGCGGCCGAAGGCCAGCAGCTGGCGGGTCAGGTCCGAGGCCCGCTCGGTGATCCGCTCCAGCTCCCCCAGGGGTTCGGCGGCCGGATCCCCGGGCCGGAGCATCATCCGCGCGAGATCGATGTTGCCGAAGATGCCGGTCAGCAGGTTGTTGAAGTCGTGGGCCACCCCGCCCGCCAGCCGCCCGATGGCCTCCATCTTCTGCAGCTGACGGACCTCCCGCTCGAGCCGCTCGCGCTCGGTGACGTCGCGGACGATCGCCAGCAGGACCGTGGGCGCCCCCTGAGCCCGGTTCAGCGACAGCTCGGTGTCGATGGGCGCGCCGCCGTGGGTGCCGGTCCCGCTCGGAGCCTGGAAGCGCCAGGTGAACAGCTGGGGTTCCCCCGCGGTGGCGCGTTCGATGCGGGTGCCGATGGCCCGCGCCGAGGGTTCGCCGTCGGGCTGGTCGTCCGGCGAGAGCTGCTCCAGTGTCCGGCCCCGCAGCTCCGCACCGGTCAGGCCGAACAGCTCGCCGGCCCGGCGGTTCGCGTGGCCGATGTGGCGGTCCTCCAGCAGCAGGATCGCGTCGGTGGCGGTCTCGAACAGCTGCTCGTAGCGGCGCTCGGAGCGGCGCAACCGCTGCTGGAGTTCCAGGTGCTCGAACTCCCCGGGGACCTCGAACCCGTGCACGTGAGCCCTGTCCTCGGGGTGGGCCTCCAGGTAGCGGGCCACGTGCTCCTCGATCCGGTCCGGGTGGCCCATGACGAACCGACAACAGCGATCTTCGCGGGCGGAGCACAGGATCTCGGTTGCCACCAGGGGGATGCCGAAGCTCTCCTCGCACCAGCCCGACGAGTACCCGGCGTTCATGAAGCACACGGTCCCGGGGGCGACCCGCTCGGCGCTGCGCCACGAGTCGGACTCGAACGAGAACGGGTGGTCGTAGACCAGCACGAAGTTCTCGTCCGGCACCGGGTTGGACTCGGGGAGGATGTCCACGAAGGCCCAGCCCGCGTGGGCGAAGTGCACGGGCCCGGCCGAGAGCTTGGCCACCGGATCCTCGAGCCCCAGCTGGCGGTGGAAGGCGCGGGCGTCGGAGATGCCGATGGAGTGGGCGATGTGGAACAGCAGGTTCTTGCCCACGGCGAAGGCCTGGTCCCGCTGGCCCCGGTACAGGACCGTCATCGCGTCGTAGAACTCCACGGACAGCGCCTGCGCCCGCACCAGCACGTAGCGGTTGTCCGCGATCTCGATGCGTCCCCGCTCCGGCACCTCGCGCTTGCGGGCGAAGTAGCCCTGTACGAGCTCCTCGGCACGCACGAAGAGCTCGTCCATCTGCGGTGGGACCTTGACTGTCCGGGCCATTTCCCAACCCCTCGGGTCCGTCCATTCTATACGCGGTGGCCGGCGCGGGGGTGGCGCGTGGTGTTCAGTCCAGGAGACCCTCGCCGAACAGCCAGGCGGCCATGCGGTCGGCCGCCGCCGCGCTGGGGTGGGCGGTGTCGCCCGGGGGATCCTGGACCTGGACGCCGTCGCCCACGGCCCGCCGGATCGGGGGTGCCAGGTCGAAGTGGCGGATCTCTAGGTCGCCGAGCATGCCCAGGACGGTCAGGTGGGCTGCGAGCTCGCTCTCCGTCCAGGCCTCGGGGCTGCCGAACACCGGCAAGAGCAGAACGGACAGCCGGGCGCCGTCCGTCCGGGTGGCCTCCGCCAGCTCGGCGAGGGCATCGCGGACGTCAGCCTCGATGGCGGCCGAGTCCCGGGCGCCGTCCCCCAGCACGGCCCCCAGCCAGAGCCGGTAGAGGTGGCTGTGCTCGAACAGGGGCTGGCTGACCCGCCGCAGGGGGCGGTGGGGGGCGTAGACCACCAGCTTGCCGTCCTTCGCGAAGGCGATGGGGGTGGTCTCCAGGTCGTTGAGGTGGAAGGTCAGGATCACGTGGTCCGGCTGCAGGGCGGCGTTGTACCGCCGGTAGTAGGCCACCTCCTGGACCGTGTTGAAGGACTCCACCCCGGCGTTCCAGTACTCGTACCCCTCCTCGCCGGCCACGGCCCGCAGGGCATCCACCAGGGTCCCCCGGAAGGTGACCGAGTCCCCGACGAACAGCAGCCGCTGCACCCCGGCACGCTTCTCCACGGGGTAGTCGGCGACCAGGGTGCCGAACTCGTTGTAGTACTCGTTGCCCAGGATCGGCCGGAAGCCGAACTCCGGATCCACGGTGAACACCGACGTCAGGTCGTGGGGATTCTCCCGCATCCACGGCAGCTCGACGGCCGCGCCGTGGGCCGAGTACGGGGCCCGCCATCGCATCAAACCCTCGGCCACCACGAGGGCCAGCGCGAGGGAGCCGGCTCCCACGAGAACCTTCGGCCAGAGCTTTGAACGCATCTCCGTCTCAGTAGTCCCCGATGTTGGCGTCCATCCAGAGCAGCCGGGCCAGGATCCA
This sequence comes from uncultured Rickettsiales bacterium, assembly GCA_964542165.1. Taxonomy (GTDB): domain Bacteria; phylum Myxococcota_A; class UBA796; order UBA9615; family CAYRNR01; genus CAYTBN01. The sequence goes on from CAZITQ010000019.1 coordinate 34,978, forward strand.
CGCCTCGAAGCGGACCGTCTCGGCGTCGTAACTCGCCACCGGGCACAGCCAGTTGATGCCGTCCCACGAGAACTCGATCTCGTCCATGGGCCAGACCTCGAAGTTCTCGTGCGCGGCATCCCCAAGGGTCACGTAGTAGCCGTCGATCAGGCCCAGGATGTTCTCCTCGGACAGGAGATCCTCCCTCAGCTCGAACCAGCGATCCTCCAACCGCTGACGGAACGCGGGCACCGTGGCCATGCCCGCGATCAGCGGCGAGCGGTAGGCGATCCAGTCGGTGTGTCCGCAGTTGCCGACCGGGTATCCGCCGTACGCCAGATCGTGGTCCCAGGGCACGAAGCGCATCGGTCCGTCCACGTCCCGGGTCACGTAGATGCTCAGGAAGTAGGCGTCGTTGTTCTTGCTCAGCTCCTGGATCAGGACCCAGTCCACGGCGCTGTCCAGGTCCATCCAGGCGAAGACACCGGCGTCCGGATCGCCGGGGTCGTCCCCCAGGGCCGCGGCCTCCCAGGCTGCCAGGTCCTCCACGATCCCCTGCTCGGCGATCGCGGAGAGCTCGCCGATCCGGGGGTAGACCGGGAACCACTCGCCGTACCCCGACGGGCTCGCGACCAGGCCGCCGCCCCCGTCGTCGTTCTTGACGATGAAGCTCCGCCCCTGGTCCAGCTCGTCCTGCAGCAGGGGGACCCGGTCGTCGTCGCGTTTGATCCGCTCACCCCAGGTGAACACCCCCTGCCACTCGCCACCGATCACCGCGTCACACAGCACCACCTGGGGCGCGTAGCGCTCCACGCCGCCGAAGCTCTGGTAGAGGTCGAAGGAGAGCTTGTTGCGGAACAGGGCCCGGTCCGGGTAGTTGCCGCCCAGGATCCAGTCGCTCTCTCCGCCCATGTCGAACAGATCCACCGAACGGCGCTCCCCCACGTCCCCCAGCCACAGGTCGAAGGTGAGGTCGTCGCTGGACGGGCTGGCCAGCCGAAGCTCCACGGCCAGCACATTGGTGCCGGCGACCAGCAGTCCGGGATCCACCGCATCGCGGAAGTACTTGAGCTCGTAGACCCCCTCCACCTCCTCCTGGGCCAGCGTCGACGGCTGCAGGGGGCCGGCGGGGAGGTGGACCCGCAGGATCTCCTCTCCGTTGAGGTGGACCACCGCGCCGGCGTCCCGGCGCAGGCCCAGGGTGAGGGGCCCGGCGGTGGCCGTGTCATCGACCTCGAAGGTGTGGCGGAACCAGGTGGCAGGGTGCTTGTGATCGGGATCGCCGCCGTAGGAGATCCAGGTGGTCTGGGCGTCCCCGTACCCGAGGGGAGCGGCCCCCTCGGACCAGGCCCCGTCGTCGAAGTCGAGATCGGTCCACTCGTCGGCCGGGGGGATGCCGGTGTCCAGATAGCGCCAGCTCGAGAACGGCGCGACCAGCGTCCGGCCCGCCTCCCACAGTTCGACGTTGTACTGGTGCTTGGGGAACCCCAGCGACGACCGGCCGCGGAGCTCCACCCCCGCCCAGCCGTCGTACAGCAGGTGGCCGTCCCCGTCGTCCACCTGCAGCCGGCAGGGCACCTTGGGTTCGTCCGGCACGGCCGAGTCGCAGTCGATCTCCACCCGGCAGAGGGGGGGTGGGACCGCGGGCCCCGGTTCCGCTCCGGGCACCTGCTCCAGGGGCGGGTCGCCCGCCGTGGAGTCGTCGTCGTCCGTCGGGATCTCGGGCTCGGTGGTGTCGTCGTCCGACGGCCCGGCCGTGAGGACTGCCGGACAGCCGATTCCCAGGGCGGGCAGGCATGTCGACAGCAGGAGGACCGCGGCGAGACGGGGCATGGCGTCCGGATCGTAACAGACCGACCCCGCGATCCCCGGCCCCGAGCGCCGGGGGATGCCCACGGCGACGAGCCTGGGGCCCTTCGCGCGCTACCGCCGCCCCTCCCCCCGTCGGGTGGACCCGGTCGCCCCCTTTCGACGGCCATCCCGCCGATCGGTATGCAGACGGACCCTTTGCCCGTATGGTTGCACTCGAACTCTCACCCGATCGGGAGCGGGGAGCGATGCGCCTCACGACCCGCCGCAGGATCGCCGTCGTCGAGGCCCTGGCTGCCGGCGCCTTCGTGATCGCCCTGTCCCTGCTCTCGACCTGCCCCTCCCCCCCCACCGATGGGGACAGCTACGGCGCCGCCCAGCGCGAGGACGGCCGTGTGACCTTCGAGCTGCCGATGTGGCTGGAGGGGCGATGTCGGGTCACCGTCGAGGGGTTCGAGGACACCTTGCGTCCCGGCGCAACGCTGGACTGGACGGTGAACGTCGACGTGGACGGGGTGGACCTGCGCCCAGTCCTGGACCGGGTGACGGAGCTGCGGCTCGTGCTGGCAGCCCAGCGGATGGCCGACGCCGAGGGCCACTTTCGTTCCGCCTCCGCCTACTTCGGGTCCACCTACCTCACCCCCTCCGGTCTCCCGGTGGAGGGATTCCAGTACTACGTGCCCAGCTCCCACGTGGGTGGTCCCTACCGCACGCCGCTGGACCACGCCCAGCAGGTACCCCTGGATACACTTCGCGTCGCCGGAGACGGGCTGTCGTTCGACACGCGGGTGAACACGGCCCTGGCCGGGGACTTCCCCGAGGGGACGTACCGGATCGAGCTGGCGCTGTTCGCCGCGGTGGACGGCGTGTGGACCCCGCTCCACGTCCTCGCCGGCGCGGGTGACGCCTACATGGGTGCCTGTGACCTGGACTACGAGACCCTGTACTACACCCGCCTGATGCTGCCCCCCGCCACCGTGGGAGCCCCCGCCACCCCGCGGGCCGTGTGGACCCTGTTCACCTCGGCGATCCACAACGGCGTCCCCGGGGTGGTCGCCCGGGAAGACGCCGGCGAGTTCGCCCTCTCGGCCCGGGTCAAACCCGGGACCCGCTACCGACTCCCCTGTCGACCGGGCGGCGCTGCCTGCGTCATGCACCTGGAACCCGAGCTCCCGACGGTCAAGCTGGCGCGCTTCCAGCAGTCCACCCTGGAACCGGACTTCGAGCGCGGTCACGCGTCCATCTCCGTCACCCGCCCGGACGGCACGGTGGAGGAGCTGGGGACGCACCCCTTCCAGACCGACGGCACCCGGGCCCTGCGCGAGACGGACATCCGCTGGCGCCTCCATACCGGCGTCGAATACGCCTTCGACCAGCCGGGCCGGTACGAGGTGGAGATGGTCGGCGAGATGTTCGATCGCTTCGGTACCCGGTACGAGGGCGGGGGCACCTACGAGGTGTGGCTGGCCCATCCGCTGACCTTCGCCACCGGAATCAAGCCGGGCAATCCCATGCGCACGGGTCAGCACTACCCGGTGGCCGCGACCATCAACCCGCCCGTCCCGGCGGATGTGCGGGCCACCGTGCAGTTCTTCCCCGCGCTCCATCCCGACGACAGGCTCGAGCAGACGATCTCGGGGACGGCCCAGCGCTTCGGCTACTTCCACCCGGACGTCTCCCAGCCGCCCCTGGTGTTCCCCGAAGCCGGCGAGTACCTGTTCGACATCTTCGCCGAGTACACCGCGCCGGACGGCCAGGTGTTCATGGGCCACATGCGCAACGCGTCGGTGGTCCTCCCAGACGGCGACCCCGGGATGCAGATCTGGGGCCACCCGGACGCCGCGCGCTCCGCCGGCAAGGCCGCCTCGTCGTTCACCCTCGCCGGAGAGATGAACAACCTCAACGTGGGTCCGTTGACCTTCCCTCACCGCTCGGGAGACAACCTGTACTTCGAGGGCAACGGCCCCTTCGTCCAGTTCGTCCAGCTGTTCATGAGCGTCAGCGAGCCGAGCGGCGCGCTGGAGCGGGTGCTTCACCGTGAGTTCCCCCCCGGTCTGGTCCGCCTCCTGAGGGACGACCCGGGCCGGACCCGTCCGCTGCTCGACTACCGCTCCTTCCCGGGACCGGTGGGGACCATCGACCGCTATGCAGCGGGGACCGATGGCCGTCACCTTCCGCTGATGAGCACCACGCCGGAGGGCTATTCCCCATTCGAGTACCCCGAACTCGTCAACCGGGCGGGGTACTTCTACCTGGCCAGCTCCCGGCCGGGTTTCCCCGTGTTCTTCGCGGTGGCGGACTCGACCATCACCGAGAACTACTGGATGAACGCGTTCTCGGGGTACGAGAACACCCTGGGCGCCGCCAAGCGGGGCGACCAGCCCGGCGACGTCTACTGGTCCCTGATCAGCGGGATGTTCGCCGATCGCCCTGCCGGGCGTGATCTGTACGGGGTGTACAGCGCGGGCGCGGTGGCCGGACTGCGCGGCGACTGGAGCGAGCCGGTGGGCCCGCCCTTCGGCAGGCCGGTGGCGACCATCAACGGCGTGGACCTGGACATCTACGCCGGCGTGGGACCGGCTCCGGGGTTCCTGGTCGAGACCGGAGCGATCAAGGGGGTGGGATCCATCGCGGTCCCGATGGTGCCCCACGACGTCAGCATCGAGATCCACAAGCCTGATGGTGACGTCCTGACCTGTGCGGGACGGGCCGACGAGATCGGCAATTACACCTGCCCCGGCGGTCCCCTCGTCTTCGATCAGCCCGGGGTGTACCGCGTGGACGCCCGATTCTCGGAAGGACCCCACGACGGCACCTGCGTGGGCGCGCCGGGAGGTAGCTACCAGATGTACGCGGTGGACGCCGGGAGTCCCCATCGTCTGCTGTTCGACGCATCCCTGCCCGGGCCGCTGGAGCCCGGCGAGCGAGTTGCCCTGCGCGGCCGGATCGACCCCCCCCTCGAGGACGTGACCGTGTTCTACTCGGTGGTCGCTCCGGGCATCCTGATCGACCAGGGACGGCTGACCTCGGCCGACGGGGCCTTCGAGCTGACCCTGTGGCCCGACGAGATGGGCGCGCAGTACGTCAACCTCCACGATCCGATCCACCTGGACGAAAACGCGTTCATGCACCGCCTGCTCGACCTCCCACTGGCCCGATCCCCCCTCACCCGCGAACACCTGGACCTGCTGCTCCACGGGGCGTCCGAACGCAGGCTCTCGGACACCGTCGAGGTCACCGTCTTCGCCCAGGGGACCGGCGCCGACGGACAACCCGCCACCGCCGGGGGGAAGCTCGTGCTGCGGGGGGATCGGGTGGTGGTGCCTCCTGCCTTCCTCGACACCGGAGCGCACCCGTGAGCGGGCGAAAGGCGCGCGGGGCCGCCCTCGCTGCGAGTTTCCTCGTGCCGGCGATCGGGTATGCACTGCTGTGGCAGGTGACCGCCCCGGACACCCTGCGCCAGCTGGGCTACCGCCTGTGGCTGCGCGACTCCGCCGACGACCTGGTGACCGCCGAGCGGATGCTGGTGATCTCCGCGGCCTACGAGTTCGTCGTACCGGTCCTGGTGGGTGTCGTGGGCCTGGTCTGGGGCTGGCGCCGGTGGGGGCCTTCCCGTCAGCGGTCGGCGAGCGGGGGATCGCAGACGACCGCGGAGTGACGCGCCAGTCGGCCGATCCGGTCCGCCCCGAACAGCTCGGGCGACTTGCCGCGCATGCGGGTCACCACCGCCTCCCAGGCGACGGTCTCCCGTTTCGCCTCGCACATGGTGCGGTACAGGAACGTGGGGGTATGACACACCCCGCAGTCGCGCTGGAACTCCCGTGACCGAGCCGGGTCGATGGCGGGGGTGGCAACGGCGTCCCCCGAGCACAGGTGCTCGACGATCGCTTCACCTTCCCAGGCCTGGATCGCGTGGTTCTGCTGTCGGACGTGCTGGGTGATCAGCGTTGCCAGGGCCTCGTCGCCCAGCGCCCGGTACGGCTCGAAGGCGTCTTGGTCGTGGCACCGACCGCAACGATGCCGGACCAGGGTGGCGCCATCCGCCGAGCGGTACCGGACCAGCCAGCCGACCATCGCATCCCGGGCCCGGGAATCCACGACCCCCGTGGGCCCCCGTCCGCGGGCCATGGAGCCCACGGTCCGGCGCCACCCCCCCGGCGATCGCGCGAAGTCCCGCACCCGGCTCGCCTCGTGACAGGAACCGCAGTGGGCCCGGATCTCCTCGGCGCCCCGTCCGAAGCGCCAGGTGCAGATCTCGAAGGAGTAGGCGGCCCCGTGGACGATGACGGGCAGGGCGACCAGGGCGGTCAGCAGGATCCGAAGTGTCGCGGCGAGGGTCGAGCGCTGCGGGAGTGACCAGGTCATGCGGGCTGCGGACTCACTTCTTGCGCAGCGCTGCCGACAGGCGATTGCCCACGGCGTCCAGCGACCGGGTCAGGGGCCGCGCCCGGGTCCGGAAGAGGGGGTTTCGGTAGAACTCGGACGAGGTCTCGCGGCGGAGGTCCTGGCCATCCATGAGGCGCTCGACCAGGGCGGCGATGGTCTCCAGCACGGCCTTCTCCAGGGCCCTGCCCAGTTCGGGGTCGGCCTTGTTGGGGAATCCCATGTAGCCGGGGCCCCGCCCGACCCGGTCTCCCCACCAGTAGCGCATCATCCCCACCATCGAGTGCTCGACCGGGGGGAGGTCCCGGGGATCGCCCTTGACCAGCTCGGGGTGATGGTCCAGCGCCAGGGAGGTCTCCATCCGGCCGGCATGGTAGTCGTGGGCCAGCTCGTGTTTCTCCTCGTCGGACAGGGGACGGCCCAGGTGCTCGGCGATGCGATCGACGAGCTTGCCCTTCATCACGTCGGTGAGGACCCGACCCAGCGGGTAGTTCATGCGCACGCCTCCACGGCTGACCTTGCGGCAAGCCTCTTCGATGGCGGCGTTGTGACCAGGCCCCCCGTGGCCGTTGAGCACGATCATCGTGCGAAATCCCTGACGCGCGAAGGCGTGGCCGAAGGAGGCGACCAGATCCCGGACGGTGGCCTGGGGCACCTCCACGCTCCCCGGCATGCGCAGGGTGTAGCAGCCCACCGGGAGCCATGGGGTGCGGACGAAGGCCCAGTCGGGGCGGCGATCGGCCAGCAGCTCCAGCACCCCGTCGGCCATCTGGGTGGCCATGAAGCCGTCGGTACCGAGGGGCAGGTGGGGGCCGTGGGCCTCCAGGGGAGAGACGGGGATCGCGATCAACGTGCGCTCCCGGTCCAGACCGTCGATCTCGGGCATGGTCATGCGTTCGAGGTGCTGGATCGAACTCAAGGTCTCGCTTCCCTTCCGTCCCGTGGGGTGCGGGTCAATCGCCTTCGAACAGCCGTCGGGCTCGTTCCAGGCTGTCCGGGGGGCCGGTGAGGGTGAGGAGGTCCCCGAAGACCAGGGGATTGTAGCCCTCGAGCATGACGAAGTGGCCCTTGCGGCGGATGGAGAGGATGTGGACGTCCAGGGGCAGGCCCACGTCGCGGATGGCCACGCCGTCGTTGGCGGGGTTGGACATCCGCAGTCCGATGATGTCCTGCTCGTCCTCCTCCAGGCCCATGATGATCGAGGCGGCGTCCGGCGCGCGGACGAAGCGGTCGAGGATGCCGACCACGGCCGAGGCGGGCTCCACCACCCGGGCGCCCAGCGATCGGTAGGGCTCGTAGGCGGCAATGTGGTGAAGCCGCACGATCACGTTCTTGTCGTCGAAGTGCTCGTTCACGATGCGGCAGAGCTCGAGGTTCTTCGCATCGGAGAGCATGGCGACGATGGCGTCGGCTTCCCCGACCCCGAGGTCCCGCAGGGTGTCGACGCTCAGGTCGTCGACGGGCCGGACGTCCACACCCAGCTCCGCCAGCTCGTGGGCGTCCTCGTCGGCCGCGGTCCGGGACGCGATCCGGGGCCGCCAGTCGTGGGACACCAGCTTGCGGGCCAGGGCCACCGACTGACTCTCGAGGCCGAAGATGATCACGTCCCGCGGGCGCTCGAGCCGGCGCCCGTCCCGGCCGCGCCGGGCCTCCCCCACGCGGTGTAGCGACCACTTGAACAGGGGCGGTCCCACGAGCTGATTGAGCACGATCATCGCGGTCATCAGCGTGGCAAACGGCATGCCGAACTCGGGGAATTCGACGGCCGCCTCCTTGGCGAGCCCGAGTCCGATGCCGGCCTGGGTGACGAAGCTCAGCCAGCCCACCCGTCGGTGCTGCGGCGGATCCCCTGCCAACCAGCTGCCAGCCGTGGTGCCGATGAACAGCGAGACGAGGCGGACGCCGAACAGGACCAGCGCGATGGACCAGGTGGCCCCCAGCACGCCCAGATCCAGCGAGGCGCCGGTGAGGGTGAAGAACAGGATGAAGATCGCGGGGCCGATGTCCTTGACTACCTGGTCCAGCTCCGCGCGGTAGGCGGTGAAGTTGGCCAGGTAGAACGCCCCGAGCATGCAGACCAGCAGGGGCTCCACGTGCACGTCCACGCCGGCCACGTCGTGGGCGATCTCGCGGATCCGCTCGGTGAGCAGGAACACGCTGAGCCCGGTGACGACCAGCATCGTGGCCTTCAGGGTCCGGGGTGCGGTGCCGAAGAAGATCGCCTGCAGGAACTTGCCGAGCACGTATCCCAGCAAGACCGACAGTGCCAGCTCACCGATCAGCAGGGCGGCGAAGCGCAGATCCAGGCCGAGGCCAGCGAAGAGGGCGTCGGCGAACGACGAGTTGACCGCGAAGACCACGATCACCACCACGTCCATCAGCACGGTGACGCCCAGGATGGTCTGCGTGAAACGGCCTCGTGCGCGCAATTCGGCGACCACGGCGATGGCCGACGAGGGAGACCGGGCCACCATGATCGCCCCGCCGAGGAGGGCCACGGCGACGCGCCCCGCCGGAGGCAGGTCCCGGGCGAAGGGGATGTACGGCGCCAGCAGGATGAGGGCCACGCTGCCCAGGGTGAAGGTCACCACCACCAGTCCGGTGGTGATCCACGCGATGCTCTTCAGCCGGCGCTTGACCTCTCGGTAGTGGAGCTCGCAACCCGCCGCGAAGGCGATGAACCCCAGGCAGAGCTGATCCAGGAAGCGGAGCTTCTCGAGCCCATCCTCGGGGATGAAACCCAGGACATGGGGGCCGGCGACGATGCCGCAGAGCAGGAAGCCCGTGATGAGGGGCAGCCGGACGCGGGACAGATAGCGGCCCAGCTGGCGAGAGGCCAGCGCCACCAGCCCGAAGCCAGCCAGGATGATCGCCAGTCCGATCAAGGAATCCACGGGCTAGCGAACCTCTCTTCCATCCCGGGGTCGATGAGCCAGCGCACCCGAGATGCTACCACCGCCGGCGTACCCCCGCCCTTCAGAGGCGCGGAAGCACCGACTTCATCGAGGCCCGCTGTTCCGGCTCGCTCACGAGGACGGCGGCCAGGGCCGGCCGGGCCCACTCGGGGGCCCGTTCCAAGATCGCCCGGGGATCGGACGTCTCGACGAGCATCAGCAGCCGCAGGAACGAATCCTCGCGGTACGCGCGTTCGCCGGTGGCGAGCTCGAAGAGGATCAGGCCGAAGGAGAAGGCGTCGGTGGCCTGGCTGGAGGGCACCCCGGAGATCTGCTCGGGGGCCATGTACGCGGGCGTACCGCGGAGGCTCCCTTCCGACACGCCGGGGCCACGCGGGTCGGACACGGTGCCCGCCGTCCTGTCCTCCGCGGCCACGGAATCCTCCTCGGTCGTGCCGTCGCGCTCCCCCGGAGGGGTGGGCGGGTCCACGGACTTGCCGTGCCGCTGGGCGATCCCGAAGTCCAGCAGTTTCACCCGACCCTCGTCGGTGATCATCACGTTAGCGGGCTTCAGATCGCCGTGGACCACGCCCGCCTCGTGGGACGCGACGAGGGCCTCGGCCACCGACCGCGCGATCCGGCGAGCCTCGGACTCGCTCGGAGCCCCCTCCGCCAGGAGACGGTCCAGGGACTTCCCCGACAGCAGCTCCATCGCGATCACCGGAACCCCTTCGGGCCGCTCGACCGCGTACACGGTGCAGATCCCCGGGTGATTGAGGGCGCCCGCCGAGCGGGCCTCGTGCAGGGCTGCATCGACATTGATCCGCGCACCGCCTCGCAGCACTTTGAGGGCCACGGGACGCTCCAGGGTCTCGTCCCAGGCCTCGAGCACCTGACCGAAGGCGCCCTGGCCGATGGGGCTGCGGATCCGGTAGTGGCCCAGGACCGTGCCCGGCTGGAGTAGCGCGGACGGGTCCAGCGTGCCGTCGGCGCGGGCCCAGTTCGCAGGGCAGAGCCCGCCGCTGCCCAGGGCCTCCAGCACCCGCAGGGTCTCCTCGGTGCTGCGTCCCACGTCCAGGTTGTGGACCACCTGGTACTGAACGACGCCCTCGGGATCGATCAGGAACAGTCCCCGGGTGGCCACTCCCTGATCGGCCACGAACACGCCCATCGCCCTGGCGAGCTTGCCGTTGACGTCGCTGGCGAGGGGAAACCGCAACGGGCCCACTCCCCCCCGCTCGGGGGGCGTCATCAGCCACTCCTCGTGCCGCTCCACCGGATCCACGCTCACCCCGAGCACCTGGCACTGCTGGGCGTGGAACTCGGCGATGTGCGCGCTGTAGGCGATGAGCTCGGTGGGGCACACGAAGGTGAAGTCGCGGGGGTAGAACAGCAGCGCGAGCCACCGACCGCGGTAGTCCGACGACCTCGCCCGTCCCCGCGAGGTGCCGTAGGGGTTGGTACAGGGCATGTCGAACACCGGCACCTGGCGACCCACCAGCAGTGACGGGGGGGATGACTCGTCGCTCACCTCGGGGAACCTCCTACTCTCGGATCCAAGACGATATCGAAGCCAGGCGCCGAACGGAACCGGCAGCTATCCATCTTCGGCGCGCGAAGCGCGAATCGCGCCGTCGGTGCACTGGCGGACGCATGCGGTGCATCCCGTACAGGCCGCCGCGTGAGCCAGGCTGCCTCTGCCCTCGTCGTCGCTCTCCCAGACGCCCACCGGGCAGACCTGGACGCACTGACCGCAGGCGGTGCAACGATCCGCGCGTAGGGACAGGACCCTGACGCCGTTGAGCAGGTCGGTGCGCAGGGTCCCGGCGAAGGCCACGTTGCCCAGCGAGCGGACGCCCATCCGCGCCATCATCGGATCGAAGTCGCTGGCCATGGTCGACGACAGCCCCCCCAGCTCACTGCCCCAGACCATGACCATCGACATGGCGATGATCAGGTCAGCGCGGGGTCGCGGGGCCGGGTTGTCCAGCATCCACTCGGTCGCCACCAGCGCCCCTCCCAGCAGCAGGTCGATCACCAGGGCCTTGGTCCAGCCGGCCTTCGTGGGGATCCAGGGGACCAGGGCGTAGAACACCAGGAAGGTGATCGCGGAGAGGGCCACGTAGTCGATCAGTAGACCGCGACCGAAGATCGCAAAGCCGACGAGCCCCGCGAGGAAGAACGCGAACATGCTGCCCAGGGCCGTGTCGTAGCGCTCCGCGAGGCCGTAACGGACGCGGCGCAGCGAGGGGTCGCGCGCTCCTCCCAGGTAGCGCGGGATTTCGCCCATGTGCGTCGGGCCCCATTCCACGTCCCAGCCGGCCTCCTTCGCCACGTCCGCGGCGCGGATGCCCGGAGCGCCGAGGACCGGGAGGACCAGGGTGCGGTGGTCCACCTCCTCACCCACCCCGGAGGTCTTCACCGCGGACACCACCGATCGGGTGGAGAACTCCCCCGCCCCCGCGGCACACCAGACGTTGACCCCCTTGGACTCCGCCACCAGCAGCCACAGGTCCAGCCCTCGCAGCGCGCGCTGCAGGCGACGCACGGTCAGGTGGAAATTGCAGGTGACGAGGACCGGGCTGTCCCGACCCGGATTCCCGATCCGCCGCAGGCCCGTGGGGGTGGGTGCGGGGAAGAGCCGGAAGAGCAGGCCCCACAGGGACACCAACCACGACATCAGGCGCCCTCCCCACCGGGCGACAGGGCCACGATCAGGGCCAGGGCATCGCCGTGACTCCGCTCCTCCTTCGCGATCCGGAATCCGGCCCGGGTCACCTCGCCGGCCAGGTCCGGGACCGGGCGGGTGCTCGCGCCGCTGGACAGGTAGGTCGCCGCCAGCGCCACCGTCCGTGTCCCGCCGTACACCAGCCGCCGCCCGAACGTCCGCGGCACCACCTCGGCGGCCACCACGATCCTGCCGTCGGGCCTCAGGATCCGCAGCGCGTGACGCAGGGTGTACCGGCGCTCGTCGTCGCTCAGCTCGCTGAACACCAGCGTGGCGACCACGGCGTCCCGGGATCGGGCGGGCAGCTCGTCCATACCGTCGACGCCCATCCGGCGTACCGCGAACCGTTCGCCGAGGTCGGCGCGGGCGATTCGCTCGCGGGCCTGCTCCACCATTCCCCGGCTCCGGTCGAACCCCTGTACGGCGCAGCCACGCTCGACCAGCAGCTGGGCCAGCTCGCCGGTGCCGCAGCCGATCTCCAGCACCTCGCTACCCCCGGGCACCTCGGCCGCGACCTGCTGCTTGATCCCGGCGACCCTCCCCCCGCTGGCGAGATCCATACGCCGGTCGTACGACGACGGGCGGCCCTCGAGGATCTTCATGAACACGTAGCTGAACATCGGACTGCGGCAACCTTCCGGGTGGCTCGGCCAGCCTACGGGGTTCGGAGCTCCGGTCTAGTGGACCTCCTCCGCGCCGGCGATCGCCAGCTGTGCCCAGGCCACATCCGCGCCCTCCACGTCGGAGAGCTGGGCCTCGAAACTCCGGCAGGCCTCGTCCACGGCCTCGCGGGAATCGGCGGGGTAGCGCAGCCGGACCAGCCGCTCGGCCATGGGCTCGCCCGCCAGGTCGACGGCGCCCGGATCGGGATCCAGGAGCTCGAGGATCAGGTCCCAGTCCGTGAGCCGATCGCCGGGCTCCTTCGCCATGGCCCCCTGGATGAAGGTCGACAGAGCCTGCGGCAGGTCCGGCTTGACCGCGTCCATGTCCGGCGGGGATTCGTACGCGTGGGCCATCATCAACTTCTCGATCGTCGGCGCCGAGTAGGGGGGCGTCCCGACGACCGACTCGTAGGCCATCACCCCCAGCGCGTAGATGTCCGCCCGGCCATCGATGGCCTGCCCCAGCGCGGTCTCGGGGGCCAGATACCCCGGGGTGCCGGACACGGTGTTGTTGGGGCCACCCATCTCCGAGTCGATCCGATGGGAGATGCCGAAGTCCATCAGCTTGACCTGGTCGTTCTCGTCCACAGAGCAGTTGGCGGGCTTCACGTCCCGGTGCACGATGCCGCGCTCGTGGGCATAGCGGAGGCCCTCGCCCACCTGCCGCAGGAGGGTCATCGCCCGCGCCGGTTGCAGGGGCCCCTCGTCCCGGAGCACCTCGCGCAGGTTGCGGCCCCGCAGTCGCTCCATGACCAGGAAGTACGTGGCGTACGCTGACTCGGTGTCCAGCACCTGCACGATGCGCGGGTGCTCCAGGCTGGCGATCAGGCGGGCCTCGTCCAGGAACCGCTCGTGGAACTTGGGATCGTAGGCCAGCGAGTGACTGAGCATCTTGACCGCCACCACCCGATCCAGGCGGGTGTGGAGGGCCTCGTAGACCTTGGACGAGAACCCCTCGCCGATCTTGCCCAGCAGCTTGTACTTGCCAATCTGGTCGATGCCCGCGCCCTCCTCCAGGCGCTTGCCGAGCAGCTCGGTCAACACCCTCGCCAGGGGCAGGTGCTGGTGGAGCAACGGCAGCAGGGTGTCGCGGTCGATGGCGAGGGTGCCCACGTCGGTCTCGGCGATCACGTCCGCGGTGCGGGGCAGGCCGGTCAACATCGCGATCTCGCCCACGATGGCCCCAGGACCGAGCCGGGCCTCGAACTTCAGGCGTCCCTCCGCATCGAGGATCGGGATCCGCACCGTGCCGTCGCGAATGATGTGCATGCCGCCACCGGTCCCCCCGCGACTCAGGACACGGTGTCCGGCGCGGAACGAGACCTCCCGCATCTGCTCGGCGAAGGCGCGCCGACCCCGTCGGTCGAGGGAGTCGAAGCCGTGGACCTTGGACAGAAAACGCGTGATCGCTCTGGTCATGGAGCCCCCGTTCGCGACCGACGCGACCCCCGCCATGGCCCGCCGGCGAGACATCATTGGACCACACCGCGACCGTCGCGTGTGCCCGGGCAAATCCTGGTTTCCCGGCGCGCGCCCGGCCGTGCTATAGCGTTGTCCCCCTCGGGAGATCGGGAGGAGAGCATGTTCAGGACGACGTTCACCGCCCTGGGATTGGCGCTTGTGCTGGCGACAGCCGGGTGCGGGGGGAAAGCCCCGTCCGGCCCAGGGACCGCCCTCGGAACCGCAGGTCAGGACGAGGCGGTCGAGACCGCTCTGGCGGACGGGGAGACCGCGGCCACCGCCATGGGGATCGTCCGTCACGTCCTCTACGGCGAAGAGGCGCCGGACTCGGGGACGCTGGACGGGCTGCCCGGACGCCGTGCCTTCGTCTGTGCCTACCAGGAACGGCCCAAGAAGCTCTGCGCCACGGGCGCCGGAGACGACCTGGCCGGATCCATCGAGGCCGCCGCGACCGCACTGAAGGAGTCGGCCGGCAAGCGGATCGACCCCGACGAGGCCCCATCGATCCGCCTCAAATTCGAGGTGGTCACCACCTCGCGCACGCGAAGCTTCGACAAGGAGTACGACAAGCCCAAGCGGCGACGGGCCGCCACCTACGGCTTCTTCGTGAGCACGGAGAACGGCGAGATCTCCTTCCTGCTGCCGTCGGAGATGCTCGAGGACGGGCTGCACGGCAAGAAGGGCTTCAAGCGCGACAAGGTCCGCAAGCAGCTCGTGCGCCGCAACAGCGACGTGGACTCGCTGCCCGACGCCTTCGACTACGAGGAGTTCCAGACCGTCGCCTGGGTCGAGAAAGACGAGCCGGGCGTCACGCCGCCGGGGGTGTTCCAGCTGTACCGCCTCCACCCCCGGGAGTTCGCCGAGGCCTCCCCCGAGGTGCTGCTCCAGCGCTCGGTCTGGGCCGCGGACTACCTGATGTCGTCCATCAGCGAGGACGGCAAGATCCGCTACCGCTACCGGACGGTGCAGGACCAGGACAGCAAGTCCTACAACCTGATCCGCCACGCGGGCACCACCTACTCGATCCTGCAGGTCTACGACCGCACCCGGTTCGAGCCCTACAAGCACGCCTCGGTGGCCGCCATCGAATACCTGTTTACACACACGCGGCAGGACCGCCGCACCGGCCCCTTCCTGCCCGAGGACAGCCCGGACTTCGGCGAGTCGCTGTTCGTGGTCAGCCTGCCCAAGGGCGGGGCCCGGGAGGGGGACGTGCACCTGGGCGGCGCCGGCCTGGCGCTGGTGATGCTCGACCAGTACGTGGAGTCCACCGGTGACACCCAGACCTACCTGGAGCAGAGCCGGGCCATGGCCCGCTTCATCGTCGCATCCCAGAAGGAGGACGGCGAGTTCCTCTCCTTCCCGCCCCGGCGCGCAGGCGAGCCCCCTTGCCGCGACGAGGTCTCCCCCTACTACCCCGGCGAGGCGATCCTGGGCCTGATCCGCCTGTACTCCTACGACCCCAACCCCCTGTGGAAGGACACCGCCGTGCGGGCCGCCGACTGGCTCATCGACGTGCGGGACAAGGGCAAGAACGAGTCCAAGCTGGCCAACGACCACTGGCTGATGCTGGGACTGAGCTACCTCTACCTCTACACCGAGGACGAGCGGTACCTGGACCACTCGATCAACATCTGCGGAGCCGTGGACTACCAGTACCGCAAGAACGAGAACGCCTGGGAGCAGTACCCGGACTTCCGCGGCGGCTACTACGACCCGCCCCGCTCCACCCCGGCCGCCACCCGCGGCGAGGGCCTGGGCGCCGTGCTGGAGACCTGCCACCTGGCCGGCAAGGATTGCCGCTGGATCGAAGACCTGCTGATGGAGACCGTCCGCCACGAGATGCTCAGCCAGTACGACCCGGACATGAGCTACTGGATGAAGAACCCGGCCAAGGCCTTCGGCGGCTGGAACGGCGGCCTGCTGGACACCGACGTCCGCAACGACTTCGTCCAGCACAACATGAGCTCGCTGCTCGGCGCCGAGCGCCACCTCCTCCGCCGCGCCGACGTCACGGTGCCCGGCGGACCCGGGTGGATGGAGAAGCGGCTGGACGGCACCGAGTACCCGGGGATCCCGGCGGACGAGATGGCCAGGCTCCGGGAGGCGAGCGTGCGGTATCGGGGGGAGACGGAGTGGGAGACCCAGGCGGCGAAGACCGCGACGGATCCGTGACGTCGAACGCCAGCTGAGATTCGGACCTCTGGGGCCGGGCGATCGGGCCGGCTACCGGAGCGGTTCCCACCACGCGGGGCACCAACCCAGGTCGCTCCACACCAGCTCGTGGGACTCCAGGTCGAAGACCTTCAGCTCGTCGTGGGACGGTGGTCGGCTGCCGTCGGGCACGCAGGTCAGCAGGTAGCGACCGTTTTGTTCGAAGGCGGTCCAGTGACGGTCGCCCATGGGCACCCGCTTCCAGCCGCGCGCGGTCTTCCATGCCAGCGGTCCGGCGATCACGGTGCCCTCGTACCAGTAGGTGCCGACGGCGAGGGGGTGGCCTCCCCCGCCGATCAGCCATCCGGGCCCGTCGTACGCGTCGCTGAGGCCGTGATCCAGGCCGGGGAGTTCACCCACCTCCTCGCAGCTGTCGCCCGGCCCCCCGGCTCCCAGGCAACCGGCGATGGCCTCGCGATGACGGGGCTTCAGAGTCTGGGCCAGGTCCGGGATCGACATCTCGAAGTCGCTGGGATCCAGCCCCACGTGCCACTCGATGACCTGGGTCGCGTGAACCGACCAGGCGCCATCTTCGAAGCGCCAGGCGCGGTAGAGGCTGGCGCCGAACACCCAGCTGCCGTCCGGCTCGAACGAGTACTTGCCGTCCCCTTCGCGGAACCGGCATGTCTTCCCCGCCCGACAGCTGCCTTGTCCGTCCTGCAATTCCTCGATCTCACCCTGGACGATGATCCGTCCGGCGGCGTCGTAGGTCGCTCCGGCCAGGCCGCCGCGGGCGGGGGCGAGCGGTAGCGCCTCTGCGCGCCCCTCGGCCACGTCGACCTCGAACACCGCGCGTCCGAAGGCCACGATCACCCGGCCACCCTCGGGATGGTGCGCCAGCGTGTAGTCCCCCGTACAGGCCTGGCCCAGGGCGACCTCGACGAGGACCCGCTCCGGCGCCCCGGGGCGTTCGACCCGGAACACGCACTCGTCACCCGCCGGGGACAGGTAGGCGACCATGGCCGGGGCCTGTTCGAGCACCCTCTCGAGTTCCTCCAGACGCTCCCGCGCGCCATCCCGCCACGCGTCGTCCAGGCGCGCCGCCTGGTCGACGAGCAGATCCACCGCGTCGGCCGTCCGCTCCTCGGCCAGGGCGGACTCGAACCGCTGGTGGACGAGGGCCACGAGCTGTTCGTCGGCAATCGCACGCCATTCGGCGCCCATGGTCGCGCCGTGCTCGGCCACCAGAGCCTCGGCGGCGTCCAGGTCCTGGGCGGCGACCGCCTCGCCCAGCGCCCGCTGGACCTCCTGTCGGACGGACTCCTCCGCCAGGGCCCGCCACTCCTCGCCGAGCCAGCCGGCCAGCTCTTCTTGCGCCAGGGGCAGGTCGGCGAAGCCCCCGCCGACGGCGATGCGAGCGAACCTCGCCGCGGCCGCCCCGAGGATGGGCTGGTGGACCTCCTCGGGGCAGGCCCCCACCAGGGGCGCCGCGCGTTCGACCCGGGTCCGCAGCTGGTCGCCGTCCTCGGCGTCCGAGAGCTGGATGACCAGATCCTCCCCCAGGTCACAGACCTGGTCGCGTGCGTTGCCGGCAGTGTCCGGACAGACGGGCTGGGCCATGGCGACCGATGCGGCGAGGGAGCTCGTGGACACCCGGGTCGAGGCGTCGGCCCACGAGGTCCGGCGCAGGAGGGTGCCGTCCCGGTACCACGCCTCGAGTGCGGCGCAGCGCCACGCTGATTCCAGCTCCTCGACCCGCGCCGCGTCCAGCCGCAGGGTCCATCGCTCGTCGCCCCCCGTGTGGGCCGTGGTGATCACGTCCGCGTCGGTCACATCGGTCCACAGCACCGCCGCGGCATCCACGGTCCCCTCGATCTCGATGGCCCAGCCCGCAGGCCCCACCTCGGCCCCGGACGCCAGAGCCGCGCCCAGCAGGCCGGCGTCGAGGCACCAGCGCCCTTCTTCCCGGTGGTCGGCCTCCCAGTCGGACCAGTGGCCAGGGGCGGCGGGCTCGGACGAGCGAGCCCGGAACCCGTGTTCCTCGCCCTGCACGGCGTCGCCCTTGCGCGCGGATGCGCGCCCGACCTGGCCGTCGGGCAGCTCCACCTTGCCCGCGAACGCAGGACGTCGTTCGGGCTCGAAGGGCAACGCCGGCCGCCACTCGCCGCACGGTACGGTGACCTCGGCCTTCTTGACCTCGGTGACGCACAGGTCCCGAACCGCCAGCTCGACGCAGACCGCGCCCGGCTCCGCCTGGACGTCCCCCAGGCGAGCCTGCTGCCCCACGGTGACCAGGGAGGGCCGGGCGGCGGCTGGCGCGGAGCCCAGAGCGAGCAGGACCAGGGCGAGCGGACCGGCCCATCCAGCCAGGAGTGGCCCTTCGCGACGGGGATGAACGACTCGTCGATGTGGCATCCGCGAACGATAGCAGCCTTCCCGCGCCGCGATCGCGCCGCGAGAACCGGTCAAAGAAGCGTCAAAGAACCGGGGTCAAAAGAACCGGGGTCATGTATTGCATATTGCATGTTTACGGTGCCGTTGCGGACGAATCCCGCCGGCGAATAAACATGCAATATGCAATACATGACCCCAGCTCTGACCCCAGCTCCGGAGCCCGGGTCCGGAGCCCTCGTACCCGAGCCTTCTCCATCGACAAACCGTCGTTATTCTGACGAGTTGGCGGGTAGCCACCTCCCCGACCGTCTCTACGGACAAGGAGGTTCGAACATGAGCTGCAAGGGATGCGCGTACTCCGAGGGGGATCTCTACCGCGACGGGCTCGAGCGGTTCCCCATGGGCCAGGTCATCGTCAAGAACGCACTGTTGATGGCGATCCTCGCCATCGGCTTCGCGGGGTTGTACCCGATCCAGGTCGCCGGGATTCCTGTGGTGTCCATCGGATATCTGCTGGTCACGCTGGTGGTCTTCTTCGTGTCCAAGAGCTACTTCATCTGCTCCAACTGCTACTACTACGGCAAGCGATGCCACACGGCCCACGGGTTGCTGGCGGCGAAGATGTTCCGGCGCAACGCCGGGTCGGCCGACGTGGGATTCAAGATCTCCAACGCCTATCTGTTCGGTGTGATGGTGATCGGCGTGACCGGGACTCTGGTGGTCCTGGCCTACCTGGCGGGCTGGACGGCGCTGAGCATCGCCCTTCCGGTGGCCAACGTCGTGGCCATCTTCACGCTCGCGGGACTGATCCGCACCGGCTGCCTGCGCTGCAAGATGCGCTACGTCTGTCAGGGTAGTTTTGCGAAGGGCCGTGGCCACGACGCCCGCGACGCCCGCGACGCGGCTTGACGTCGACCACGGCGGTCACGAGGGTGGCCATACCCTGCGCACCCAGCGCAGTCCCCGGTGAGTGGAATGAGCGAGATAGGCCCCGGTGCCCCGGGTGGAGACGGCGCGACCCGCCGCGTCACCCGCACCTACTACGTGATGACGGCGCTCAACACGTTCGCGCTGGGGCACATCGTGTCCATCAACACCCTGTTCATGATCGACCGCGGGCTGTCCACGGTGGAGTGGAACATCGCCAACGCGGCCTATGCCGCGGCGATGGTGGTGTTCGAGATTCCCACGGGAGTCGTCGCCGACACCCTCGGCCGGCGCGTGTCGTTCCTGCTGTCCATCGCGGTGCTGTTCGTCGGGACGGTCGGGACCTTGCTGTTCGCCCACGACCTGCTCACCTTCGCCGCCCTGAGCGTCCTGTTCGGCCTGGGCTACACCTTCGCCTCGGGGGCGCTGGAGGCATGGGCCGTGGACGCGCTGCGGCACCACGGATTCCGCGGGGATCTGAACGCGGTGTTCTCCAAGAACGGCATGGTCACCGCCATCGCGATGCTCGTGGCCACCACGTCGGGTGCTGCGCTCGGGAGCGTCGACCTGGAGATCCCGTTCATCGTGCGGGCCGCCGCCCTGGTCCCCCTGGCCGCCTTCGTGTGGCTGCGGATGTTCGACGACGGCTACCAGGTGCGGGCGCTGACGTGGCGCACGCTGATCCCGGAGATCAACCGCACCGCCCGCGCGGGGCTCCGCTTCGGGCTGGGGAGCCGGCCCATCCGGCTGCTGATGATCGCCGCCGTGTTCCCCTCCGCGTTCTTCCTGTTCGGGTGGTACTCCTGGCAGCCCTACTTCATCCAGGACCTGGGGACGATCACCTTTGGGTCGGAGATCGTGTCCCTGGCCGCGGGCATCTCCGCGGCGCTGCTCCTCGCCACCGCCGCGGGAAACGCTCTGGCCCCCCGGATCGGTGCCTGGGCCGGCCGCCGGACTCGCGCCCTGGCCCTGTGCCTCGCGGTCACCGCGGCGGCGGTGTTCATCGGCGGCGCCGTGCCGGCCCTGGTGAATCCGGGCGCGCCGAGCAACTTCGCCGTGGCCCTGCTGTGCTTTCTGCTGATGATGATGCTGTTCGGGGTGAGCACGCCGATCCGCCAGGGCTTGATCAACGGCCTCATCGAGGCCGACGAGCGGGCGACGGTGCTGAGCATGGACTCGCTGGTATCGAACATCGGGACCACCGTGGGGGTGGTCGCCCTGGGGTGGCTCGCGCAAGGAGTGAGCGACGCGGGCGGCCTCGGCATCGGCTGGGCGTGGATGGTCGGGGGGGGACTGATCGTGATCTCGGTGCCCGTGCTACTGGCGGCGGGTTGGGTCATCGGCGCCGGGGACAGGATCTCCTCCGGATCGGCGACCTAGCGCCGAACGACAGGGGCCCGCCGCCGACGGCTGATCCCGGCTGGCAGGCAGCCATCCGTGTATGTCATCGCCTCCGTGCTAGTCTTCGTGTTCGTTCCGAATAATGTCGGACGACGTAGGGGGACCCGCACACCATGCCCACCGTCCCGGAACAGCTTCAGCAGCTCGCCGATCTGCTCAAGGAGGGCCTGATCACCCGCGAGCAGTTCGAGGAGCAGCGGGACCAGGTCCTGGCGGACGACCGGGCGCGGCGAGCGGTGGGGCAGAGCACTCCAGAGATGCTCACCGAGGTCGGCGCCTACCATCTTCTGGGTGTGATCGGCGAGGGGGGGAT
The DNA here is from genome assembly GCA_964542165.1 of uncultured Rickettsiales bacterium. Taxonomy (GTDB): domain Bacteria; phylum Myxococcota_A; class UBA796; order UBA9615; family CAYRNR01; genus CAYTBN01. Next base: position 56,083 of record CAZITQ010000019.1, read on the forward strand.
GGGCGTGGTGTACCGGGGGCGCCACCGGAGTGTGACCCTCGCCGAGCGACAGGGTGGGGACGTGGCCGTCAAGGTCATGCACCCCCAGTACGCGCGCAATCCCGAGTACCGGGCGCGCTTCGAGCACGAGGCCGCCCTGGGGCTCAAGCTCGACCATCCGGGGATCGTCAAGGTCCTCGACCTGGTCCTCGACGGAGGCAACCTCGCCCTCGTCATGGACTACGTGGATGGCCGGGCGTTGAGCGCCTCGATCGGCGAGGCCGCGGGGCCGATCCCATGGAAGCGGGCCTGCTCCCTCCTCGACCGCCTGCTGGAAGCTGTGAGCCACGCCCACTCCAGCGGTGTCGTCCATCGGGATCTGAAACCCGAGAACATCCTGATGACGGCCGACGGCGCGCCCCACGTGATCGACTTCGGCATTGCCAAGGACCTGGGCAATTCGCGCACGAGGACCGGCACGGGCATGGGCACGGTCGAATACATGGCTCCGGAGCAGTACACGGACGCCAAGGCGATCGACCAGCGGGCGGACCTCTACTCGCTGGGCATGATCCTGTACGAAATGCTGGCGGGACGGCTCCCCTGGGACGCCGATGCCCCCCAATTCCGGATCCTGGAGCAGAAGGCGAACAAGGAGATCAAGTCTCCACACGCGTTCCGACCGGGCATCCCCGGGCCGATCGTCAAGGCGCTCGCCCCGACGCTGGCGGCCGACCCCGACGAGCGCCCGGGTTCGGTGGACCGGTTCCGCAGATCACTCCGCGCGGCGGTCGCGGAGGCGGACGCTTCCCCACCGATGGAGCCTGAGCCCAATGAACCCGAGCCGTCCGCCGGTGTGCAGGCGGACGCCCCCTCGCCAGCGATGCCGGAGAGCGCCGCTCCGGCCGCGGTCGCAAGGGTCGGGGACAGGGTCATCGTGGAGCGCCACCGGAAGGGACGGGTCATCGGGGAGGTCCACGGCAATCTGAAGGTGGAGTTCGACGACGGCCGGGTCCCGCGCACGAAGCTGGTTCCCCCGGGTCGGTTGGAGCGGGAGACGTCCGTCCCCGAGGCACCCCCAGATGGAGGCACCACCACCGCCGCATCACCGGGCGCACTCTCGATGCGGAACTTACCGGCCGTGGCGGTCAGGCCCCCGAAGGCTTCCCCCGGAACCGCGACGACCGGGATCACAGGAGGGTCTCGCGCCGAAGCAGCCGCCGGCCGCCGGTTACGCGTGGATGGCACGCGCGACGCGCGGCTCCTCGACATTGTCCACGGCAACCTCAAGGTCGAGTTCGTCGACGGTCCGGCCCCAAGGATCCAGCTCATCCCGGCGACACGGAGGATCGAGTTCCTCGACGGCCGAGCTCCCCGAGAGCTGCGAGGCATTCTCCAGCCGGGCGACCCCGATCGGAGCCCGCTTTCGAAGATCGTCCTGCGCCAGGTGGAAGATCACGAATTGGAGGACGAGAGCCCGCTCGAGAAAAACCCATGGGTGACCGCGGTCGGGTGCATCGTTCTCACCGCCGGCGCGGCCGTGTTCCTGCTCTTGGTTCTGACGTCCTCCAGCTGCTAGGACCGGAGGCAACCAAGCCCCGCGGCGGCGTGTGCGCGCCAGCTAGGCGATCAAGGCCTCGTCCTCGGCCAGCTCCTGGGTGAAGGGGCGGTTCGACAGCGTGTCACGGATCCTTCCCAGGGCCCGCTTCTCCAGCTGACGCACACGCTCGCGGCTGATGCCCATCTCCTCGCCCAGGTCCCGTAGGGTCCGGCGGCTCGGCGCCCGGAAGCGGTGGTGGATGATGAACTGCTCCCGCTGGCTCAGGTCACCCATCGCCTGATCGAGTTCGGCGACCCGCAATACGTCCACCTGGCGCTCACCGGTGATCTCCTCGACGTCGGGCCCCGAGTCCGCGAGCAGGTCCAGGTAGCTGGTCTCGCCGTCGTCGCCGACCCGGGTGTGCAGGGAGAGGTCGTGACCGTTGAGCCTGGACTCCATCTGCTCGACCAGCGCCGGGTCCTGGTCCAGGATCCGCGCCAGACGCCCGAGGCGCTTGGCGGGATCGCAGTCCGGGTATTTGCGCTCCAGCTCCTGGCGGGCGCGCCCGAGCCGGCTGTAGATCGCCCGCTGCTTCTGGGTCGTACCCAGCCGCACTAGGCTCCGGGTCCGCAGCAGGTATTCGCGGATGCTCGCTCGAATCCACCAGCCGGCGTAGGTCAGAAACCTCACCCCGCGGTCTGGATCGAAGCGGTCCACGGCCCGCATCAGGCCCACGTTGCCCTCCTGGACCAGATCCTCGAAGTTCACGTGCGGATTGCGGAACTCCCCGGCAATCTTGACCACACCCCTCAGATTGCCCAGCACCAGCCGCTCGGCGGCCGCCGCTTCCCCGTGCTCCCGCCAGCGACGGGCCAGGTCCCTCTCCTCCTCCGCGGTGAGGAGGGGATGCCTCGAAGCCAGGGTCATGTAGTGGTTCAACGGCTGTGTATTCTTCATCGATCGGCCTGTCCTCGGCATACGTTGAGACGCGCGGGTCGACCGAGATCTCGCGGTCCATGCGTCCCCGCGGCACCCCCTGCAGTCTTCGCTCCGCGGCGGGCGTTACAGAGAATCGGGGGACCGAGACGCCCTTGCTTTCCGGCTCCAGACCGAGTGGCTACCATGGCCCTGTGCGGGGAAGGCCTGACCAGTTCCGGACCGGCTGGAACGCCGGATCGACGTGTCGTCGCGTGGACGGGAGCGACCGTGTCCATCGCTAGGCGCGTGCTGGAAGCGGCCGCGCAGTGGTTCGGCGACGACGCCAGCCGGGCCGCCATGGCCGTCGGTCGCCCGTGGCGGCTGGCGGCGACCGGCCTGGCGATCGCGATGGTGCTGACGGCGGCCACCGCCTTCTGGGGCACCGCGGTGTCCACCTCCCAGGCGCGGATCTCGGTGCTGCGCACGGTGGAGCCCTACGGCTTCGCCGTCCACGAGCAGCTGGTGCGCAACTACGCGGAGACCGGGCAATTCCGCCAGACCATCCACCGGGGCTACGACGACTCGTGGACCTGGTCCGGGCATCGGGCCCTCACCCTGATCACCACCTCGTGGATCTACCCCCTGGCCCCTTCGGTCCACGGTCTGTCCCGGATCCAGATCCTCGGCGTCCTGCTCGGGATCATCCCGATGGCATTGCTGGGGCGACGGGCCATGGGCTCCGGCTGGGGGCTCGCGGTCGGAGGGCTCCTGTATCTCGGTGCGCCTGCGGTGATGGCGCTGGCCCTGCAGGACTACCAGGACCTGGTGTTCGCCCTGCCCTGCCTGGCGTTCGCCCTATGGGCCTTCGGCTCGAGGCGCTGGTGGCTCGCCCCGCTGGGGGCTTTGGTGGGGATCTTGCCCCGGGAGGAGTGCGTCCTGTTGACCGTGGCGGCGGCCGCCGTGGTGGTCCCGCCGCCTCTGGCCGGGAGACGCTGGAAACGCTGGCTGGTGAACGTGGCGCTGACCGGGGCCATCGTGGGAGCGTACGTCGCCTATGTCATGGCCCGTCACCCGGTGAGCTTCCAGGGGGAGATCGGCGGCGGCCACGACATGCCCGCGGTCAATGCCTCCCTCTCCGCCGTCGAGGCGCTGCTGTCCGGTGAGCTGCCGGGGATGCAGAAGGACAACGGGTTCTACGCGCTGCTCTTCGCTCCCTTCGGCGCCCTGGCCCTGCTCTCCCCGGCGACCGCCGCGCCGGGCCTGCTGCTGGTGCTGCTCCACCTCACCGTGCCCGAAGGCCACGGGGTGGACCGGCTGTGGGGCGGGCACTCGCATCACATGGCCCCGGCCGTGGTGTTCCTGGTCGCCGGCGCGGTCCAGGGCGCGGGGCGCCTGTTGCGGGTCCTTGCGGGGTGGCCGTGGAGGAGGGCCTTCGCGGCCGCTGCCGGCTGGCGCCGCTGGGCCGCACGCCTCGGCCCGGTCGTCGCGGCCGTCGCAGCCTGCGGATTCCTGGTCTACGGGCTGTACTGGTACGCGAACTGGGCCGCCTGGTTCAACCTGGCGACCGCCTGGTGGCCCCGGGAACCGCCGTACGAGCACCCGGCCTGGGCCCTGTCGCGACAGCTGCCCGACGACGCCGCGCCCGCGGTGTTCCTGGACGCGTCGATCACGGTCTCCAACCGCGAACTGAGCTACACCTACGAGGAGAGTCTCGACGACAAGGAACCCGAGCGGGGTCTCGGGGCCGCCACCCACATGATCGTGGATCGGCGCAACACCGCGGCCCTGGCCCGGGGCATGGACATGCCGGGGGTCGAGGTGCTCGCCACCGATGGCGACTATTCCCTGCTCACCTGGCCCCCCGGGGCCGAGGATCCGAGCCTGGCCGGGGGGGGGGATCCGTCGACCGCGCAGGGCGACCGCGGCCAGCCCTTGAACGTGAGCACCCTGTTCCGCTGGCACCCGAAGGGAGTCGGCGACTTCCCGGGTTGTCCGGCCCGGGATCGCTGAGCGGACGCCGCCCCTGGACTACACTGATCGGATGCAGGACGCCCCCCCCGCCACGGACGCCCCCCCCTCCCCCCGGGAGCGGGCGCGCGCCGTCCTCCGCCGCGCCGGCTGGATCGCCGGGGAGGGGCTCCTCAGCGCGGTGGTGTGCACGGTCACGTTGCTGGTGGCCTACCCCCACCTGTGGTGGCTGATTCGCGCGCGCACCCTGGTGCGGGTGACCGATCTCTACCGCCCTGGCGACTACGGCGGCACCCTGTTCCTCATCGCCCGGGCGCTGGAGGGGGAGACCGGCCACCGCTCGACCCTGCTGGCGTACCCGCGGGGCTTCCCCTTCGGCGGTGACTTCTCCAATCAGGTGATCACCGACCTGATGTCCCTGCCGGTGCGGCTCCTGGACATGCCGCTGGGCTACAACGTCTCGATCGTGGGCATGCTGGCGACCAACGGGATGGCGGTCTACCTGGCCGCACGGCTGTGGAAGACCGCCGTCGTACCGTCGCTGGCCGGAGCCGCCATCGCAACGATCACGCCGCTCATCGCCGAGGAGGTCCTGTCGGGCCGACCGGTCTCGAGCTGGTGGGGGCCCGCGGTCGCCGCGACCGCCCTGTGCGCCGCCGCGATCCCCTCGTGGAAGCGGTTGTGGCTGGCCGTGCCGGGTGTGTTGATGCTGGGTCTGGCGATCCGGGTCTACGCGTACGCGCCGGTGCTGCTGCTGCCGTGGACGGCGCTGATCGGGCTGGCCGCCCTGTGGCCGCTGGACCGCTGGAAGCCGGTCCGGGCGTTGATCGTCCTGGCCCTGGCCGCGGGTGTGGCCTGGTGGGCGCTCCAGGAGGCCCTGAGCGCCGGTCCCTCGGGCTACCTCAACGTCCAGCCCAGCCTCAAGCAGCACGCGCTGTCGATCAAGGACATCACCGATCTCGGACGGGGCGGGGCGAACTATCAGCGGATCCCGGCCTCGACGATGCTGGTGGCCCTCGTGGCATCCGCGGTGAGCTGGCGCTGGGCGCGGGCCTGGCTCCCGGTGACCCTGGCGGCGACCGCGCTCGTCGTCGTGGCGTTGGGGGCGTCCCTGTACGGACGGGGCGAGCTGATCACCGTCGATCCGCGCATGCCCTACACCTGGCTGATGGACCACGTCCGCTACCTGTGGGGCTGCCCACGGCCCACCCGCTACGGCATGGCGGGGGGCCTGCTGGTGGCGCTGTGGATGGCGTTGGCCCTGGGCGGGATGTGGCACCTCAAGCGGCGAGCGTGGCGATGGCTCGGGCGGGTCGGCGCGGTGCTCGCGGTCGCGGCGATGCTGTACCAGGTCAAGCACACCGACGAGTTCGCGTGGTACCCGGCCTGGCCGCCGCTGCCCCAGCTGGAGGTGGTGGAGGGCGACCGGGTCCTGGTGGACGTGCCGCTGGCCTTCCGGGGCGACAAGGCCATTCTCTCCATGGTCGCCTACGCCCGCGTCCCCCGTTTCAACCCCCCCAGCGCCAAGTTCCGGCCCTGGTGGCAGAACCTGGACAAGGGGTCGTTCCCGCTGCTGACCGCGCTGGGGACGATCCAGCACGGCGAGGAGATCCCCGCCGAGGTGATGGAAGCCGTCGTGGCTGGCCCGCCCGAGGTGGTCGAGCACGGGCTGCGGCACGTGGTGGTCCACCCCCGGCAGCTGGACCAGGCGTCGCTCGCCCGATACGAGGCGCTGCTGGGCGCGATGGGCGCGACAGTCGTGTCCGTGGACGACTGGCTGGCGATCTACGAACTCCCCGCCGATTGAACGACCTCCCCGGTTCCCGGCGCGAACTGCGACCGGTCGCCACCCCACCTTGAACTGTCCCTGCCCGTTGTTATCGTGAATCGCGGACGGGAGAAGCATGCGACGGAAGCGCGGGCGCCTGGGCGAGATCGTACTGGCGCTGGCGATCCTCGCCGTTGTGGGCGCGATCGGCTGGCGGCTGATCCGGTTCAAGGAGGTTCGCGAGATCGCCGCCGAAGGCGGTATGGACTACAACCGGCCCAGCCTCGACCGGATCCAGGTCACGGTGCCAGGTCGCCCACATTTCATCCCCGACCTGGTGAATCGGCCGGACACCATTCGCCGGTGGGTGACGTTCACCCTGTCCACCAACTCCCACGGATTTCGGGGCCCCGAGTACACCCTGGAGAAACCGGCCGGCAGCTTCCGCATCGCCTGTGTGGGCGAATGCGTGACGTACGGCAACGGGGTGGACGACGGCCAGGAGTACCCCTCGTTGCTGCAGGGCATGCTGGCCGATCGCTGGCCAGACCGCGCCTACGAGGTGGTCAACATCAGCCAGAACGTGGAACCATCGGACGTGTTCGCCCTGTTCGAGCACAGCGCCCTCCCCGCCGATCCGGACGTGGTGGTCCTCTCACCGGGATCGGACAGCGTGTTCATCGAGGATCACGTGGGCGGGGCCCCCTTCCGGCTCACGCTGGATCCGGCCACGTACGAACGGTTCCTGGGGGAGTACACCCGCGATATGGACACGATCCTGAGCCGCTCGCGGGAGCGCGGCATACGCCTCGTGCTGGTGACCCCCACCATCAACAGCTTCTTCTATCCGGATGGCCAGCGCTGGGTCGACGCCGTCAAGGACTTCGGCCAGGCTCACGGGCTGCCCGTGCTTGACTCGGCGGGGTTGTTCCAGGCGCGCGAGGCCCTCGACGGGCTGGTGCTGCGGTACGGCGACGACAACCAGCAGCTCGTGCGCTACGAGGGGGGCGAGGCCGAGGTGCTGATGGAGGCCGCCAGCGATCCGAGCTACCACGTGGCCCCGGAGATCTACGCGTACCTGGACGAACACCCCGGGATCTCGCCCCTGCTCAGCATCGACGAGAACCACCCCAATCCCCGGGGCCACCGGCTGCTGGCGGACGAGCTGCTTCGGATCCTCGAGCATGAGGGCCTGCTGGAGCCAGCGCCCGCGGCACCTTGAGCGGGGGCGCGCGAACCACCGGCGCGGCGCACTACCGCGACCGGCGTCCCGACACCCGCGCGTCGCCGCCTCCGACCACGCTTCACCCCCCCTCGAGGCGCTTGATGCGTTGCCATGGGCCCCCTATGTTCTGCTACGTCTCCCAACCTTCGGTCGAGATTCGAGGAAGAGAGCACCCCATGCCTCATCGCCCCCCGTTCACGTCCCTGGCAATCCGAATCGTCCGAGCCGGAGATCGGGCCCACTGGCTCTCCGCGCTGGCGCTCGTGGCGGCCGTGGCCTGTGCGCCGACCTGGACGGCGTCGGCCCAGACGCTGGCGCCCATCGACCGTGCGGCGGGTCCGTGCACGGACTGCGCGGTGGATGGATGGGCGATCGTGGTCAACTCCCCGGACGTGATCGTCGGCAACGGCGCGTGGCCTGGTGGGACCTACACGATGAGCGACATCGATGGCGGCCCCGTCGAGGGTTCCAACATGCAGCTCCTGCTGTCTGGTGGCGCCACCCGGGAGACCGTCGGGACGACGATCACCGGCCTCACCCCTGGCACGGACTACCAGGTCTCGGTCCAGTACCAGGGTGCGATGCTCTCCAGCGGGAACATCACGTACAAGAACGGCGACTTCGAGCTGGTGGTCGCCGGTGTCTCCACGACCTACTCGACCAGCGACGGCGATACGTGGAGCACCGCGTCGGTGGAGTTCACGGCGGCGGGTACGACCGAGACCGTGCAGATCACGATCTTCGACCTGGGGGAAGGCAACTACGGCGGTGCGGTGGTCGCGGACGACGCGACCGTCTCCCTGGTCTTCCCGGACGACGACGGGGACGGTTACCCCAATGACGTGGACTGTGACGACACCGACCCGGCCGTCAACCCCGGTGCGACCGAGACGCGCAACGCCGTCGACGACGACTGCGACGGGTACTACGACGAGGGCCTGCTGGAGATCGGCGACCTGATCGTCACCGAGATCATGAAGGACCCGTCGGCGGTCAACGACGAATACGGGGAGTGGTTCGAGGTGTTCAACGCCTCGGCCTGGGACATCAACCTGATCGGAGGGACCGTCTACGACCTGGACGGGGACAGCTTCACGGTCACCGGCGACCTGTGGGTCCTGTCGGGGATGCACGCGGTGCTGGCCCGGGACGGCGACGACGGTCTCAACGGTGGCGTCGTCGACGACTACGAGTACGGCAGTTGGCCCCTGGCCAACGGCAGCGACGAGATCGAGCTGGAGCACTTCGGCGTGGTCCTGGACACGGTGGTCTTCGACGATCCGTTCTGGCCGGACGAGTCGGGCGAGTCCATGTCCCTGGATCCCGACGAGTACGACGAGACCGCCAACGACAGCGCCGACAACTGGTGCGGCGGTCAGGACATCTACGGCCAGGGCGACCAGGGATCCCCGGGCGACGTGAACCCGGATTGCTGTCCCGACCTGGACGGCGACGGCTACCAGGACGAGGCCTGCGGCGGCGACGACTGCGACGACACCAACTCACAGATCAACCCGGCCGCCTCCGAGGTCTGCAACGAGGTGGACGACGACTGCGACGACGAGGTGGACGAGGGATTGCCGACCACGGTCTGGTATCCGGACGCGGACGGCGACGGGTACGGCGACGCGGGCGACGCGGGCACCGAGACCTGCCTGGCGCTGGCCGACCACGTGGACAACAACGGAGACTGCGACGACGGCGACGCGGCCATCAACCCCGCCGCCGTCGAGATGTGCGACGGGGTGGACAACGACTGCGACGGGGACGTGGACGAGGACGACGC
>CAZITQ010000020.1:0-35440 GCA_964542165.1 uncultured Rickettsiales bacterium
CGCCGATGTTGGCCCCCACGTCCACGTCGGCGATGTCGATGGACACGATCTCGAAGGCGGTGCCCGCGTCGAGCTGCTTGGCGAGCACGGTCTGAGAGATCATGTCCGGGTTCTCCAGCACCTGCTTGTGGGCGTTGGCCGAGCCGATGGTGGTCACGATGCCCTCGCCGACCCGGGCCAGGATCGTCTCCTCACCGGCGCCGCCGACCAGCCGATCCAGGTTGGCGCGGACGGTCACCCGCGCGATAGCGATCACCTGGATCCCGTCCTTGGCCACCGCCGCCACCTTGGGGGTGGTGATGACCTTGGGGTTGACCGACATCTTGACCGCCTCGAGCACGTCGCGGCCGGCGAGATCGATGGCCGTGGCCCGGTCCCAGCTCAGGTCCATCTGCGCCTTGGCGGCGGAGATCAACGCCTTGACCACCAGGTCCACGTTACCGCCGGCCAGCAGGTGGGCCTCCATCTCCGAGATGTCGATGTCCAGGCCGGCCTTGACCGCCATGATCCGCGGGTTGACCACCTGGGCCGGCGGTACCCTCCGCAGGCGCATGGCGATCATCTGCACGATCCCTACCTTGGCCCCCGCGGCCCAGGCGGCGATCCACAGCCCCACGGGCACGAACCAGCCGATGACCGCGAGCAGGACCAGGACCCCCAGTCCTCCCAGGCCCGCGAGCACCATGATGACCTCGGATGCCAGGTCGGCGGCCGCGGCCTGGGCGGGCATCGCGAGCACGGCGACCAGGGTGACCGCTGCTACGTACACGTTTTTCATCTTGTCGACCTTTCGTTGACGCCGGAATCCCCGGCGGCGTAGTTCAGGAACCGACCTCACGCACCACGACCCGGTTGCCCCGGACCTCGATCACCCGCACCGTCGCGCCGGCATCCACGTAGTCCCCCTCGGTGACCACGTCGACCCTCCGATCGCCGATCCGGACGATGCCCGCAGGCCGGAGATCGCCCACCGCGACGCCCTCCTGGCCCAGCAGCTCGTCCCCGGCTTCCGGTCCGCCGTCGCCGCCCTCCCGGACCACCGTCCCCCGGACCTTCTCCTTGAGCACCAGCCGGCTGGCGAAGCGGCTCTCGGGGGCGAAGTACAGGAAGACCGCGAAGGCGAGCACGGTGGCTCCGAAGGAGGCGAACACCCGCAGCAGCGCGGTCCAGACCTCGCCGGTCTCCAGGGCGAAGCGCAGGTCGAGCCCGAGCAGGGCCAGCAACAGCCCCAGCGCCATCACGAGCAAGCCCGAGATGCCGGCCACGCCGAAGCCCGGCGTGACGAACACCTCGACCACCAGCAGGATCAACCCCAGGGCGATCAACACGATCTCCTCGAAGCCCGCCAGGTGGGTCATGAAGTGGCCGAAGAAGAACAGGACCAGACAGGTGACCCCGACGCCCCCCGGGAGGCCGACGCCGGGCGTGTAGAGCTCGATCCCGATGCCGAGCATGCCCATGCTCATCAGCAACCCGCCCACGATGGGGTTGGTCAGGAAGCGCACGAGCCGCTCGGCCCAGGAGATCTGGGGCTCGTCCAGGGCCGCGTCCTGCAGGCCGAGGGTCGCCAGCAGGCCGGCCACGTCGTCGGCCCGCCCGTCGGCGACGTTCCACTCGAGGGCCTGCTCCTCGGTCAGGGTCAGGAGCTTGTCGACCTCGATCAGGTCGGGGATGACCACCGCCGAGTCGACCATCGCCGCCGCCACCTCGTCGTTGCGATGCTGGCGCTCGGCGGTCGAGGCGAACTCCGTGCGGAGGTAGGAGACGTACTTCTCACCCACCGCCTCGGCCTCGCCCGACTCGACGTTGATCGGCATCGCTGCGCCGATGGTGCCGCCGGGAGCGATGGCGATGGCGTCGCAGGACAGGGCGATCAGGGCGCCGGCCGAGATCGCGCGGGGGTGGATGAAGGCCACCGTGGGGGTGGACAGGTCCATCAGCAGGTCGCGCATCTGGATCGCGGCGTCCACCCGCCCGCCGAACGTCTGGATGTCGACCACGACGAGATCGACCTCGCCCGCGTCGGCGAGCGCGCGCTCGAGAAAGGCGCTGATCCCCAGGTCGATGTCGCCGTGGACGGGGAAGACCAGCACCCTCGTACCGGAACCGCCCCCTTCGACCCAGGCGCGGTCCGGTGTGGAGAGGGCGTCGCGGAGAGCCTGCCGGGGGTGCTCCCCTCGCGTCTCCTCGCCCTCCTCCTCCGGCTCACCCGCGCCCTCCTGGGCGTGGGCGGAAGAGCCGAGGGGGGAGGGAAAGACCTCTCCCAGCGCCGAGCCGAGGATCATCGCGCCGCCGAGGACGATCAGGGTCAACCAGAAGCGGACGAGTCGCCGACGATTCCTTCGAAGAACTCCCATGGTGCCGCCCATCATATGCCACCCGGCCGCGCGGCGGGCGTGGAACCCCGCGCTCGCGACCCGACGTGTTGGTGGTCCCCCTACCCGCGGCGCGTCCCCCGCATTCCCCCAGCGCGATGCTGTTGTTGTAAACTGCCGTGCGGCGTTCTGACGACGCCCGAGGTGCGCAATGAAGATCCGCTGCCCCAAGTGCAACGCCCTCTACCGGATCTCGTCCAAGAAGATCCCGCCCCAGGGGGCGAGGGCGACCTGCAAGACTTGCGGCGCGCGCTTCGAGATTCCGGGGGGGATGGTCACGGCTCCCGTGCAGCGGGAGGTCAGCGAGACCGACCGGTTCGCGAAGCAGCGACAGGCCCAGGCGAACGCCGGGGCGCCGCAGCCCCAGACGCCGCCGGCGCAACCCTCGGTCCCCCTGGCGCCCGCGACCCAGGGAATGCCCCAGGCGGGGGCTCCCTACCCGCCCGCCGCACCGCAACCCGCGGCGCCGCAGCCGATGGCACCTCAGCCGGTCGCACCTCAGCCGGCCGCACCTCAGCCGGCCGCACCTCAGCCGGCCGCACCTCAACCCGCACCACCTCAGCCGGCCGCACCTCAGCCGGCCGCACCTCAGCCGGCCGCACCTCAGCCGGCCGCACCGCAACCGGCACCCGTTCAGCCGGCCGCACCTCAGCCGGCCGCACCTCAGCCGGCCCCGACCCCGCCGGCGCAGCGGCAGATCCCGGCCCGGCCCACGCCGCCGGGCATGGCGCCCCCGCCGCCGCCGCCCCCCCCGCCCGCGCAGCCTGCAGCGGCGCCTCCGTCCCCAGCGCCCGCGCGGATGCAGCCGGCGGCTCAGCCGACGGCCCAGGGCAAGCCCGAGGATCCCATCGAACTGGCCCACGAGCTGCTCCTGCACCAGAACAACCTGGCGAACCTGCGCCAGCAGGCGGCGGACTCGGGCAAGATCGTCCCCCGCTACGTGACGGCCGGTATCGACCACGAACTGGAGCGGATCCGCGAGGTCGAGGCGCGCCTGCGCAAGATCAACCCGCCGCTGCAGATCAAGCTCAAGCGCTTCCCGGACAGCAACGAGAGCGGTGGCGAGGAGAGGGTCTTCCGCAAGCTCCCCGTGCTCATGGGGCGGTCCAACATCTGCGACTGGAAGCTGGACAACGGCCAGATCTCCCAGTTCCACGCCCGCCTGGTGCAGGTGGGCGACCGGATCGGGATGGAAGACCTGGGTAGCACCAACGGGGGGGCGATCATCCGCAACGGGGAGCTCGTACACCGGTTCCAGCCCCGCATGGGCGGGGACCCCATGGAGTTCGAGGTCCTCCCGGTCCAGAAGGGTGATCTGCTCTACGTGGCTACCACTCGCATCACGGTCGAGGACCTGGGCGAGGAGCTGGTGGCGCCGGGCTCGTCGGGCCAATCGCGCATCTCCGTCGGCCAGACCACCGAGCCCCTCGACTCACCCCCGCCCCCGCCCGGAGCACCCAGGGGTTGAGTCCATCGAGGTTCGTGTAGACGGAATCCGAGACCTGGTCTTCTCACCCCGCCCGCCCCCGCCCACGTCGAGCTCGCCCTGACCCCCGGCGGGCGGGATGGCTCAGGCCCCGAGGCTCTCTCTCAACACCCGCAACGCGTTCAGCCCCAGCACCTTGCGGATCACGGTCTCGTCCATCCCGGCCCGCAGCATCAGCTGCGTCAGCCGGGGTAGGGCCGCCACGTCGGGCAGGTCCTGGGGGAGGGTGATGAAACCGTCCATGTCCGACCCCAGGGCCGCACAGTCCTCACCACCGACGCGGATCACGTGCTGGACGTGGCGCACGATGGCCGACGCCCAGCGGGCTTCGGGGCCCGCGCCCAGGAACCGGGGCGAGAAGATCACACCCACCGCGCCGCCCCGGTCGGCCACGGCGCGGATCTGCTCGTCGTCGATGTTGCGCCAGTGCCGGTGGACCCCCGCCACCCCGGTGTGGCTCACGATCACCGGGGCCGTGCTGCGGCGCACGGCCTCGAGGAAGCCCGCCCGGTTCGCGTGGGCCAGGTCGATGGTGATCCGCAGCCGGTTGAGCTCGTCGACGAGCGCCCGGCCGAAGTCGGTCAGCCCCTCGCCCGCCGACGCGCCCCACCCGTACGCGGGCGTGCAGGCGTCGTTTCGGGAGAAGTGGGCCAGACCCACGTAGCGAACGCCCTGGCGCCGCAGCCGCTCGAGCCCCTCCAGGGAGCCGCCCAGGGCGTGGGCTCCCTCGATGCCCGCGAAGCAGCCCACCCGTCCCTCGCCGTGGGCCGCCTCGATCTCGGCCGCCGTCCCGCAGAACACCAGCTCGTCGGGGTAGGTCCGGCACCAGGTGTGCATCCGCTCCAGATCCGCCAGCGCGGCCGCCGGGGCGGAGCGGCGGCGGGTCGGCGAGACCACCACGCCGAGGGCCACGCAGTCCAGGCCTCCCTCCCGCATGCGGGGCAGGTCCGCGTGCCACACATAGGGGGAGCGGGGCAGAACGTTGGCGTGACGGCGGCCGAAGCGGTACCCGGTCCAGTGGGAGACCAGCAGGGTGTCCACGTGCAGGTCCACGACCAGCGCGTCGCGGTGAAGCGCGGCGGCGTCCTCGTCGATGATGCGGCGCGGAACCATGGCGACCTAGCGTTTGGGGGAGGGGTCCGGCGGCCCGGGCGGCAGCTCGTTGCCCTGGGGGAGGATCACCATCGACTCCGCCCCGGGGGGTCCGCTGCGCACGTTCTCGCGCAGCGTCTCCAGGTGGTCCTCGACCAGCGCGTCCACCTGGGGCGCCTTCATCCCGGTGAGGATCTCGATCGCCGTGTCCACGGTGTCCGCGGGCCAGATGGAGAGCCGCCCCTCGTCGACGGCGCGGACCACGTTGGGATTGAGCATGAGGTGACGGACGTTGGACCGCGGGAGGATCACACCGACCTTCCGGTCCGGATCCACCTCCTGGACCGCCGTCCAGAAACCCTCGATCTTCTCGTTGACCCCACCCACGGCCTGGACTCGCCCCATCTGGTCCACCGAACCGGTGACGGCCACGTCCTGGCGCAGGGGCACGCCGGAGATGGCCGAGACGATGGCGCAGATCTCGGCCAGCGTCGCGCTGTCCCCGTCCACGGGTGAGTAGCTCTGCTCGAACACCACCGAGGCGTTCACCGACAGGGGGTGCCGCTGACCGTAGCGGCCCTTGAGGTAACCGGTGAGGATCAGCACGCCCTTGTTGTGGAAGGGCCCCGAGAGCTGGACTTCGCGTTCCACGTTCACCACGTAACCGCTGCCCGCGGTCACCCGCGCCGACAGCCGCGCGGGCGCGCCGAAGGGCGTCTGTCCCACCTGCAGCACGGTCAGGCCGTGGACCTGCCCGACCATCGGATCGGCCAGATCGAGCCGGATCGTGCCCTCGCGGATCAGGCGGACCACGGTCTCCGGGAGGTTCTTGCCCCGGTCGATGCGTTGCTCGAGGGCGATCTCCACGTGCTCCGCGTCGGCCGCGCAGGGGGCCGGGAGGTCCCGTTCCACGCAGGTCTGTCGCGCCCAGAAGTCGGTCTCGTGGAGCAGATCGATCAGGTCGCGGAAGCGCAGGTCCAGCCTGTCCTGCTGACCGGCGGACCGGGCCGAGTGCTCGCACAGGCGGGCCACGGACGCGGGGGTCAACGGCAGGAGCTCCAGCTCCTTGCACCGCGCAGCGCAGAAGCCGGCGAACGCGTCGATCGAGCGGTCGGAGCGACCCATGCTCTGCCGGAACTCGGCGGTGACCTTGAACAGCTCCGGGAAGTCCGAGTCGTTGTTGTGCAACAGGTGGAACACCAGCGGGGTTCCGATCAGCACCACCTTCACGTCCAGCGGGATCGGGTCCGGCTCGATGGCCACGATGGACTGGACCTTGAGCTGCTCGTAGGGATCCTCGAGCTTGAGCTGCTTGACGCGCAGGGCGCGCTTGAGACCCTCCCAGGCCTGGGCGTTGCGCAGCAGATCCTCGGCGTCGATCAACAGGAATCCGCCGTTGGCCAGGTGCAGGGAGCCCGGTCGGATCATCGAAAAGTGCGTCACGAGACTGCCGAAGTGGGTCTCGTGGTTGATCCGTCCCAGCAGGTTGCGGAAGGTCGGGAAGTCCTCGCGGATCACCGGGGCGCCCTGCAGCGCGCCGTTGTCCACCAGCAGGTTGACCTTGTAGCGGTGGGTGAAGGGGAAGGCGTCCTCGCTCCTCCCGGGCCCCATCATCGCCATCTCGCCGTCGTCGCGCACCGGCTTGAACTCGTCGAGGTTGTCCAGGATGTCGGCCTTGGCCGCCTCCAGGTAGGCGTGGGCCTCGGGCAGCTCCCGCATGGCGGCCATGAGGCCGTACATGGCGTGGGAGACCACCGACTCGGCGCTGTCCCGCTCGAGGTCCTCCAGCTCCTGGATCGACTCCTTCTCGATGTCGCGGAACTTGCGCAGGGTCTGGCGCAGGAGGTCCCGCACCTCCTTCTCCGCGGACTTGAGCTGCTCCTGATCCTCCTCGCTCAGCTCGGCGAGCTGGGCCGGTTCGATGACCGTGCCCTCCCGCACCGGCGCCACCGCGAACCCCTGCTGTGTGCGCGCGATGGCGAACCCCTTGTCCTCGGCCGACTGGCGCAGGGAGTCGAACACGTCCGCCTGGCGCTGTTCGACCTTCATCTTCAGCGCCATCCGGTCCCGCTCGTAGTCCTCCTCCTCGAAGGCCTGCGGAAGCGCCTCGTCGAGCTCCTTGACCAGGTCGCGCATGCCGTTGCGCAGACGCCGCCCGAGACCGGCGGGCATGCGCAGCGCCCGGGGGGCGCCTCCGCCGTTGTCGAAGTCGTGGATGTAGCAGTAGTCGTCCGGCACGGAACGGTCGGCGGCCATTCGCTCCAGGTGCTGCATCGACATCGAGGTCCGGCCGGTGCCGTGCTCTCCCACGACGAAGACGTTGAACCCGGGATTGCGGGCCGCGGCGCCGAACTGCAGCGCGCGCAGCGCCCGCTTCTGACCGAGGAAGGGCTCCGGAGAGCCGAGGGATTGGGTGGTCTCGAAGTCGAACCGACCCGGATCGCAGGTCCAGCGGACCTCCTCGACCTTCAGGGTGGGATGCTTGCTGCGCTTGCGCCGTCGCTGGGGCATCGCCCTTCCTCCCTACGCCGCTCCATTACGGGGCGGACGCAGTGTAGCAGCGTTCTGCCCTGCGCTCTTGCGTCCACTTCCGGCGGCCCCCTACGATCGGGGGAACCACCAGCCAGAGGTGTCGGGTGTCGGACGAAGAACGCACGGTCATCACGCCGGCCGGCGGCGATGAGGAACTGCCGGATCTTCCCACGGGCTACGAGTACGGTCCGGGCATGCGCCGGGGGCTGGATCCCGGGCTCTTCCCCGTGGCCAAGCTGCTGACGTCGTTCGCCCGGTTCTCGCGCTCGCTGGGGTTCTACAACTCCTCGAACCGCGCCGTGGGCAACTTCTTCGAGCGCGTCTGGGAGGAGATGACGGGCGTCCTCCAGAGCCGGGGCGAGATCGACCTGCGGATCACGGCGTCGGCCTTCGTGTACGAGGGCGAGATCGTCTACGAGGACACGGACCGCGAGCACTCCATCCCCTTCCGCCTCTTCCGGGACGGCATCCGGCGCCTGGCCTTCGACACGTCGGTGACCACCGAAGAACTCATGGAGCTGGCCAAGATCCTCGGCCTGCGGCTCACCGGGGTGAACCGGCACGGGGACGACGTGGTCACCCGGATGTGGAAGGCGGACTTCAAGACCATCCAGTACGCCGAGGTCAAGGGGTTCGTGCAGGCGGGAGCGGCGGCCGGACAGACCAGCCAGGACGCAGCGGTCCCCGAGATCATGAACCGGATCAAATCCGGTGGCGCGATGCCCAAGGGCAAGCGGCGCAAGAAGAAGGGTGGCCCGCGACACTCGCGCGGCAAGGCGGGGGGGGCGAGCATACCCCTGGGGCCGGACGGGAGGCCGATCGGCGTCCCGCTGGACAAGGACGGCAAGCCCATCGGCGTGCCCCTGGACGCGGACGGTAAGCCCATCGGGATCCCGCTGGACAAGGACGGCAACCCCATCCGGATCGAGCTGGACGAGGACGGCAACCCCGTTGGATTCGCGGCCGGCGAGGAGGGCAAGCCCGACCTGTTCCACCTGGCCAAGGCGGACGACTACCCCGACGAGGACGAGGACGAGGATCTGTTCGCGGACATGGGCGTGGGGGCCCTCGCCGGGGGTGGGGAACTCCAGGCCCGCTGGCTGGAGGGCATCTACCCCGGACGGGAGGACTACGAGCTGCACTTCGAGAGAAGCGCGGTGGAGATCGGCTATCCGGAGTTGCCGGAGCAGGACCTGGAGCGGCTGGTCAAGGAGCTGGAGGAGGAGGAGACCAACGTCCTGACCCGGCTGGTGGACTACCTGCTGGACCTGAGCATGGCCGAGGAGGAGACCTTCGAGGTGGACCAGCTCCACTCCCTGGTCTCCGACGGTCGGCGCTACCTGCTCTCCGAGGGGCTGGTGGACGAGCTGGCGAACCTGGTGACGTTCCTGGTCGACGTGGAGACCTCGGGCGAGTACGCCGAGGTCATGGAGGATCTGGCGCGGGACCTGCTCGCCGGATTCTACGGCGAGGAAGTCCTGCAGCAAGTGGTCGCCGCCACACCTCCGGAGGGGGATGGCCCCTGGCACCTGCGCGAGTACCTGCGCGCCCTGGACGCCCTGGTCGCCACCAGCGACCTGATGGCCCTGTTGCGCTGCGAGATGCTCCCGGTGTTCCGCCGGGTACTGCTGGACCACCTGCTCGAGATGGAGGACGTGGACCTGTACTGGCTCTCGGAGGGGCTGCGGGGGGACGACATCCTGGACGTCCAGTCGGTGATGGACGCCCTCGCCCTGTCCCGCGACGAGGAGGCGCGGGCGATCCTCTCCAAGACCATCCGCCATCCCGAGTCGGACGTCCGGATGCACCTGCTGGAGCTGCTGTCGACCTACGAGTACGACGACGCCGCCCGCAAGTCGCTGATCTGGGCCATGACCGACAACGACCGCGAGGTCCGGATCCGCGCGCTGGAGATGGTGATCCGGCGCAAGGACCCGCGAACCCAGTCGGCGATGATGGAGCTGGCGGAGCACCCCGATTTCGAGGGGTGGGACCGCAAGCGCAGGGAGATGTTGCTGACGGCCATCGCCAGCGTCGGCCCCGAGTCCGCCATGAGGTGGATCAAGGGCAAGGTCAAGGTCCCGCGCATCTGGGGCCTGCTGTCCAGCGATCAGAAGGCCTGGAACGAGCACGCGCTGCCGGCCCTGGTCGAGATCGGCAACGACGACGCCCTGGATCTGCTGCGCAGGCTCAAGGACACCGGCCCGGATGCCTTCCGCAAGAAGGCGCTGCGGGCCTACGTGGACATCGGGCGCCGCCGCCAGCTCGCCTCCCTCGGCGAAGGTGAGGAGGAGGGGGCATGAGCGAGGCCACCGAAGAACGTGTCGATCTGAGCAAGATGCGGGCCACCGCCCGCGAGGAGGAGGAGGAGGTCGGACTCTCCCGGGAACGCGGACTGGACCTGGTCAACGAGCTGTTCATGGCCGCCCGCACCTTCGTGATCCACTCGGCGGAGAATGAAGCCACCAACTACTCCATCGAGCGGATGGTCAAGACGATCCAGAGGCTCATCGAGGGGCTGGGCACGGCCCAGTTCATCGTGGCCGAGGGCGAGTCCTACATCAACGACGTGCGGATCCGCGTCGAGGCGAGGAACTACGGCAACCTCCAGCACATCACCGAGGTGCTGGCGGGCCACGAATGTGGCGGGCTGACCTTCAGCAAGTCACTCACCGACGCCCAGGCGCGGGCGATGATCATCGCGCTCGTGGCCCGACCTCCCAAGGACGGCGGCCAGCTCGATTCGCTGCGCAAGGCGCTTTCCGAGGCGGAGGTCCCGGTCCAGGCCGAGATGCCCTTCGTCCAGGCCATGGGTGACGAGGAGGAGTACGAGTACGAGGACGACGAGGACGTGGGGGAGGAGGCCACCTCCAACTTCGCGTACGGCATCGCCGCACTGAGGGACTACGCGGACGTGGTGGTCTCGGAGGGGTTCGCCAATCCACTCCAGGTCCGCCGCGCGGTCCAGGAGATGATCGACCTCAGCATCCAGGACTTCGACGCCTCCCTGAAGCTGCACACGATCCAGGGGGCGGACGACCCCTACTTCAACCACAGCCTCAACGTGGCCAACCTGGCCATCGCCGTGGGCCAGAAGCTGGGCATGTCCAAGGTGCACCTCCGTGAACTGGGGTCCGCCGCGGTGTTCCACGATGTCGGCTACACCTACCTGGAGCCACCCCAGAAGGGCGACCCCGAGTACCAGCGGCGCCGGGAGGAGAACCGCCAGCTGCACCCGGTCACCGGCGTGATGATCGTCGCCAACGAGAAGGGCTACCAGCCCCACAAGGCCCGCAGGATGCGGGTGGCGCTGGAGCACCACATGCACTTCCGGCGTCCGGGGGGCTACCCTCCGGTGTTCACCAATCGGCTGGGGGTCTTCACCCGCATCGTGCAGGTCTGCGACCACTACGACGCCATGGTGGCTCCGGACCCGGAGACGGGGGAGCACGAGATCCTGCCGCCCCAGGCGCTGCAGCGGATCATCGCCGGCTCGGGGACCCGCTTCGATCCCATCGTGGTCAAGGCCTTCGTCCAGGTCATGGGACGGTACCCCTTCGGGACGCTGGTGCGTCTCAACACCCGCGAGACCGGGATCGTGGTTGGCTCCGGCCGCCCCGGGGACGGCTTCAAGCGCCCGGTGGTGCGGCTCATCGTCGACGCGGACAACCAGCGAATCGACCGGACCATCGACCTGATGGACGGCGAGAACGAGGGCCGCTGGATCGTCCGGGCGCTCAATCCCGAGCAGGCGGGGATCGACATCCGCGGCGCCATCTTCGGTGACGCGTCGGTCCTGGCCGACGTGGCCGAGGAGACCGCACCGGAACCGCCTCCGGCGCCGGAGGTCCTCGTGGATCCGGAGGCCGAGGTCTCCCCGGACGAGGTCTCCCCGGACGAGGTCTCCGAGGACGAGGTCTCCCAGGACGACGAGAACCCGGCTGTGATCACCTCCACCCTGCGCATCGTGGGGCCCGACGACGAGGTCGACGAGATGGAGGTGACGCTCGAGATCGAGGAGTTCGACAGCGACGACGACGAGGAGTGGTCGGAAGACTAGGCGTCAAGGGTCAGGCGTCAGGATGCACGCGGAGACTCCTCGAGGCGCGTCGAGCGCTGGCCCCGTGACCGCTCCATCGGAAGCCTGAAGCCTGAAGCCTGAAGCGTGGTGCCTGGAACGACATGTCTCCCGATCGCCGCTGGGTCCTCCCCCTCACCGCGCTGATCGTCGCCGTGACGGCGCTGGGCGGCTGGCTGCTGCCCGGACACCCCCTGTGGCCGTTGGCCGGGGCCGGGGTGCTGTTCGTCGCCGCGGTGACCGCGGGGGTCACCTGGGTCGGATCGGGGATCTTCGGACCCGTGCTGGTGCGGGGGCCCGCCGAGGGGGGGCGGATCGCCCTCACCTTCGACGACGGCCCCGACCCGGTGACCACGGCCGAGGTGGCGCGGCTGCTGGAGGAGCGGGGCCACCGGGGGACCTTCTTCGTGGTCGGAGAGCGGGCGGCGCAACACGCGGATCTGGTGGCCCGGCTCGTGGACGCCGGACACGACGTGGGCGTGCACTCCTTCGATCATTCCCTGGCGAGCAGCATGCCGTCGATGGCCTGGTTGGAGCGGGATTTCCGCCGGTCCCGGGAGGTGCTGGAGCAGGCGGTGGGCCGTAGCCCTCGCTTCTACCGCCCCCCGGTGGGCTTGCTGAATCCGCGCATCCACCGGGTGGCGCGGACGGGGGGGTGGACCATCGCGGGCTGGTCGGTGAGGGCGCGCGACGGGGTCCCGACCACGTCGGCCGCGGTCCTGGGACGGGTGCTGCCGTCGCTGCGCGCCGGTGCCGTGGTCCTGCTGCACGACCGGCTGGAGGGCGGGGAGCCCGCCTGCCTGGGTGCGCTACCCCCGATCCTCGACGAGCTGGACCGGCGGGGGCTACGCTCGGTGACCCTGTCGGCCCTCAGCGGGATCCCGGCGTTCGCCCCGCTGGCGAGCGGCGCAGCCGCAGACTGACCAGCGCCGCGAGGGCCAGGATCAGGGTCGAGGGTGCCGCGCGCCGGGACGCCGTCCGTCCCGCGTCGTTCCATCCGCAACCCAGACAGGACGGCACGCCCTCGTCCACGATCCCGTCGCAGTCGTTGTCGCGCCCGTCGGCGATCTCGTCCGCACCCGGGTTCACCTCCGGGTCCCCGTCGTCGCAGTCCGGGCTGCTGGACGCACCGCCGCAGGTGGTCCAGCCGTCCCCGTCCCGGTCCGCCGGCTCCAGCGCCGGATCCCCGTCGTCACAGTCCCCGTCGCAGGTGGAGTACCCGTCCCCGTCCCCGTCGTCCGGGTTGAGCGCGGGATCGCCGTCGTCGCAGTCGCCGCCGCAGGGACTCCAGCCATCGTCGTCCATGTCCGCCGGGTGGAGCAGGGGGATCGTGTCGTCGCAGTCACCCGCGCACTGCATGTATCCGTCGCCGTCGTCGTCCCGTTCGTTGGCCGGCACCTCGCCGTCGCAGTCGTTGTCCACGCCGTCGCAGCGCTCGTTGGCTCCGGGGAAGGTGTCCGGGTCGCCGTCGTCGCAGTCCCCGTGGGAGGGCCCGAGACCGTCGCCGTCGTGATCCGCGTGGAAGCCCGACAGCAGCAGGTACGCGGCACCCCGGGGGGGTGCGGCGCCCTCGAGTCCCCGGGGCAGTCCGGGGGCCCCGATCACCAGGTCCTCCACGCCGTCTCCGTCCACGTCTCCGGGGGCCAGCACCGTGTGGCCGAGCCAGGCGTCCACCTCCCCGTCGAGCCGGGTGACCCGCCAGCCAGGGGGCGGCGTGGACATGGGCGCCAGCTCCACGTCGCCCTCCGGGGGGCTGTCCCAGTCGGGCAGCAGGGCGTGCACCGCGCCGCGGCCGCCGTCGAACAGCGGCTCGCCGATCACCAGGCCGCCGTCGAAGGGGGCGGGGACGTGGGCGGATCGGGGGTAGGGGGCCATGGCCACGCTGGCGAACTGGAAAAGGCCGGCGTAGTCGGCCTGGCACCCGTGGTCCAGGTGCTCGGGCGACAGGAACAGGCACACGGCCAGCAGGAAGGACCACCAGCCACTCGAGTTCTCGATGTGGCGGGCCACGGCGTCCAGCTCCGCCTCCAGCGCGACCTCGTCCCCCCAGGCGGGAGAGGGGTGTTCGTCGCCCAGGATGCGCCAGGGGTCCAGGTCGTCGGTCTCCATCAACGGTGAGGCCCCCGCGGCCAGGCCACCCCGCGGGATCAGCTCGGTGACCGCCCGGGGCGCACTCTCCGGGCCCGTGTACTGCAGCGCGGCCACCGCCAGGTAGGGCGCGCCGTGCAGGGGGGCGAGGGCGGAGCCGAACGCGAACTCCCCACCCACGTCGGTCCCCTCGCCGACCACGGTCAGCAGCCCGCCGTCCAGGGGGACCACCGGATCCGGCCCCGGGGCCTCGAACCAGCCCTGCGCGCCGGCGTCCAGAGCCGCCGCGGGTGCGTGGAGCGCCGAGGCAGGAACCACGTATGCAGCGCCCGCACCCCGGTGGTGGGCCAGCTCCCCCACCACGAAGCCGTCCGCCCCGTGGGACGCCAGCCGGGGCAGGTACGCCCCACCGGTGAACACCGGGTCGACCTGACCCACACTGCCCGCCAGGAACCACCCGTGCCCCACGTCGCCCAGGTCCCCGTCCAGGATCCGTTGCCCGGGAACGATCAGGGTCCCACCGGGCCGGACCTCCACGGGCGGTTCACCGGTGTACGTCACCACCGACGGTACCGAGACCGCCAGCTCGGGGATGGCGTCCCCGTCCAGGTCGTCGAGGGCCGCCAGCTCGTAGCCCACGTCGTTGGGCACCCACGCCGCGCCGTCCACGGCGTCCCCCTCCCACCACAGCTTGCCCCGGTTCCACAGCACGTCCTCGGCGTCCACCTCGCCCCGCTGGCCGTCGGCGCCGTCCAGCAGCCAGATCTCGCCGGCGTGGAGGGCGGCGGGCCGGTCGCCGAGCCCCCACGGATCCCGGGCCCCGGTGAGATCGGGGAGGCTCGCGGCCAGGGCGGGTCCGGCCTCACCCGCGGGGCTCGCCAGCAAGCGGTACCCCAGGCGCGCTCCGGCCGGGCCGCGGATCAGCACGTCCGCGTCCTCCATGGACAGCTGCCGGGGGGTCCACAGGGCGCCGCCGTCGGCCCGCCAGATGAAGGGCGCCAGGAAGACGCCGATGCGGCCGGCGCCGTAGCGCACCCCGCCGTCGGGATCCTCCACGTCCGCCCAGGGTTCGGCCACCACCAGGTCCCGGTGGCCATCGCCGTCCCAGTCCGTGATCGCCACCGCGTACCCGGCCCGGCCCCCCGGCTCGCCCACCAGCGCGACCGCGGCCATCTCCTCCACCGGACGCTGCAGATCGTCGCCGGTCCAGGGGAAGGGCGCCGTCGCCGAGCCGGACGCGCCTGGAGCGGCCAGGATCAGGGCCGAGGCGAGGGTGAGGCGGCGGATCAAAGCTCCATCCCCAGGCCGGCCGTGAGTCCGGGCAACAGGACGTAGGTGGGGTCCGGTGCTCCGGTGAAGGGCTCCATCCGCGCGAGGGCCAGCTGGGCCGCGACCCGGAGCGAGAGCCGGCGCCCCAGCCGGACGTGGACCCGGAGACGCAGCCCCGGGGAGAAGGCCACGACCGAGGCCTCGGTGCCTGCCGCGCGCAGGTAGAACAGCTCGCCAAACGCACTGCCCCCCACCGCCACGCGGCCGATCCGCCGCTCGGCACCCAGGCTCGCGTCGAACCCTGCCCGCCGCGCGGGGAGCCGGCCGAGGGGCTGGTCGTAGGTCGGGCCTGGCCACCAGCTCAGCCCCAGTCCCAGGGTCAGCCGCCGCGGACGTCCGCGTCCTGTCAGGCGTTGTTCGAACACCAGCCGCAGCGCAGGTGACGCCAGCGGGACGTCGTGGGGATCGTCCGCCGGATCGTCGGCCACGTCATTCGTCCGGTTGAAGACGTTCCCCCCGGCGACGAAGGTCGTGCTGAACCCCACCCCCAGCCACTGATCCTCGGCCCGGGAGAGAACGTCGTCGACCGAGAGGTCGTCGCCCTTGCCCACGCGGATGCCCAGGTTGCGGTCCGGCTGGCTCCCGTCGGGCCAGTGGAGGCGCAGGGTATGGGGGCCCGGCGCGAGGACGTGGCCCGAGGCCTGGGGATCCACGGGTGTGCCGTCGATCCAGGCCTGGGGCGCCCCGTCTCCCCGCATCTGCATCCAGTCCGGCAGGATCCAGAACACACCCCGTCTGGCTTCCCGGGGCTCGTCCTCGGACAGAAGGACGTCCCGATCGCCCACCGCGTTGAGGTCGGCGGAGGGGAGCTGCCGACCGCCCGTGTGCTGGATCGTCCGCGCCGCCGCGTACCCATGGGCCTCGAAGGCGGACAGCACGCCGTCGCCGTCCAGATCGGTCTCGTCGGAGGTGGGATTCGCGAGGGCCTCGAGCAGGAAGTAGGTGTAGATCTCGTGGCCCAGGGCGGGATCTTCCCAGGCCGGGCTGTCGGCGTACGAGGCGGACAGCACCACGGTCGCGCGACGGCTCGCCGGCGGAAGCGGGGGCAGCGCGGGCTTGCCCCGCCGGTGGTCGGGCATCGGCCCCTCGACCGAGTGCACACCCTCACCCGTGCCACCGAAGCACGACGCCAGCACGATCACCTTCCACCGGGACGGGGCGGCCTCGACCCGCCGGATCAGCTCGCGCACCTCGATCCCGGTGTTGCGCAGATCGTCGCGCCGGGTGTCCCGGGCCACCAGATAGCGCCGCGGAGGTCCGCCCACGTAGTCCACCACGCCGTGGGTCGAGAGATAGACCACGACGGTGTCGTCCGGTCCCCGCCCGGCCAGGAAGGTGTCCAGCTCGGCGAGGATTCCGGCGCGACTGGAGGGGCCCTCGGTGGAGATCGACGTTGTGGACTCGAACTGGAGCTGCTGGAACCGCTCCTCCATCGCCCGGGCGTCGGCCTCGGCGAAGCGGAGGGAGGCGAAGGCAGGGTCCTCGAACCGGTCGATGCCGAGGACGAACGCGTGGCGTCTGGGCTCGACGGCGTCCTTGACCCAGTCGGGGGGGGTGGCCCGACCCGCCCCCGAAGCCATGCTGGGCCCCACAGTGGCCGCCAGCAGGGCACAGGCCAGCCCCAGGGCTGTCGGACGAACCTGGTGCCGGTCTCCGACCATGGGCCCCCTCGTCATTCCACGAGGATCGCGATGCTCTTGACCTGGAACCGCGCGTCCCCCGAGAACGTCCCGTCGAAGGCGGTGACCACCTGGGCGTCCGAGAGCCTGCGGTCCGAGGCCACGCACACGAAGGTCTGCTCCCCCGTCGCACCCTCGAGGGAATACCACACGTCGCCGTCCCGCGAGACCCGATCCCCGATCTCGACATCCTCGGGCCAGCGATAGAACAGGTCCGGCTGCCCCCGCCCATCCGTGCGGTACAGCGCCAGATAGACGGCGGGGGGCGACACCAGCTGGAAGCGCAGCCAGGCGTCCTGAGCCACCGAGTCGCCGGCGTGGATCCACGACGTGCTCTCCCCGTCGGCGGAGACCGCCAGGATGCCCATCTCCACCGCGAGCGGAACGTCGGCACCCCGCATCTGCCAGGCCGCCGGGTCCGTGGCTGGTGTGTCCGGTGGACGCGTCCACAGGACGAGTGCGACGGCGGCGGCGGCGGCCAGGGCCACCCCGCCTGCGGCGTAGGGCCAGCGCGGTCGACGGGCGGGCGGATCCAGGAACCCCGCGTCGATGGCCTCGTGCATCCGGTGGGTGAACTCCGGTGGCGCCGAAGGCATCCGCAGCCCCGCCTGCAGATCCTCCAGGAGTTCCCCGTCTTCGGGGCGACGTCCTCTCGACTGCCCGGCGCTCATGTTCCCACCTCGTCCCGGAGCCGTTCCACGGCCCGGTTCATCCTCATCTTCGCGGCGCCGACGCGCACGCCGAGCACCTCCGCGATCTCCTGATAGGGCATCTCCATGTCGACCCGCATCGACAGGACCATCCGGTCGTCGTGCTTCAAGCGGGCGTAGGCCCGGGCCACCCGCTTGCGCCGCTGGGCCGTGGCCAGGGCCTCCTCCTGGGTGCCGGCGATGCGAAGGAACTCGTTCGTCTGGGCACCGTCGATGGGGACCAGGGAGGGCTGGCGGGCCAGGCGCTTTCGGTAGTCCAGCACCTTGTGCCAGGCCACCCGGTAGAGCCAGGTGCGCACGCTGGAGTGGCCCCGGAAGCGCGGGAGCGAGCGGCAGGCCTCGCCGAGCACCTCCTGGGCCACGTCCTCGCCGTCCTGGCGGCTCCCCGTGGCGTTGACGCAGAAGCGGTACATCTCGTCCGCAAACCGCGCGACCATGATATGGGCCGCCGTGCGGTGGTCCCTTTGCCGCAGAGCCTCGCGGAGCTCCGCATCCGGATCCCGATCGGGACCGGTCCCCGGCGGTGCTCGGTGCGTATCGATCATCGTCAAGGTCGAACCTATCATTCCGGTGCCCCTGCCGTGGGTACAGTCGACGGTCGCCGGCCGAGGTCACGGGATCCCGAGCACTTTTCTTTTTTTTCGAAGACGCCCCACGTCGCGCCGAGTTTTCCGGTGACCTCCCCGGGGGGACGTCGACCAACGGGACAGCGCCGGAGACAACGGGCAGCCCGGCGGCGCCGGGAGAACGGGCGGCCCCCAGGGAAGGAATGATCGAAGATGAGGACCCTCCACACGCTGCTGCTGACCGTCGGCCTGATCCTCTGTGTGCGCCCCGCCGGCGCCGTCGAGGTCGACCCCGCCACCGACTTCGACGGTGTCTACGACATCGAGTACGGGGACATGGGATTCAACCTCCACATCTGCCTCAACGGCCAGTGCCTGTACCTGAACATCGGCGCCTACGGGAACATGGTCACCCCCGAGGAGGTCGAGGAGGCCCGGGAGCAGCTCTACGCGGACTGCGTCCAGGGCTCGCCCCAGTGGTTCTGCGACTGGGCGGTGGATCCCTTCGTGGACATGGCCGTCTGGTACATCGTGTTCGTGGCCAACCTGATGCCGGAGACCGCGGAGGTGGTCGTGGACCCGAACCCGATCATGTTCTTCATCTGGTCCACCGGCCTGCACGGGGCCGACGTGTACACCGAGTCGGTCCAGTACGACCCGACCACCCTGGAACCCACCGGGGAGGTGCTCGATGGCTGGTTCGGCTCGTTGCTGGACAACAACGACGGCGGGAACAACGGCACCTTCGGCTCCATCGGTCTCGCGTTCGGCCAGCCGGGCGCGGCCCAGGGCATCGCCTGTATCCCCGCCGCGGTGGCGACCGTGGGCGGGACCATCGACCGGGACGACGACTTCTTCATGACCGGCGGCTACGGCGCCGACATCGAGATGGTGTGCCTGGTCAGTGACGGCGTGCACATCGGTCTGGTGAACCTGGGGCTGGCCGAAGCCGGGGTGTTCACCGGAACCCGCCCGTAGGAGCCGCAGGATGTCCCGCCCACTCGCCCTCGGCGGTACGGCCGTCGCGCTGCTGGCCCTCATCGCGGGGACGGTCGCGCTGTGGTTCCTCACCGGGACCGGAGCGCCGCCCCCCACCGCCCCCGCGGACGGGGCCGAGACCGCCGGGACCGGGGGCGTGCCCCTCGCCGGCGGAGGTCCCCCGGGCGTCGCCGGATCGGCCGCGGCCAGCGGTCGAGCCGACGGGCCGTCCGCCCCCGGCACCGGAGCGCCACCGGCAGTCCCCTGGATCGCCGGTCCGATGGAGATGAGGGCGCCGACGCCGGACGAGATCCCCTGTGGCGACCTGAACTGCCTGAGCGAGGACCCCGAGCGCTACCGGGTCGAGGTCCACGGGATGCTGGCCCGCGAAGGGCTCGAGCTCCTCCTGGAGGACGCCGGGATCGAGGGGGAGCAGGCCGCGGAGCTGCGATCCCAGCTGGAGGCCAACCTGGACGCCTTCGCCCGGGGGCCGGGGACTCAGGGCGAGTGATGGATCGGGCTGGACCAGGCCCGCTCCTGGACGGACAGGGCGCCCTCGGGGCCGTCGCACAGCTCCGGGCGCTCGTCCTCGGGTAGCGCGAGGCACTCGGAGGTGCTCCAGCGACAGGTCGGAACCTGCACCACGCGGGCGTAGTAGAACGCCGGCGAGGAGGGATCGAAGTCCGGGTCCGTCCAGCGGGCGCAGAGCTCGCCGTCGCCGACGGCCCGGGGTTCGCAGGTCTCCGGATCGGGGCCCTCGGGTTCCGAGGGCTCTCCTGCCACCGTGACGACCTCCTCGTGGAGCTCGCCGTCGCCGTCGAGCCAGCCCTTGATCACCTGGAGCTGTCGCAGGGGGGCACCGGGGGCCTCGTCCGTCCCGGGATCCGCCGTCGCCCACACCGCGAAGATGGGGACCGCCGCCGTGGCGGGGGCTGCGCCGAGCCGTGCCCCCATGGGCACCCCCCCGTCGTCGGCCAGGGCCAGCCGGTCCTCCCGGTCGCACAGGTCCTCGGGGTAGTCCCACCCGGCGAAGAAGCGCAGCTCGATCCGGGGACCGCTGGTGCCGTACACCTCCCGTCGCCGCAGGGCGTCGAAGATCGAGTCGCGGGATCGCTCCTCGGCCCAGACCGCGGCCAGCCCCCCCGGGTTGTTGATGAACGCGTCGTGGGTCAGCGTCCCCTCGCCGAGGCGCTCCTCGGGCGTGTCGTCCACCGTGCCGATGTGGCCCGGGAAGGGGGCCTCGGGTGCCAGCCCCGTGGTGGCGTTGTGGGTGTCGGTGGCGCCGATCCACCCCATGCGGTAGGGGTTGACCCCCAGCCGGTCGGCCTCCGCGAGGCCCTGCCCCAGGATCCCCCGTCCGAAGTCGCGCCGGGACACGCAACCCCACAGGCGCATCCCCCCGGAGCCGGTGTCATCGCCGCAGTCGTCGGCGTCCGCGGGCCACTGCTTCTCGAAGTCGCAGAGGGGATCGTCGTGCAGACCCGCGAACCCGTTGCGGCACTCCGCGTCGCCCTTGTGCTGGAAGACCTCCATCAGCGGTTCCATGCGAGCCCGCAGCTCCGCGGCGTAGAGCTCCTCCTCGGGGGACACCGCGTCCGGATCCACGTGGGTGAACATGGTGCCGTTGCTCAGGTTGCTGTTGTGGGCGATGGTCAGCACGTCGCAGCCGTCCACGTCCAGGCAGCCGTCCTGGAGCGCCTCCCACAGCCCCATGGCCGTGGGGGCCTCGTAGTAGGTCACCGGCAGGTCCAGGGCGCCCGCGTTGCGGAACACCACGTTGCGGTGGTTGTTGCTCACCCCGGGGGTTCCCGTGTACTCGTAGCCCACGAAGGTCACGAACTCGCAGGCCTCGCTGCGGTCGTAGTGTTCCTCCGCGGCCCGGCGGATCGCGTCCCAGCGCTCCCGCGCCGCCTCCTCGATGCAGGTCAGGCCCCCGTCGGGGCACAGATCCATCCGCTCCGGATCGGGCATCGCCGTGTGGGTGCCGTAGAGCAGGGCGGCCTGGTCGGGATCGTCGCGCACGCCCTGGCAGATCGAGTGGTCGTAGGCCACCGACGTGGGATCGGTGCACAGCTCCACCTCGCCGATGAACTCGCCGTGGTCGCTGATCATGGCGAAGTCGAGGGTGCGATCGATGACCGCCGTGCGCGTTCCCACCCCGGCCTCGTCGAGGGGGGGCAGGGTGACGGTCGCTCCCTTCGCGAAGTCGTAGGCGGCCCCGGGATCGTGGCGGTTGCCGTACCCCCAGGCGTCGAAGGAGTAGCCGGTGTGGGCGTGCAGATCGCCGAACAGCAGCTGACGCCGTGGCTCGAACGAGAGGCAGGGTTCCCGGGCCTCGCTGTAGACCCGGTCGTCGACGGTGGGGACCTCGCCGCCCCCGGGACATCCCAGCCAGGTGAGCGCGCACAGCGCCAGCGGCGCGATCCTGTTCATCGGTAGGCTCTCCAGCGCCCATCGTACGCGTCGGCGGACGCCGCGACCAGGCGCGGCGCGCGGAGATAGAATGGCGGCGGGAGGTGGTCGTGGGGCGCCCCGGGTCGATCCTGCTTTGCCTGTTGCTCGGGGCCGGGTGTGTGCCCGAGATCTCCATGGACGACGACGCGACGGCGTCGGGGGACGACGACACGACGGAGTCGGGGGACGACGACACCACGGATCCGGGGGACGACGACTCGACGACCGGGGACGACGACTCGACGACCGGGGACGACGACGACAGCACGGCCGATCCCTGCGGGGATGGCGCCCCGGACCCGGGCGAGGACTGCGACGAGGGGCTGGACAACGGCACCACCGACTGCGGGTGCCAGCTGGACTGCACCCTGCCGGAGCCGGGCACCGCGTGCGACGACGGTGACCCCTGCACCGGGGATGGCCAGTGCGATGGCGCGGGGGTCTGCGACGCCGGCGCGCCGGTGGACTGCGACGACGGCGACCCCTGCACGGTGGACTCCTGCGATCCGGCCAACGGATCCTGCCTCAACGACCCGTACGTCCCGGTCGACGCCTTCGAGCTGTTCGACATGGCCTCGCTCACCGACCCGGCGACCCTGGACCTGGACGTGGTCGACACCCACACCGTGTGGGAGGGGCTCACGCCGGTGACGGTCGACGAGGTCCGCTACACCTCCTTCGAGTCGGACGGCTGCGAAATCCTCCCGGTGCGAATCGAGGCCTACGTCGCCTACCCGCCCGGTGCGAACCCGGGTTCCCCTCGCCCGGGCATCGTGGTCGCCCACGGCCTCGGAGGGTACGCCGACGCGGGTTCGGCGGCGGGACCGGCGGCGGACCTGGACGTGATCGCGCTGGCCTACTCGGGCCCCGGCCAGGGGCAGTCGGAGGGCTGGGGCTCGGAGCCGGACCACCTGTTCGACACCGTCGACGATCCCCGGAACAGCTGGTTCTGGGAGCACGCCGTGGCCGCCATCCGCGGGTTGAGCCTGCTCGAGGACATCCCCGAGGTCGACGCCGGCCGCCTGGGCATGACCGGGTACTCGGGCGGCGCCGTGGCCACCCTGATGGTCAACGGCCTCGACCCTCGCGTGCAGGCCGCGGTCCCGGTGTCGGGGACGGGGCACCTGGACATGGCCATCTCCGCCACCCCGGTGCCGGGCTGGGAGTACGACCTGCTGCAGTCCATGTCCGTGCCCAAGACCGCGGCCGATCCCGAGTGGACCCGGTACGTGGACTACCTGGATCCGGCGAACTACCTGGCCTCCGCCCACGGCGAGACTTTGCTGATCGACGGCGCCCAGGACCAGTTCTTCCCCATCGACAGCCTCACCGCCACCTACGGGGACCTGGGCGGTGCGGCCCCGCGGCTGCTCGCGATCAAGGACTGGGATCACGGCTGGTACGCCCTGTTCAACGGCGACGACGCGGTGGAGGCCACCTCCGACGCCCTGGCCTACTGGTTCGCCCACCACTTCGGCACCGACGGAGACCTGACCGAGCTGGTGCCCATGCCCCAGGTGGACGTGCTGATGCCCTGGATCTGCCTGCTGGACGGCTGGTGGCCCTACGACTGCTCCTGGGCCCAGGTCAGCCTCTCCACACCCACGGGCTACGACGTGGAGCGGGTCAGGATGCATTTCTCGGCCGACGGCTCCCTCACGTACCACAGCCAGGATCTGGAGCCGTCGGGCAACAGCTGGAGCGGCGAGATCGAATTCCTGGACGGCACGGTCTACGACGCGAGCAACACCGTGTTCTTCGCCGAGGTGGAGTTCTCCGCCGGGTTCCTGGGCTGGACCCGCTTCCGGATGACCTCCGAGCCCAACATCCCCCCGGGCTTCTCGCCCAACATCATCCCCATCGCGGGGCCGCTACCCTAGGCGGAGTTCGGTCCACCAGTCGCCGTCGGGGGGCTGACGGGCGGCGGCGCGGGCGGCGACTCCGGTGAGGTACACCTCGATCCCGCCCTGGTCGGGCGGGGCCGGCCACAGCAGGAAGGGATCCGGCAGGTCGTGGGGGATCGCCCGGACCGGACGGATCGGGCTTCCTGGCTCGCCGAAGTCCAGGTCGTAGACCGGCATCCGGGCGAAGTTGTTGATGTAGGTCACCGGCGGGCGGGGGACGTGGGCGCCGAGGACGTCGTAGGGCATGCGAATCACCCGGCGGCGCACGATCTCGCGGCTCAGCGCCAGCACCTCCGCCGCCTCGGGGGACGGGCGGGCAACGAAGGGGGCCAGGGTGTCGTGGGCGCGGGCGGCGATCTCGGCCAGGGACGCCCCGGCCTCGAACGGGGTCGCGACCGGCAGGGCGGCGTTGCCCACGAAGCGGGCGGGGAGGGTGGGGGCCCGGTCCCGGGCATCGGCGACCAGGACCTGCTGGCAGGGTGTGCCGTCCTCGTGTCCGTGGAGGCGGACGGCCATCCGGGTCAAGTGGGCGGCGAGGGCCGTGCCCGTGCTCAGTCCATCTCGCCCGGCGGCGGCGGCGACCCGCCCCTTCAGTTCGGCGAGCGCTTCGCGGCCCAGCTGAATCGCTGGGGAGCGTTCCAGCAGCCGGCCCGGAGGGAAGGCCGGCAGCGCGGCGATCGCCGAGCCCCACCCGGGCTTGACCCACCCCAGCTCGTCGAGTCGGGCCAGCAGCTCGGCCTTCGGCCGGTCGAGGGGGGAGGGGACCCGGGACGGATCGAGCACGGGCGGCTCGACCTCCCGCCCCCCACAGAGCCGGCTCCAGTCGCGGACCATGCCGAAGAAGCTCGCGCCGTCGAGGCAGGCGTGGGTACAGCGGATCCCCAGCACCGCTCCGTCGGCCAGCTCCGTGATCCGGACGACCATCGGCGCCTGCTTGCCCTTCTTGACCCGGGCCTTGCGCAGCACGGGCGCGAAGCGCCCCGCGCGGTCCGGGGCGGCGCAGACGTCGCCGACGGTCGTCTTCGGCTGCGACATCGTCTCGAGGAGAACCCCCTCGTTGCAGAGCTCGACCCGGGCTCCGGCCACCATCCGACCCGCCAGGTGGGGATACAGCGCCAGCAACCGCTCGAGCCCCTTGCCGAGGTGTTCGGTGTCGAGGGGGCGGTCGAACACCCACAGGCCCCGGAGGATCAACAGCAGATTGGCCCGGTCCAGGGCGGTGAGGACCCAGGGGCGGGGATCGGCAGGCGGCTCGGAAGATCGCACGAGTAGGGCGGCCGCGGTCATGGCGCCAGGACGACCTCCAGGTCCACGAAACGGTGACAGTTCGGCGTCGCAGAGTTGTCCAGTACCAGCACCCAGTTGCCCTCCGTCGGCAGGGCGACCTCGAAGCTGTCGAGTTCCGCACCCAGCCCGAGGGCATATCCCTCCAGGACGTCGTCCTCGTCCCGGTCGAGCCAGGCCTCCTCCTCCACCAGGTAGACGTCCAGGGAACCGCCGTCGACGATGACGGGGTAGGTCTGGCCCAGCTCGTAGGGTTCGGTGATGCAGTTGGTGCGGCGCTGCTCGGTGCGCAGGACCTCGAAGGAGACCGACAGGGTGAGTTCGCCGCCGGGTTCGTCGCCCTGGTCGTCCACGGGGACCGGGAGATCGTCCTCGAACTCGACCTCGACGAAGTACTCCTCGTCGCCGGACCAGAGCTGGGCGTCTTTTTCGTACTCGTCGTCCTCGGGCAGGTCGCCGAGCAGGGGGTGGTTGACCTCGAAGCCGTAGGCCAGGTCGTCCCCCAGCAGGAGCTCGGCCCGGCCCGTGGCGTCGGTGTAGCTCCAGGTGGCCATGGCGTAGCCGGCCTCGTGGCTGCGGGCCACCACCCTGGCGGCCTCCAGCGGCCGTCCGTCGCCGTCGACGACGTCCACGTACACCGGCTTGTATTCGGTGTAGAGATCCGAGGGCTCGATGGACTCGTCGCCGAAGTAGCGGAACACGTGGGCCACCTCGCCAAGCACGCCCGCGCCGTCGTAGCTGTCGTCGTCGAAGACCTCGGGCCAGTCGACGTAGGGGTAGTTGGGGTTGGCCCCGATCTCCCCCAGGCTGTTGTCCCACATCACCCAGCGGCCGTCCCACAACTCGTTCCACTCGTGGTCGTCGGCCCGAGCGGACGCCGTCACCGTGGGGATGAACACGGTCCGGGCAGCGGCGGTGGTCAGGATCGAGTACTGCCCGCAGGAGCCGAACTGGGCGAAGTAGATCTCCACCGGCCACAGCTCGTTGGTCCCGTAGCCGAAGGTCATGAAGGACTGGATCCAGGCCCCGACCGCCTCCGCGGCTTCCAACAGCGTCCCGGCGTCTGCCACGGCCTCCAGCAGGGTCTCGCCGTGGGTGTCGTCCTCGACGAAGAAGGTGCGCCAGAACTCCCCGTCCCAGGTCGCGGGTAGCTCCAGGTACGCGCGGGGGTAGACCACGTTGCGGTAGTAGTCCTCCTCGGGCAGCTGGAAGGCGCCCTGCTCGCCGATCAACTCCAGCGTGGTGCGGCCGTCGTCCAGCTCCACCAGCGCGGCGTACTCCAGCTCGCCGTCCAGGGCGTAGATTCCCTCGGCGTTGTCGGAGAACAGGTCCTCGTCCCCCTGCTCGAGCATCCAGCGCAGCAGCTCCACGTCCGTGGCCGCGATGGACCAGGCGATCTCGTCGACCCAGTCCTCGTCGGCGTCGAGGACCTGTGCGGCCAGTCTCTCGGCCTCCTCGTCTTCGAGGCCCCACAGGGTGCGGGCCAGATCGGCCTGGACCCAGTCCGGGGCGCGGTCGACGGCGTCGGCGGCGTCCCCGTCGAGCTCAGCGGCCGGATCGTGCCGGGCATCGGGGATCAGGCCCACGGCCGGGTCGATTCGGACCGCGTACACCTCGCCGCCGTCGATCCGTACCTCCGCCGCGAAGGTGCCCTCCGCCGACGGGGCCTCCCCGTCGGGATCCTCGGGACAACCGCAGATCAGGAGCAACAGCGCGGCACTGGACGGGGCGATCCCCGTGCAGCGGGAGGGGACCGGGTGGCTGGTTCTCATGCCCCTGGTATACCATCGGCTCGAGCCAGAGGAGGACGAGATGGGACGTCGGGTGACGCTGTGGATGCTGGCAGGGCTGGTCGTGGGGGTCGCGGGATCCGCGGGGGCTCTCACCGGGGGGCCGGATGCGTACGGCTACTACTTCGTCGACAGCGACGAACCGGGTGGACCGGCCTGGACCTACGAGGACCTGGGCGTCCTGGGCGTGGACGCCGGGCTGTCCGACGACGGCATGGCCTGGGTCCCCATCGGTTTCGAGTTCACCTACTACGGCGAGACCTACGACATGGTGGGCTTCCAGTCCAACGGCGGCCTGAGCTTCTCCAACTCGGCGCTGCAGTACTACAACTACTGCCTGCCCCACCCCCTCTCCCCCACGGACACGATCCTGGTGTGGTGGGACGACCTGTATCCGCCGGACGGCGAGACCCGCTACGGGACCTACGGGACGGAGCCCTTCCGGAGCTTCGTGGCCCAGTGGAAGGACGTGCCGAGGCTGGGAGCGCCGGCGGGCTTCGACTTCGAGGTGGTCCTGTTCGAGACCCTCGACGAGATCGAGTTGCGCTATGCGGTCGCCGAGGTGGGGGACTACTACGACAACGGGTACTCGGCCACCGTGGGCATCCAGGCCGACGACCTGAACTACCTGGAGTACAGCTGCGAGACCGCGTCGCTCCACGACGAGCTGCTGATCCGCTTCACCACCTGCCCCACCCCCCTGGGCGACGGGGACGGGGACGGGGTCGACGGGTGCTACGACTGCGACGACGGGGACGCCTCGACCTACCCGGGCGCGGAAGACATCTGTGACGACGGGATCGACTCCGACTGTGGCGGGGACCTGGAGCAGACCGAGGTCGAGGGGGAGGGCGAGGGCGGGTCCGTGTGCGCCGGGGACTGCGACGACGCGGACCCCAGCCAGAACCCGGGGGCCGCCGAGGTCTGCGACGAGCTGGACAACGACTGCGACGGCGAGGTGGACGAGTCCATCGACTGGGACTTCGACGGCTACGAGGGCTGCGGAGGCGACGACTGCGACGACGCCAACCCCAACGCCTACCCGGGCGCCGAGGAGATCGGGGGCAACGGGGTGGACGAGGACTGCGACGGGACCGACGCCCCGGGCACGGGGGACGACGACGACGACAGCGTGGGGGACGACGACGACAGCGCGGGGGAGGGCGACCCGGATGACTGCTCGTGCGACCTGACCCGCCGCCCCGGCTCCGCCGCTCCGATCGCCGTGCTGGGCCTGCTCGCTCTGCTCACCCTGCGCCGCCGGTGATCCCCGCCCCGCTCAGGGGCAGAGGAAGCCGCTCATGTGAATCTGGACGGACTCCTCCACGTCGTCGACCACCACGAGCTGGTCGGCGCAGCTGATCCGTCCCTGGGCCCGGGGCTCCAGTTCCGAGAAGATCAGGGAGCAGAAGGGGCCGCCCGCCGGCACGTCCACCACCCCGCCTCCCACGACCCAGTGGAAGAAAAAGGCCTCGCCTTGAATCTCGCCGACGATCGGATCGGCGTGGACACCCATCTGGACGAGGTCATCCGGCGAGTGTTCCTGGGCCGCCGAGAACGTCCATACCCCGGGCTCGCCGGTGCAGACCACGTCGCTGTCGTAGCGGTAGAAGGAGTGGAGGACGTCGCTGGTCGTGTGGAGCTCGATCCGGGCATCCAGGTCGGGCGTCGTGTCGTCGTCGCCGGTCGTGTCGTCGTCTCCCGTGGTGTCGTCGTCGTCTCCCGTGGAGTCGTCGTCGTCGCCCGTCGCGTCGTCATCCGCGCCGGTCGCGTCGTCGTCGTCGGGCAGCGCCTCGCTGAGGTCCGGCATGCAGCTCCACCCCACGGACAGCCACAGCCAGGCCACCGCGCCCACGCCCGTCGTCACGACCGGCCGATACCACCGTCCGTTCACCATCGTCCCTCGATCCAGACTCCACCCCCATGTTCCGGAAGCATCACCGGCCGCAGGGCCACCTCGACCTCGGCGCGGGCGCGCCGGGCCTCGGCCACCCAGACCGGGAGGCCCACCAGGGTCATCAGGCCGCCGACCCCGGCCACGATCAGGCCGCTGGTCCACCCCCTGCGGGCCTGCTCGTACGCGGCCAGCGAGTCGTCGTACGTGGACGGGTTCTGCTCCACGTAGGCGAATATCTCCAGGCCCTGACTGCGCTGATCGGCCGCCGCGGACAGGCCGATGACCGCGGTCAGGCCCCCCAGGACCACCAGGACCGGCCCCCCGGCGGGCCTCTGCTGCGCCGGGGAGCCCCCCCCCGTGAGCACCGCGTGGAGGACCGGCGTGAGCTGGCCCGCGTCGCGGTCCAGGCGGAGCACCGTGGACGTCACCGCGTCCACCACGTGCACCGACACGGCCCCCTCGACCGCGTCCAGCTCCCGCAGACGCTCGACCACCGCGCGGTGCCAGGGACCGCCGTAGAGCAGTCCGGCGACCAGGTCGTCGACCGCCACCAGGGTCAGGGTCGGATCGGTGAGGACGTCGTGGGGGGTGAGGGGCTCGCCATCGGCCGCGCAGCTGTGGTCCGACAGGTCGCAGGCCCAGGCCACCGCCTCGCCGAACAGCGTCGTCGCCAGCGGCCGGGCCTCGAGCCCGCCCTCCGCACTCAGATCGGTCCGCGACGCCGCCAGCAGCACGGCGGCGTGGGCGTTGTCGTCGGAGGGCGGGGCGGCATAGAGGATCAGCGCCGCCCCGGGGGGGCGCGTGTCGGCGCCGGCGCCTCCGCAGAGTACGGCCGCCAGCGCGAGGGCCACGGTGGCGCAGAGAGGGATCCGGGGCACGGGAAGCTCCCAGGTCGTCGCGTGACGTCCCACCCCGCAGAACGCACCGATGGTAGCAGCCCCACTGCCGATCGTCTGCAACCTGCGTCGGCAGGGGCGCGGATCCTGGCGGGAGACTGGTAGCATGGGCGGCGGGTGAGGGAGGTGGGCAATGCGAGGGTGGAGGGTCGGCTTGGCAGCGGTAGCGCTGTCGGCAGTGGGCTGCCCCACGGTTCACGACGACGACACCGGCTCAGCCGGCGACGACGACACCGGCTCGGCCGGAGACGACGATGTCACGGGGGACGACGACACCAGCTCAGCCGGGGACGACGATGTGACCGGGGACGACGACAGCGTGGATCCCGGCCCCGGCGAACCCCTGGAGCTGGCTCCCCTCGCGGCGGGAGGCGGGTACCCCCAGGTGGCCGCCCACCGCTGGGATCGGGTGATGGTCGTCTGGGAGCAGGGGGGAGCGGCGATCCAGTACAGCTGCTTCGACGGGGAGAGCTGGACGGCCCCCGCGCCCGTCCACGGGCAGGGTGGCACCGAGAACAACCCGTGGGTGGTCGCGGACGGCGACGGGGCGTTCCACGCGGTGTGGAGCCGGGGCCTCGGCAGCGGTCGGGACGTCCACTACGCCAGGTTCACCGGTAGCTGCGGGGACGGATCCTGGGGAGCCACCGAGGAGGTCTCGGCGGAGGATCCCTACGCGG
Organism: uncultured Rickettsiales bacterium; assembly: GCA_964542165.1. Lineage (GTDB taxonomy): Bacteria > Myxococcota_A > UBA796 > UBA9615 > CAYRNR01 > CAYTBN01. The sequence goes on from CAZITQ010000020.1 coordinate 29,816, forward strand.
GGTGCAGCAGCCCCTACCCGTCGGTCGGAGTCGACGAGAACGGCGTCGCGTACGCTTCGTGGGCCCAGTCCCGGGTGCCGACCGACGATCCCTACTGCGACGAGGACACCCCCTGTCCGGACGACTACGAGTGCGTGCTCGACTGGAACGTGTGCAAGCCCCACGTGTACGAGCAGCACTTCTCCCGGCGCATCGGCGGCGTGTGGGAGACGCCGACCGCGATCCACGGCGGCGACGACGGGCTGTGCCACCACGGCGCGCTGCACGTGGAGAGCAGCTCGGAGGTCCACGCGGTCTACCACCACCGAAACGGCGGGTGGGGCATCTACCACGCCCGCTTCGACGGCAGCAGCTGGTCGGATCACACCTACACCGGCCTGAGCGCCCACGTGGCCGACGTGACCGTGGACGGACAGAACGTCCACGTCTTCTCCAACCACGCGGAGTACGCCCACAGTCCGCTCACGGGGGGAGGCTGGAGCAGCGAGGCCCTGGGGGGCCACACCGACATCTCCTTCGTGGGGCTGGACCGGGGACCCCACGACGACCTGCACGCGGTCTGGGTGGGGGGGGACGGGGGCCACCGCCTGTACTACGCGTCCCGGGACGCCGCGGACGACTGGCGCGAGCCGGTGCCCATCGGCGAGGACCTGCCCCGCTACATCGAACCCGACCTGGAGGTGGACCCGACCGGGTACGCCCACGTGGTCTGGGCCTACTGCGCGGTGGACGACTGTCCGTGGGACGGCGAGCACGGCGCCATCGGCTACGTCCGCACCACCTACGACGATCTGGGGGCCCGATAGCCCGCCGGCGCGGATCGCTTGACACCCGCGGGCAAAGATCCCACCTTCCTCTCCTCACCCCTGTAGCCGACGGAGCGCCTCTCAGATGGGTCCAGTCCCGAGCATCGTCGTCACGGGCATGGGCGCCGTGACCGCCGCCGGCGCCGGTGTCGAGGCCCTGTGGCGAGCGCTGCTGGCGGGGGAGCCCCTGGGGCGTCGGGTCGAGGCCTGGGACACCGACGGATTCCGCTGCGACCGGGTCGCGTCGCTGCCACCCGCCCTGAGACAATCCGCCCTGGACGCCGCCCCCCCGGGCGTCGACGACCCCGCGGCCATGTTGTTGCTGGCCACGCGGGAGGCCCAGGAGAGCGCCGGCACGCCGTCGCTGGCCGGCGACCGGGTGGGCACCTACGTGGGCACGTCCACCGGCGGTGTTCCCCGCTGGGTGGAGTACCACCGGGCCCACGTGGAGGGGGCCACACGGCCCTGGGGCCCCGGGAACACGGACTACGGCGCCCCCGGCCGGCACCTGGCCACGAGCCTCGGCGCCACCGGCCCGGCGACCACGGTGAGCACCGCCTGCTGTTCGGCCACCGGCGCCCTCGGCCTGGCGCTGGACGACCTGCGCGCCGGGCGGGTCGACCTGGCCGTGGTGGGAGGTGCCGACGCGGTGGACCGCTTCATCCACGCCGGGTTCGATCTCCTGGGCGCCCTCACGTCGGACCGGATGAACCCCTTCGGCGAGGGGCGCTCCGGGCTGATCCTCGGCGAGGGGGCGGGGGTGATGATCCTCGAGAGCGCCGACCACGCCCGCGCGCGGGGGGTCTCGCCGCGGGTGGAGCTGGCCGGCGCCGGGCTCGGAGGAGACGCCAACCACATGACGGGGCCGGACCGGGAGGGGCGGGGCGTGGAGCGCGCCCTGCGCGCGGCCCTGGATGACGCGGCGGTCTCCGCCGAGGACGTGGATCTGATCTGCGCCCACGCCACCTCGACGCCGTTCAACGACGCCATGGAGGCCCGCGCCCTGCACCGCGTCTTCGGACACCGCCGACCGGTGGTCCCCACCGTGGCCTACAAGCCCGTGCTCGGTCACACGCTGGGCGCCTGCGGGCTGCTGGAGGCCATCGCCTGCGCCGAGATCATCCGGCGCGGCGAGATCCCGGCCACGCCGACGCCGGGCCCCCAGGACCCGGACTGCCCCTTCCCCCTGCTCCGGGAGGTCCCGCGGGCACAGCCGGTGGCCTGCGCGGTCTCCTCCAACTCCGCGTTCGCGGGCAACAACGCCGCGGTGGTCCTCCGGCGCCGGGAGGTGACGTGACCAGGGACGTCGCCATCACCGGATTCGGGGTGATCGGAGCCTTCGGGGTGGGCCCCGAGGCCCTGGCCGCGGCCTGCCTGGGCGCCCCGCTGCAGACCGAGCGGTACCCGGTGGAGGGGGGCAGCCTGGAGGTGGGACAGGCGAGCTTCAAGCTGCGGCAACACTGGCCCGGACTGCCGATCAAGCTGGGGCGGGTGGACCGGGGCAGCAAGCTGTTCCTCGTCGCCGGGCGACAGGCGATGGAGGCCGCGGGGATGGACGGTTCGGAGCCCGCGGCCGTGGTCCTGGGAAGCCGCTTCGGCTGCCTGCTGGTCAACGAGTCCTACCACCGGGGCCTGCTCACCCGGGGCTACCGGAGGGCCTCGCCCCTGGAGTTCGGCTACACGGTACCGTCGGCGCCGGCGGGGGAGCTCAGCATCGCCGCCCAGCTGACCGGTCCGAACCTGACGGTGGTGGCCGGCGACGCGTCGGGGGGCAGCGCCGTCGCCCGCGCGGCCGACTGGATCCGGACGGGGCGGGTGGACCGCGCAGTCGCCGGAGGGTGCGATGCCCAGGGGGCGTGGCTGGCCCAGGAGCTCCACGACGCCGGGGTCCGGGACGGGGCCGGACCCCTTCCCGCCGAGGGTTCGGCCGCCCTGGTGCTCGAGTCTCTGGACGGCGCGCTGGCCCGCGGCGCCCCCGTACACGCGCTGCTGGGCCCGGCCCGCGAGGGGTTTTCACCCGCCCCCGCCACGGGGCCGGGCTTCGTCGATCCACTTGCGGATGTGATCGGTAGGACGTACGCTGCTGCGGCTCCCCTCGCCCTGGCGGCCATGGCGGGACGATGGCTCCCCCCGGGGTCGGTCCGGGTCGAGGACGAGCTGGGACACTGGATCGAGCTGGAGGTCCTGCCCGCGCCCACGGGGTGAGCGCGGGTCACGACGGCAGAGGAGCGCTGGGGATGGCCGATACACCCGAGCTGAGGCTGGAGATCAAACAGTTGATCATCGAGTCGCTCAACCTCGAGGACATGGAACCGGAAGAGATCGAGGACGAGCAGGCTCTGTTCGGCGCGGGCCTGGAGCTGGATTCCCTGGACGCGCTCCAGCTGGCGGTGGCCATCGAGGAGCGCTACGGCGTGCCGATCACCGACGAGGACATGGGACAGAAGGTGTTCGCCTCCGTGAAGACCCTGGCGGCCTTCGTCGCCGCGAACCGTTAGGTCCCTCGACCCTTGGCGAAGCTCGACGTCGCCGCGATCCTCCCCCACCGGGCTCCCTTCCTGTTCATCGACGAGATCGTGTCGGTCGCCGGCGAAGACGCCCATTGCCGCTTTCGCATCCCGGGCGATGGCGGGTCCTTCGCCGCCCGGATGTTCCTCGAGCTCATGCTGGTCGAGGCCCTGGCGCAGACCACGGCCGTGCACGTGGGCGCGACGAGTCCCGACGAGGGGCCCGCCGTGGGCCTGCTCGGCGGGATCGAGGATCTGGTCCTCGAGCGCTCCCCCAGGCCGGGGGAGCAGGTGGAGCTTCGCTGCCACCGCGTTCGCCGGCTCGGTCCCATCGCCATGTACGAGGTGAGCGCCAGTTGCGGGAGCGAGCCGGTGTGCCGTGGTACCCTGACCGTCCGTTCGGGAGGGGTACCCTGATGCGACGCGTCGCGGTCACCGGATTCGGCTGCATCACGCCCCTCGGCGTGGACGCGCCCGCGTTTGGCGACGCCCTGCGCGCGGGCCGGGACGCCATCGCCCCCCTCGATCTGTTCGACGTGTCCTCGTTCCGCTCGGGCGTGGCCGCGCGGGTGGGCGAGATCCCGCGGCCCCGCGGCGTACCCGCGTCGACCTGGCGCCGCCTGGACCGCTGCGACCGCATGGCGCTGCGGGCGGTGGTCGAGGCCATCGCCACCGCCGGGACGCCCGATCTGGACCACGCCGCCCTGTGCTGCGGCCTCAGCACCGCGGGCATGTTCGAGGCCGAGGAGGTGCTGTACGGGGAGCCCGATCGGGGCCTGGCCGCGGTGGGACCCCGGAGGATGCTGGACGCGGTGGTCTGCTCGACCACCGACGTGATCCTGCGCCACGTGGGGTGCCACGGACCGGTGATCACCGCCAGCACGGCCTGCTCGTCGGCCGCCAACGCCATCGGCCAGGCGCTCGACCTGGTCCGGGACGGCGAGGCCGACGTGGCCGTCGCCGGCGGCGCGGATGCCCTGTGCCGGTTGACGCTGGCGGGATTCAACAGCCTCGGCGTGGTGGCCCCGGACCGGCCCCGCCCCTTCGACGCCCGCCGCAGCGGGATGGTCCTCGGGGAGGGGGCGGCCTTCCTGGTGCTGGAGGCCGAGGGGCACCTGCGGGCGCGCGGGGGTGAGCCGGCCTTCGAGCTCGCCGGCTATGCGTCCACCGCCGAGGGGCACCACATCGTGCATCCCATGGACTCGGGCGAGGGGGCCCACAGGGCCATGTCCTGGGCCCTGGCCGACGCGGGGGCCGACCCCGACGACGTGGACCACGTCAATGCCCACGGGACCGCGACCGTGCAGAACGATCCCATGGAGTCCAGGGCGATCCGGCGACTCCTGGGCGACCGCGCCGACCGGGTGCCGGTGACGTCGACCAAGTCCCTGGTCGGGCATTCTCTCGGGGTGAGCGGTGCCATCGAGGCGGTGGCCTGCCTGCTCACGCTGCGGGACGGCTTCGTGGCGCCGACCGCGGGCTACGGTGAGCCGGATCCCGAGTGTCCCGTCGACGTGGTCCACGGTGCGGCGAGGACCGGGGACTACGGCACGGTGCTGAGCAACTCCTTCGCCTTCGGCGGCAACGACGTGAGCCTGGTCTTCCGTCGCTGGGACGTCTCATGAGCGACGTGGTGGTCACCGGCGTGGGCCTGCTCACCCCCCTGGGGGTGGGGGCCGACGAGCTGACCGCGGCCCTGGACGCCGGGCGTTCGGGGATCGCCCGCCACGACGATCTGGTGGAGGGGAGCGAGGTCAGGGCCGGCCGGGTCCGGGACGTGCCGGTCAAGGAGGTGATCCGGTCGGCGCAGCTACGCCGGATGGACCGGATGGGGAAGATGGCCACGGTCGCCGCCGGTCTGGCCATGCGGCACGCGGGGCTGGAGTCCCAGCTACCCGCACCACCCGAGCGGGCGGCGGTGGGCTGGGCCACCGAGTACGCGAGCCTCGAGCAGACGTGGGCGTTCCAGGAGCGGGTCCGCGTCAAGGGACCGCGACTGGCCAACCCGATGGCCTTCCCCAACCTGGTGCAGAACGCGGTGGCCGGCTACCTCTCGATCCTCTTTGGTCTGCGGGGCCCTTCGGTCACCTTCTGCCACCACGAGACCTGCGGCCTCGAAGCGCTGGCCTGGGCCGAACGGCAGCTGCGCCGGGACCGGGCCGACCTGGCGCTCGTGGGCGTATCCGAGGAGCTGGGAGGGGTCCTCTTCCGGGCCCGGGCACTGATCGGCGTGGACGCGCCCCCGGGGGAGGGGTCCGTCGCCCTGGTCCTGGAACGGGCGGAGACCGCCCGCGCCCGGGGTGCCCGGATCC
>CAZITQ010000020.1:35450-41142 GCA_964542165.1 uncultured Rickettsiales bacterium
GGGCGGTGGGGGGGGGGGCGGGCCCCGGGGGGGGGGGGGCGGGGGCCGGGGCCCGGGGCGGGGGGGCCCCCCCCCGCGCCCGGGGTGCCCGGATCCTGGCCTCGCTGGGGGGGACCTCCGCGGCGGCGGCGCCCCTGCCCTCCCACTGGTACCCCACCCGGGACGCCTCGGCGGCGGTCCTGAAGCGGGCAGCGGACCGGGCGGGGATCACCCGCGAGGAGCTGGTGGGCACCCTGGGCCGCTCCGAGCACCGGGCCGAGGCGGTGGGCATGTCCGCGGTCCTGCCCCTGTTCCACCTGGCCGCCCAGGTCATGGGCGGCCGCTTCCCGGTGGCCACGGTGGCCGACGGGCGAGGCGGCGCCGCGCGGGCAGCGGTCCTCACCGCCCCGGGAATCTGAGGCCCCATCGTGTCTCCCGCCGGCCTGGACGACGTCTGCATCACCCTGGACGTGGACTGGGCGTCCGACGAGGTGCTGGCGGCCGCCCTCGCGCTGGTCGACGAACTGGACGTCCCCGTCACCCTGTTCTGCACCCACCCCACATCAGTGCTCGACGGGCTGGATCCGTCCCGGATCGAGATCGCCTGGCACCCCAACTTCCTGGGGGCAGGGGACGACGAGCAGCAGGTGGAGCAGATGGCCCGCTGGTTCCCGGCCGCCACGGGCGTGCGGGCCCACGCGCTCTACTTCCACAGCCGGCTGGCACCGGCCTACCTACGCCGGGGCATCCGCTACCTGGCCCACGATCTGCGCTTCGGCGTGTCGGGGCTGGCTCCGGTGCGTCACTGGAGCGGGCTGGTGGACGTCCCCGGGTTCTGGGAGGACGACGTCCACGCCCTGTACTTCGACGGTGACTTCTCCCCCGACCGGGTCGATCTGGAGGCTCCGGGGCTCCGTGTCTTCGACTTCCACCCGATCCACCTGGCCCTGAACACCGATCGTATGGCGCGGTACGAGGCCGCGCGGGAGGACGCGGAGGCGGGGCGGCCGCTGGACGCCCACGTGAACCCCGGGCTGGGCTCCAGGACCCTGCTGCGGTCGGTCGTCGAGGGGATCCGGGCGCGGCCGGATCGCCACCGCTTCACCACGGTCGGTGAGGTGGCCCGTCGCTTCGACGAGCGGCACCCCTACCCGGGCCTCTACCGTCCGCCCGATTGACGCTGGCGGGTCCCGTCCGTACGCTGGGCGCCATGGAGCTGACCGTCGAGTTCGGATTCTCCGCCGCCCACCACCTGGCCGAGGCAGACAGCCGCTGCCGGACGGTTCACGGCCACAACTACAAGCTGCTGGTGACCCTGGACGGGCCCGTGCGGGCCGGCGACGGGATGGTCATGGACTTTCACGAGCTGGACGACGCGGTCAGCGAGCGCGTCGTCTCGCGGCTGTCCAACGCCGACCTGAACCAGCTGCTCGACTGCCCCACCGCAGAGCGACTGGTGGAATGGATCGCCGACCAGCTGGAGGAGGTCCTCCCCCAGCTCCTGTGCATCCGCCTCTACGAGACTCCCCGCTACTACGTGACCTGGAGGAGGGGCTGATGAGCGACTTCGGCGACGGCCGTCCCCCGCCCAACTGGGCCGGCATCCAGCCGGGCAGCTCGCCCGACGTGGAGGGTATGCGCAGGGGGCTGGAGACCTTTCTGCGGTCGGCGGGTTTCGACACCGACGGCGAGGAGCACCTGGCGAGCACACCCCGGCGGGTGGCCGAGACCTGGCTCGACGACCTGCTGCGCGGCTATCGCACGACCCCCGAGGAGGCCCTGGGGACGCCGTTCAGCGACCCGTCGCGGGAGCTGGTACTGGTCAAGAACGTCGAGTTCTTCTCCTCCTGCCCCCACCACCTGATGCCCTACCGCGGGGTGGCGTGTGTCGCGTACCTCCCCGCGGGCAAGGCCATCGGCTTCTCGGGCATCGTCCGGCTGCTGGACAACCTCGCCCACCGCCTCACCCTGCAGGAGTGGCTCACCCGGGGCGTCACGGCGGTTCTCGACGAGGCGCTGGATCCCCAGGGTTCGGCCTGCCTGATCGACGCCGAACCGATGTGCGTGATCGCCCGGGGCGTGAAGCGACCCTGCGACGTCGTCACCACGAGCTTCACCGGCGCCTTCCGCCAGGACCCGGCCCTGCGCCACGCGGTGTTCGACGCCGCCGGTCTGTCCGGACGTGGGTGAAGGCCGCCTCTCCAAGCCACTCGTACAGCTGATCCAAGAGCGTCGAACACACCCCGGAACGTCGGGACCGACGAGGGAGCGCTCCGCGAAGCCCCCGAAGATGGTCACTCGGCCGCTGTCACTTGTCGCCCGCCAACCGCCCCCCTGATCCCGGGGCTGCTACCGAAGGCCCCGACTGGATCCCGAGCCCAACCTCCGGCCGCCCTGGTCGCCGAGGGGGGGGCGCTCCGCCTCACTGTCGCTGCGGTGCGGCAGTCCGCACTTCGTTCCCTCAACCCACCTTCTCGCGCTGCCCAACCAGAGTGGAAGGCAGCGCCTCTTACGTTCGGCTACGGCCCCCCCCTCGCCTCCTGGTCGGGCGGCCTCGTTGAGGTCCACGGGGGCCGTAGCCCACCCCGCTCCGCACCGTGGGGCGGGTCGGTGCGCCCCGGCGACGGCGTACGTCGCTCTCTCGTTTCCCGCCCCCGTCGGCGAGCCCGAACCGTCGGCAGCGCAATGTGTCCCGACCCGCCCGCCGGCGCTCCGCGGGGCGTGCGCCGGCCCGGGCTTTCGGTGGGACGGGGACGATGGAAGTACTCGGAGGTGGCTCGGAAACCTGAACAGCTGTGGAGGTTTGCACGGGTCGAGAAGATCGCGAACAGGCTCGGGGCGTGGCGTTGTGTGATCGACGATCCATGCCCACGGCTTGGGCAGCTTGAATTACCGTCTCCGGGAACACTCCGCCGCCGTGCGCCCCAACCGCTCAAACCGGCTGTCTACGGTTGGAACAGGGCGAAACGTCGGAGAACAACCTCGAGCGGGAGCGGTTTTCTCCGTGATAGGGTCCATGAGAGGGAGGGAGACCGTGCGGTGGAGACTCACGATCCTGCTCAGCGGCTTGCTCGCCCTGGCGAGTTGCCCTGGTGACGAGTCGACTGACGGCGACACGGCTGCGGACGACGACGCGGCGGACGACGACTACGACGGCGGCGACGACACCTCCGCCGATCCAAGTCCGTGCGACGGACACGAGTCCACCATCGTCTGCGTGGGCGACCTCGCGGTCCAGTGCGACAAACTCGGAGAGATCTACAGCCAGCAGGACTGTTCTCAGCTGAACTCCCACGAGTGCATCCCGGATGTCGGTTGCGCAATCTGCGTCCCCGGCGATCGATTTTGCGACGGGAATAGCCTTTTTGAGTGCTGGTCGGATGGGCACGGTTTCGACCTCGTGGAGGAATGCGACGACGAGGGTGGCTACACATGTGAGGGAGGTGATTGTCTCTCCCCGTGCGACGTTACGGCCGACGCGACCCACAACACGGGGTGTCTGTTCTACGCCATCGACATGGAACAAGCGGTCAATCATGACCATGCTCCGTTCGGCGTGGTCATCTCCAATGTGGATGAGACCTACTACGCGGACATCTCGGTCGAGGCCTTCGACGGAACGAGTTGGATACCCGTCTGGATCACGCAGGTGTTGCCTCGCGAGGCAGTCGAATTGGACCTTCCCCAACGCGAAGTGAACGGTTCGGCGTTGAACGAGGCCGGCGCCTACAGGATCCGCAGCTCGGTCCCCATCGTGGTGTACCAGCTGAATCCCACGACGGGTGGGTGGGACTCGAGCGATTCCTCGCTGTTGCTGCCCGTCGACGTCTGGGACCACAGGTACCGCATACCGGGCTGGCGCCAGGACCCGGAGCAGCAGGTCTACCATGCGACGATGAACATCGTCGCCTCAGTTGACGGGACGGTGGTGAGCGTCACCCCGTCCAGCCGCACCAGCGCGGGTCCTGGCATTCCCTCTGGCTCGCCCACGCAGCCGGTTGAGGTCTTGCTGGACGAGGGGGATGTGCTCCAGCTGGCCAATGCGTACGAGGGGGACACCCTGGCGGGCAGCCTGGTCGAGACCGATCCAGCCACTCCAGTGGGCGTGTTCGCGGGGCATGAATGCGCCAACGTGCCCGGTATGCCGCGCTGCTGTTGCGACCACCTGGAGGAGCAGGTGTTCGGGCTTTCTGCCTGGGGGCGGTCCTATCCTGCAGCGCGCGCCCCTGCGCGAACCGCGCCACCCGAACCTGTGGCCTGGCAGATCGTGGCAGGTGACACCGAAGTGGCGTTGACCTTCAACGCGGCGCCGGGCATCTCCGGCCTGCCGGAGAGTACAACGCTGGCGGCAGGCGAGGTCCTGGATCTCTGGGTCGAATCCAACGATCCGGACAACCCTGGTGATTTCCATGTGTCCGGTGACACGCCCTTTCTGTTGACGCAGACGACGGTCAGCTGCCATATGCTGCCCGCCCCCTCGGAGTACGGGGATCCGGCGATGTTGCAGATGGTGTCGTCCGAGCAGTTCCTCGACACATACGTCGTACCGGTCCCTAGCAGCTGGATCGAGGACTTCCTGGTGATCACACGTCCGACGGGCGCGTCGGTGAAGGTGGACGGGCTCGACTTGGAGGACTGGCCGGAGAGTGTACGCATCGCTCCTGTGGGCGATGCAGGATTCGAGGCGCTACGGGTGCCTGTCGTTGACGGCGTGCACGTCGTGACCTGCAGCGAGCTAATCGGAGTGGCCATAGTTGGTTACGACTCCTTCGATTCCTACGCGTTTCCAGGAGGCGCGAACCTGGAGCCGCTCGTCTCGCGTTGAAGTCGACGAGTACGAATCGAACTCAGCGTAACCGCGACATCAGGGGGTATGGCGGACCGTGATGGTGCCGTGGCTCCCCCCCCCCGTTCACATACGTTAACAAACGTTTTCACACCGCAATCTCGCCCACACGCGACCGAGATATGGGAGGTCGATGATGTGAGCATGGTCGATCGCGTTGACCGGCCACGCACAAGGAGCAGAGCGATGAAGACGATGAGAAATAACGTGGGACGAATCGTGAGTGTGGGAGTCGTTGGCGTGGCGCTGCTGGCCCTGGGGATCCTCGGGGTCGGCGCGGCGGTCGCCGAGGAGGAGGGGGAGGAACGTGGATCCGGGCGTTGCCGCGGCCAGGGTGGCGGCAAGATGATGGCCGTGGTCGCCGACATGGACCTGGACGACGACCAGAGGGCGCGCCTCGACAACGCGCGTTCGCTGATGCGAGAGCAGCGAAAGGAGCGCCGCGGCCGGGGCGGGCCAGGTTTCGATATCGTGTCGGACGCGCTGGAGACCGGGGAGCTGGATCCCGACGAGATCCACACCCGGATCGACGAGAAATTCGACGCCAAGCGCGCCACCGCCCACGCCGTGGCGGACGAGATGATCGCGTTCTTCGAGGGCCTGGACGAGGAGCAGCGGGCCTCGCTGGCCGAGCAGATCGACGAGCGGCGCAGCCAGCGCTCGGAGCGGCGCATGCGGCGGGGCAGCTGCGCCGGTGACGAGGACGGAGATCGCTCCTGCTGCCGCGGTGGGCGCCACGGACGGGGCGGCCCGCCCGCGGCCGACGACGACGACGAGTGAGACCACGTCCGCCCGGGGGGGGGGGGCCCCCCCCCCCCCCCCCGGGCGGGGGGGGCGCCGGGCCCCCGGCGGGGGGGAGCCCCCGCC
>CAZITQ010000020.1:41152-63119 GCA_964542165.1 uncultured Rickettsiales bacterium
GTGTGATACCAGGGCGGGCGGGGGGGGGGGCACCGCGCACGCCTGCCGTGGCAGGATCGCGCCATGCCGACCTTGCTGATGATCGACGACGACGAGAAGCTCGTGGACCTGGTCCGCGAGTACCTGTCGCCCCACGGCTTCACCTTCCAGGCGGCCCATGACGGCTACGAGGGTCTCGTGGCCTTCCGCGGCGCCACCCCCGACCTGGTGATCCTGGACATCATGCTGCCGGAGCTCGACGGGTTCGAGGTGCTGCAGCGCATCCGCCAGTCCAGCCGAGTCCCCGTGCTGATGCTCACGGCGAGGGGGGAGGAGACCGACCGGATCGTCGGGCTCGAGATGGGGGCCGACGACTACCTTCCCAAGCCCTTCAACCCGCGGGAGCTGCTGGCCCGGATCCGGGCGATCCTGCGGCGCGCCGGTGAGGAGGAACCCGAGGTGGCGCGCGATCGCCACGCCGTGGGGCCGGTGGTGCTGGACACGGGATCGCGCTCGGTGACGGTCCGCGGCGAGCCCGTGGAGCTCACCACCGCGGAGTTCGACCTGTTGCGGGTCCTGATGAGCAGCGCCGGGCGGGTCCTGTCCCGGGACCAGCTGATGCAGCAGCTGCACGGCTCGGCCTGGTCGGTGTTCGATCGCTCCATCGACGTCCACGTGAGCCGGATCCGCGCCAAGATCGAGCGGGACGCCCGGCACCCCGAGCTGCTCAAGACCGTCCGCGGTGTGGGGTACCAGTTCGTCCAGCCTGTGGAGGGGGCGTGAGGACGTTCTGGCTCACGGCGCGGATCGCCGCGATCTTCGCGCTGCTTTTGACGTTCTCCCTGCTGGCGACCCTCCACCTCTTCGGCAAGGTGCTCGGCCGCGACGTGGTGGGGGAGCTCGTCGCCCTGCGTACCGACCAGGGGGAGCTGCTGGGCAGGCAGATGGAGCAACTGCTGGAGGACCACGAGCTCTCGGATCCGGAGGTCGAGCAGTTCGTCCACAAGCGAGCGGGGGAACTGGACATCCAGATAGCGGTGATGGACGGGACCGGCGAGCCGGTCTACGGGTCCTGTGGGGGCCTGCACTGCCGCCGCGCGCGTCGATGGGCCCGGGAGCTCCGCTCGGACCTGGATCTGCCCTGTGCGGACTGCGACGCCGAGTCGGCGGATGCCGAGACGATGGGGGGCGACGGAGAATCGGCCCGCAAGCGGGGCCGGTCGCGGCACCGGGAGGCCCGGACGAAGATGCGGGAGCGCCGGGGCCGCCCGGCCTTCGAGATCACCGTACCGGTGACCCGGGGCGACCAGACCGTCGCGACCCTGGCGATGACCCGTCCCCAGGACGACCCGGAGCCCTCCCGCCGCGCCTTCCGATGGGGTCTGCTGCAGATCGGGGGGGTCGGCCTGCTGGGTGTGATCGCGATATCGCTGGTCCTCACGCGGCCCCTGCGCCGGATGAGCCGGTCGATGGATCGGATCGCGTCCGGGGACCTGGATCACCGGGTCCCCGCGCGGGGGCGGGACGAGGTGGCCAGCATGGGCCGGTCGTTCAACAGCATGGCCGAGCGGATCCAGACCATGATTCGCGGCCAGAAGGAGCTGATGGCGGGCGTGTCCCACGAGCTGCGCTCCCCCCTGGGCCGGATGAAGCTCAACCTGGAGCTGTTGCGCGAAGCGGGGGCGAACGAGGGCCGGCTGGGGGAGATGGAGGGCGAGGTCGACACCCTGGACGGCATGGTCGCCGAGTTGCTGGTGGCGAGCCGCCTCGACCTGGGCTCCGAGAGGGTGAGCCCCGAACCCTGCTCGCTGCCCGACGCGGCGGCGGAGGCCTGGCACCGGGTGGACCGGGAGGCGACCGAGCGCGGCATCGAGTTGCAGCTCGACGGCGACACCGTCGCACCGGTGCATGCGGACCGCGCGCTGCTGGTTCGCGTGCTGGGCAATCTGTTCGAGAACGCCGTTCGCTACGGCGGCGCGGGCCCGGTCACCCTGTCGGCGGACGTGGAAGGGGAGGGGACGAGAATCCGGGTCCGGGACCGGGGCGAGGGCGTGCCACCCGAGCACCTGTCCCAGCTCTTCGATCCGTTCTACCGCGCGGACCCCAGTCGCTCCCGCAAGACCGGCGGCACCGGCCTGGGCCTGATGATCGTCCGCCGCGCCGTGGAGGCCCACGGCGGCCAGGTCACCGCCCGCCAGGCCGACGGTAGCGGCCTGGAGATCGAGTTCGACCTCCCCACCCCCCAGCCTGACGCCTGACGCCTACAACCTCTTCTTCAGCAGGTCGATCAGGTCGAAGCGCTGGTTCCACTTGTTTCCGCCGAGGGCGAAGAGGAAGCGGACCTCGCCGTGGTTGGGGGTGTCCAGGTACCCGACGATGGTCTTGCAGATGGACAGGGAACCGGTCTTGGCCATCGATCCCCGGCGGTCCCGCAGGAGCTCCTTGTGGGGGCGGAAGGGCTCGAGGACGCGGACCATGGCGTCCGCAGTGGCCTGGTTCTGGCGAGAGATGCCGGACCCCTCCACGTAGGTGATCTGGTCCGCGAGCCCGTGGCCCTCGAGCACCTCGCGCACCACGGCGACACCCTTGTCCAGGGACGCCGGCGGTCCGGCGCGGGACACGCCCATCTCCAGCAGGATCTGGTTCGCCGTGTAGTTGTTGGAGTAGTAGAGCATCCCGGCCACCACCTCGGAGAGGGGCCGGGTGTTGGTGTGCACGTAGAACGGCTCCGAACCCGCGGGCACCGAGCCGTGCCGGATCTCCTCGCCGACGGTGCCGCCGTGGGCCACCAGCTTGGCCCGGATCACCTCGCCCGCGTACATCAGCGCCCGGTCGGGGTCCTTCGCCAGGTTGATCCGGGCCTCCCCCTTGCGTCCGCTCTCCTTCGCCGCCTCGATGGCCAGGGGCACCAGGGGGGTCTGCTCCTCGGCGGAGGTGACCTGATCCCCGGAGATCTTGACGAAGATGGTGTTGAAGTTCACCGCCAGCGCCGAGTTCAGCGCGTCGTAGGGTTTGTCCGAGCCGCTCACCCCCGGGATGCGGATCCCGCGCTGGTAGTAGCTGTCGTCGAGGATCAGCCCCTTGAACTCGCCCGAATTCGCGGCGAGCAACGCGGGCGCCAGCAGATCCAGCTCCTCGGACACGAGGAAGGGATCGCCCCGCCCCTCCACGTAGAGCCAGCCCTCCCCGTCCACGTGGAAGTGGGTCTCGAAGCGATAGTCCGCGCCGAGGACCTCCATCGCGGCCAGCCCGGTGACCACCTTGAGCGTCGAGGCCGGCGTGAACACCCGGTCCTTGTTGAGCTCGACCAGGACCTCGCCCGAGGAATCCACGACCAGGATCACCCCGTCCCCGGCCAGCGCCTCGACCTCCGTCAGCAGTTCGTCCGCGGACGCGGGTGAACCCGCGATTCCAGCCAGCGTCAGCATCCACACGGCGATCCAGCGTCTCATCGGTCCTCCCATCTGGCCGGTCTCCCCGGGGTCACATCGCGCGGGGCCCGCAGATCGATCCCGGAAGTATGACCCCGTAGCCGATGGACGTCATCCGGAGCCCCAACCTTCGATGGTCCTCTTGCGACGAAAACCCTAAAAACCATAAAAAGGACCAAACGCGCATGGGCCGCGGTGGGCCGGCGGGAAAAAGGCCGGTTTTCCCGGGATCGATGCTTGATCCCACGCGGGCGCATCCGGTCTGCTTGAGTTCAGCCGTATGCATCTGGCGGGTTGCGGCCCGCAGCCTCCCAAGGAATCGGGGGGGTCGCACGGCCGGCCCAGGGACGTCGTAGCAGGGGTCGCTCCGTCCCGAGGGCCGGCCCTTTTTCGTTCTGGGTGCCCCGCCCCTCGACCCCGATCTACCGCCCCGTGCGCGCGCGTCTTGCTTGTTTTACGGCATTGGCGTTAGCATCCGGCGGCGAGGTGCGCCCGTGTCCAAGTACACCTTTGCCAGCTCGCCTCCGTACCGCGGGGTCTCCCGCGTGCTGGGGGTGTTGCTCGGTCTGTCGATCCTGCTGAACATCGTCCTGCTGCTGAGCCGGGGCGGTACGCCGGACGAACCCGACGACGGTAGCGCCGAGGGGGCCACCGAGGCCGCCACGGACGCCGCCGCGGACGCCGATCCCGACGGGGACGCGGGGGACGCCACCCCGGATGCCGGTGACGCCGGCGACGAGACGGATGCCGGGGACGCCACTCCCGCGCCGCCGCCCGAGAACGTGGGGGACTTCGCCTCCCTGAAGCGGGTGGACGTGCCGCTCAAGGTCAACCTGTCGGTGACCATCGACGGCGCGGTGTCCGGCGGGCGCGCCCCGTGGGTCACGGCCACGGCCGGCCGGATCATGGTCTGGTGGCTCGACATGACCACCGACCTGCGGGCCGCGGATCGCCTCCAGCTGCTCTACGAGCCCCTGACCGGTGACGAGGTCCGCATCGCCGCGCTGCGCTACAAGAGCCAGAAGAAGGAGAAGGAGTTCCGCGCCTACTACTACGTCCCGTCGGGGGCCAAGTACGGCAGCTACTGGGACGAGACCGGCAAGGAGGTCCCTCCCCGGTTCAAGGAGGCGCCCATCGAGGACTACCAGCAGATCACGGCGGTCCTCGGTGACGGACGAGACCACACCGGATACGACTTCCGGGCCCCCGTGGGAACGCCGGTGTTCGCCCCCCGGTCGGCGAGCGTGGTCCGCGCCAACTGGAACTTCGCCTACAACGGCAACTGCATCGAGCTGCGCTACGACGACGGGTCCGTCGCCCGCTACCTGCACCTGGAGAGCGTGGCCGAGGGGATCTCGGCCGGTGCGAGCGTGCGGGCGGGCCAGCGGATCGGTACCAGCGGCAACACCGGCCGGACCAATGCCCCCCACCTGCACTACGAGGTCGAGCAGGCGGGCCGCATCGTCGATCCCGCCGAGTACCACGGCACCTCCCACCGGAGCCTCTCCGGAAGCGACCTGGAAGCCTTCCGCGTCCAGGCGGCGAAGCTGGACGAGGCGCTGGGGACCTGACCGACCCTCCCTGAACCCCCCTCAGTGGGGCAGCAGACACAAAAACGGTCGAAGCTGGGCACGCGCGCGCAGGTCACGCCGGTCGATCCGTTCGAAGGACCGCCCGGGCCGGGAGTTCCACTCCAGGATCCGCGGACCCGCCGGCCCGAGCACCAGGTCGACGCCCACCTCGACCGCGCCGTGGCCACCCGGGGCCCCGGGGATCGCGTCGGACAGCTGTCGGACCAGGGGAGCGAGAGTCCGCTCCAACGCGGGGCCGACGGGATGTGCGGTGGCGCCCCGCCCCAGGGAGGCCACGGCCTCGCCCGCCGGGGCCCGCCGCACCAGGGCACCCGCTGCAACCCATCCCTGTCCGGGTTCCCGCTGCAGGAGCAATCGGAGGGACTCGCCCGGGCTCGTCGGTTCCACCGCCTCCTGCACGACCTCGTCCGCGGCCGGCGGACGTTCGGCCGCCCTGCGTACCCCGTGTCCGCCCCAGCCCCGCCGCGGTTTGACGAACGCGGCGGGCCAGGAACGCCAGATCGGATCGTCGCCGGCGACCGTGCTGGCCACCGGAAGACCCATCGCCGCGGCCCACCCGGCGAACGCCAGCTTGTCGTCGCACAGCTCCCGGAACTCCGGGGGATTCGCCACCGGGACGTCCCGGGCCGCCCACTCCCCCAGGACCCGGGGTGCCGGCTCGACGTGTCGGTCGAACACGCCGACCACACCCTCCACCTCTTCTTCGACCCAGCCCCCCCGCACGGGGCGCACCCCCCGCGCTGCCCCCGGCTCGGCGCACAGCAACCGTACACCGCGCTCCGCCAGGGAGAGCCCCGCCTCCCCGAGGAATCGGGACTGGCCCACGCAGCGCCGCAGGGGCTCGTCGGGATCCAGGGCGCACAGGACCAGGAGGGTGGGGGGGATCACAGCCAGCCGCGCCGGGCCAGGTCCGCCTCGCCGAGGCCCAGGAAGTGGCCGACCTCGTGGATCAGGGTGATCCGGATCTCGGCCCTCAGCAGATCCGGGTGGCGGAACTGACGCTCCAGGTTGCGCTGGAACAGGTAGATCCGGGTGGGCTCGTCGGTGGGCACGTGGGTGCTGCGGCTGTCGGCGTACGTCGGCCCCACGAACAGGCCGAAGAGTCGCGGATCGTAGGGAGGCTGCTCGACGATCCACGGATCGGGGTAGTCCTCGATGATGACGGCGACATTGGTCATCGCGGCCCGCACCTCCGGGTGCAGCTCGGCGAGGGCGGCGCGGGTGATGCCCTCGAACTCCTCGATCTCGAACAGCCGCGGCTCGTCGGAGAGGCGGGCCACGTCCAGCTCGTGGACCCGGAGAAACGCCCGGCGCATCTCCGCCTCGCGTCCCAGGGCCTCGAGGGCCACCGCCAGGTCGTACCAGGCGTCGGCCAGGGAGGGTTCGATCTCGCAGGCCCGCCGGAAGGGATCGAGGGCGTCCTCGAACGCACCGAGCTCCAGCAGACACCAGCCGGTGGAGTACTGGAGGTCCGCGTCGTCGGGGTAGAGCTCGGCTCCCCGCTGGGCCTCCTCCAGCGCCAGGTCCATGTTGCCGTTGAGGTAGGAGAGCCGCCACTGCAGGTCGAGCACCTCGGGCGCGTCGGGCGCCAGCCCCCTCAGCCGGCCCAGAACGGCCCGCAGCCAGCGGGGACGCCGCTCGTGGAAGGCCACCCAGCCGGAGTCCACCAGCCGCTGGAACCTCTCGTCCCGCTTGGCCCGCGGCGGATTGTCCATCGTCCTTCCCATCCGGCGCGTTCTCCTCAGGGGGTGCCCTGGAGCATCCACTCCAGCAGGTTGTGCATCAACGGCCAGTCGCTCACCGGGTCCACGAGCTCGTCGTCCCAGCCCTCGACGCCGTCCGCGGTCGATCCCTCCTCGATCTCCGGGTGGGGGCCGACCAGGGCGACCCTCCCAAGGCCGTAGCTGCCCAGGATCATGGAGGGTTCTCCCCCTTCCTCGTATCGGGCCAGGATCTCCACGTCCTCGCCGATCCCCGAGAACGAGGGCCCCCCCCAGTAGAGGATTGCGTCGGCCTGGGGGAGGTTGGCGGCCAGGGGGTGGTCCTCGTAGGTGATCCCGGTCACCGCGTACTCGGGCCAGGGCGCGATGGCTTCCAGTGGCCCCACCGCGGTCACCTCCAGGAGACCCAGTGGAGCGCCGTAGGAGCCCCCCTCCCACTCCACCGCGTCCGCGGCGAAGTAGGCCCCCGCGCAGGTCCCCAGGTAGCCCCCACCCCCGGAGACGAAGGTGCGGATGGCGCCGAACCCGGCCCCGACCAGTTCCTCGTTGAAGCCGGGGGCCCACCCCCCCGGGACCACGAACGCATCGTGTCCTCCCAGCTCGCCGTGCTCGATCTGCCAGGCGTCCAGCCGGGTCGACTCGTAGCCGAACGAGGCCAGCATCGCCTCCAGCGCCACGAGGCAGTCGGCGCAGGCGGACTCGCTCTCGTACAGGGCGATGGAGGGCACGGGCGCGGCGTCGTCGTCCCCGGCTGAGCTGGTGTCGTCGTCTCCGGTCGACCCGGTGGTGTCGTCGTCCCCGGCCGAGCCGGTGGTGTCGTCGTCCCCGGCCGAGCCGGTGTCGTCATCGCAAGGCGGCCGTTCCTCGCGGGGGCAACCCGCCGAGCAAGCGACCGCCAGCACCAGCAGCCACAGCCATGTCCGGTCGATCATGGCGGCATCCTACCCCGGGCGACCCCCCTGCGCACCCTCGCCCGCGCGCGCTCCGGGGCTCCGGGCGGATCGCTACACGAGAACCTGGCGAGCGGGGCGGGTAGAATCCCCGAGTACCTCTGGAGGTTGGCGGATGACCAGCTGGCAGCGCGCCCTGACCTGGCTCTCCCTCGTCCACCTGGCAGGCTGTCCGGCCCCCGCCCCCCCCGCGGGGGACGCGGACGGGGATGGCTGGAGCGAGGTGGAGGGGGACTGCGACGACCTGGATCGGGAGGTCTACCCCGGCGCGACCGACGTCTGCGACGGCAAGGACAACGACTGCAACGACCTGATCGACGATCCGTACGACGAGGACGGCGACGGGGTCTCCACCTGCGGCGCCGACGGGGTGTTCGGGACCCCCGACGACGACTGCGACGACGCCAACCCCTCGACCTACCCCAACGCCGAGGAGGTCTGCGACGACGTCGACAACGACTGCAGCGGGTTCGCCGACGACGCGCCGGGGGTCGACGAGGACCACGACGGCTGGTGCGTGGCCGAGGGGGACTGCGACGACCAGCGCGCGGGTGTCAATCCGGGGGCCAACGAGATCTGCAACGGCCTGGACGACGACTGCAACGGGGTGGTGGACGACGGCTACGACGACGACGGCGACGGCTACAGCCCCACCTCCTGCGGTGGCGAGGACTGCGACGACGGGGACCCGGAGATCCACCCGGGCGCCGAGGAGGTCTGCAACGCCAGGGACGACGACTGCGACGGAACCATCGACGAGGGATTCGACGACGACGGGGACGGCTGGGCCGAGTGCTCGGGAGACTGCGACGACTCGGACCCCGACGTGCACCCGGGCGCGGCGGAGCAGTGCAACGGCATCGACGACAACTGCAACGGCCAGGTGGACGAGGAGGTGGACGAGGACGGGGACGGCGTGACCCCCTGCGGCGGGGACTGCGACGACCAGGAACCGGCGGTCTACCCGGGGGCCCTCGACGGTCCGGACGGCCTGGACAACGACTGCGACGGATCCGTGGACGGCCTGTACGCCTGGGATCTGGACGCGGGGGTGCTTCCGGTGAGCGTGCAGGGGGCGGCCAACGCCCGGCTCGGGCTCTCGCTGGCGGCGGGGGGGGACATCACCGGCGACGGCGTGGACGACGCCGTGCTCGGCGCGCCCTTCGACGACGGCAACGCCCAGGACTCGGGTTCCGTGGACGTGGTCGAGGGGGAGACCGGCGACTGGTTCGGCGGCAGCCTGGTGCTGGGGGTGGCCAGCGACATCGACGGCACCGAGGAGGACGCCCAGACCGGCGACGCCGTCGCGGTGGGCGACCTGAACGGGGACGGCTGGCCCGACGTGGTCATCGGATCGTCCTACCTCTGGTACAACTCGAGCCCCGTCGGCGAGGTGGCGATCTTCTTCGGCGGCCCGGGGGCCATCGGGCCGTTTCCGGCCACGGACGAGGCCGACGTGATCATCCGCGGCGGGTTCCCCGGCGAGCAGGCCGGGACCGCCCTGAGCGCCGCAGGTGACGTGGACGCGGACGGGATCGACGATCTGCTCATCGGCGCCCCGTACAACAACGTCAACCCCAACGTGGCGGGTATGGTCTACCTGTTCTTCGGCCGCTCGTCGTGGGCCGGCGACTACCTGACCACCGACGCGGACGTGACCCTGGAACCCACGGCCGACGATCACCTGCTGGGCACCGCCCTGGCCATCGTGCCCGACGTGGACGGCGACGGAGACGACGAGATCCTCGTCGGCGCCGAGGAGGCCGGAGGCGAGGACGGCCGAGCCTACCTGGTCAAGGGGCACGCCATGCTCTGGGACGACCAGGGCCTCGAGGATGCCGACGTCACCTTCCACGGCTCCGGGGGGGAGCGCTGGGGGGCGCGGGTCGGCGGCGCGGCGGATCTGGACGGGGACGGTCGGGGGGAGATCTGGATCGGCTCCCTGGGCCATCCGCCCGGCGGCGCAGTGGCAGTGTCCCTCAGCGGCAACGGCGCCCTGCCGTCCAGCGTGGACCTGCCCGGGGACGCGGACGTGCTGCTCCTGGGATCCGCGGCGGAAGAGGCCGCGGTGCTGGCGTCCCCCGGAGACATGGACGGCGACGGGGTCGCGGACCTGGCGGTGGGCGCGCGCAGCTGCGCTGAGGCTGGCGTGGAGGCCGGCGCCCTGTATGTGCTGCTGGGCCCCCTCGGATCGTGGCCCGACGAGATCGATCTCCAGACCGCGGACGCCCGCATCCTCGGCGAGGCCGCCGGGGACTGGTTCGGGCACGCCGTGGCGGTGGGGGACCTGGACGACGACGGACACGGGGACGTGGTGGTGTCCGCGCCGTACAACGACCAGAATGGCTCGCAGGCAGGCAAGACGTACGTGATCTACGGGTACTGAGACCGGGAGGAGTGTGGACGATGGGTTCGTGGAGCGAGCGGCTCGCGGTGGCGTGTTTCCTGGCGACTGTCCCGGCGATCGTGGCCGGCTGTCCCTTCGACCTGGACGACGGGGAGGCCGCGGTGGTCGTCCTGACCTCCCAGGGCAAGGTCGCGGCCTTCGACGGCGACGGGAACGCCTCCATCTGGGACGCCACGGTGGGGTCCTCCGAGTTCGGCGACCTGCTGGCGGACGGCGGGACCGTGTTCGTCCTGACCGGCGGTAGCAACGTGGTGGCCCTCGACGACGTGGATGGGGCGACGATCTGGGACACCGATCTGGGCGGGAGCACCGCGGGGGAGCTCGCGATCTCGGACGACACCCTGTTCGCACAGACCGCCGACGACGTGATCGCCCTGGACGCGGACTCCGGGGAGATCCTGTGGCAGGAGACCGTGGACGACCTCTCGGGGGCCATGGCCACCGGTGAGGGGGGTCTCTTCCTGGGCGGGGATCCCGTGCGCCGGCTCGACCCCGCCTCGGGCGCGGAGGAGGCCACGTTCGATATCGGCGATCCCCTCGTCCCCGCGCTGGCCGTGAGCGGTGGACGCGTCGTGGTGGGAGGGCGCTTCGAGGTGATCTCCCTGTTCCCCGGGGATCTGGCCGAGGACTGGAGCTTCGTGCTGGACAACGCCTCGTGTTCGGGCATGGTCGCGGACGGCGGGGACGTCTACGTGAGCACGGACAACAAGGGACTGCTGGGCTTCGAGGCCGACATCGCGGACCCCTTCATGGAGGCCCTGGTCACCTCGGCGCTGGATCCGCCCGAGCTCGCCGACGGGACGGTCTACGTCAGCGAGAGCTTCGGGGACGTCTACGCCATCGACGCCGAGACCGGCGACGAGATCTGGCCCTGGTCGTCGGCGTCCGAGCACCGGGGCGGGCTCGCCTACTCCGGCGGGACCGTCTTCGTCTCCGACGGCGAGTCCCTGGTGGGGATCGACGCCGCCGACGGCGCCATGGACTGGGAGCAGAGCCCGGGCGGGACCCTGGTCTCGCTGGCCGCGCTCTGAGCGGGCCTCGATCCGGCCTCCACCGATCCCCGGAGGCCTCCCCTCTTCCCGTACCGCTGCCGAGCGAATAGGATCCACCACCATGTCTCCCCCGGATTCAGGGAAGCTCGACGACCAGCGACGCTGGCGGGCCGTGGCTGCGCTTCGCATCCTCATGGAGGAGCTGTTCCCCGACGGGGGGGCGGTGTCCGTGCGGACGCTGGCCAAGCAGATGGAACCCCTGCTGGATCACCTGGCCGAGGTCCCCGACGAGATCCCGACCCTGGCCCCCCGGGCAGGTCCGACGTCCACGCTCATGGAGCTGGAGCTGGAAGGCAAGGGGTCACCCCTGAGCCGGATCGTGCTCCCGCCCCCCGGCGGGCGGGGATCGGTGCCGCGGCCCTTCCCCAAGAATGACGCCTCGGGCGGCCAGAACCTGGGGATGCGCTACGCCTACCAGGACGAGCTGGGACGCGGCGGTCAGGGGACCATCATCGGCGCCTTCGACCGGGACGTGGGCCGCACGGTGGCGCTCAAGGTCCTGCGGCCGGACGCCTCCAAGAGCATGAGCGTGCTCGAGCGCTTCCTGGGCGAGGCCCAGGTCACGGGGCAGCTCGAGCACCCCAACATCGTGCCCGTGCACGACATGGGGCGCCTGCCCGACGGCCAGGTCTACTACACGATGAAGAAGGTCGGGGGGCGCTCCCTCGACCAGATCCTGCGGGGGGTGCGCAAGGCGGACCCGGAGATCAGCGGCAAGTACACGCTGCTGCGGCTGCTGTCGATCCTGCAGCAGGTCTGTCTGGGTATGGAGTACGCCCACGCCCGCGGGGTCATCCACCGGGATCTCAAGCCCGCCAACGTGATGCTGGGGGACTTCGGTGAGGTCCTGATCCTGGACTGGGGCCTGGCGAAGGTCGTGGGCAAGCCGGACCCGGTGACCGGCGAGGAGCAGGAGCTGGAGCTGGACCCGGTGGAGCTGTCCGAGGGGGCACAGCTCAAGACCCGCGACGGCTACGTACAGGGCACGCCGCCCTTCATGGCGCCCGAGCAGGCCAAGAACGAGCGGGACCGGATCGGCCCGTGGAGCGACGTGTACGCCCTGGGCGGGATCCTCTACCAGATCCTGACCCGCAAGCTGCACTTCCACGGCAAGAACCCGCGGGACGTGATGATCCGCTGCGTGGAGGAGGACCCGACTCCCCCCATCGAACGGGCGCCCCACCTGCACATCCCCGAGGAGCTGAGCTTCATCTGCATGCGGGCGCTGGAGCGCAACCCGGAGAAGCGGATCCGGTCCGCCCTGCTGCTCTCCGAGGAGATCGAGTCCTTCGTGGAGGGCACCAAGCGCCGGGAGGCGGCCCAGAAGCGGGTGGCCGAGGGCCGCAAGGCGATGGAGCAGTACCACGCCGCGCGCCTCGAGGCGGACCGGCTGCAGGAGGAGGTCCACAAGGCCCTGTCCACCATCCGTGGCTGGGAGCGGCTCGAGGAGAAGGCGGGCGCCTGGGAGCTGGAGGATCGGCTCGACGAGAGCGAGCGGGAGGTCGCGATGGCCTTCCTCAAGGCCGAGGGCCTGTTCGAGCAGGCGCTGGCCTACGACGACCGCAACGAGGGGGCGCGTTCGGGGCTGGCCGCCCTGTACTGGACCCGGTTCCGGGACGCGGAGACCCGCCGGGACGTGGCCGACCAGATCTATTACGAGGGGCTGATTCGCCGCAACGACGACGGCCGGTACGCCGAGCGGCTGCGGGGGGACGGGTTGATGTCCGCCTCCTCCCACCCGGCCGGCGCCGAGGTGTGGATCTACCGGTTCGTGGAGCGGAACCGGGTCAAGCGCGCCACCGAACCCCGCCTGCTGGGCCGGACCCCGGTCAAGGACGTCCCCGTGTCCATGGGGAGCTACCTGCTGGTCCTGCGGCGGGAGGGGTACCGGGACACCCGCTTCCCCCTGCTGATGAGCCGTGGGGAGACCCGGCGCGTGAAGGTCCGCCTGCTCACCGAAGACGAGGTGGGCGAGGGTATGGTGTACGTGCCCGCCGGCTCCTTCGTCATGGGCGGCGACGTGCTGGCCCCGGGATCCCTGGCGCGGTCGCTCAAGCAGGTGGACGACTTCCTCATCTCGCGCTTCCCCGTCAGCGTGGGCGAGTACCTGGCGTTCCTGCGGTCGCTGGGCAAGGCCGACGATGAGGATGCCCAGGCGGCCGCTCCCCGGGCCCACGTGGGGGGCGATCCCATCTGGCCGGTGGACTCCGAGGGGCGCTTCACCCTGCCCGTGGGGGACGGTCCCGGGGGCCGGCTGGACATCCGCCGGAGCATGGGTGGGGTCGACCTGCCTTCGGCGACGGCCTATGCCCGCTGGAAGAGCGACAAGGCCGGTGTGGAGTACCGTCTGCCCACCGAGGTGGAGTGGGAGAAGGCCGCCCGTGGCGCCGACGGTCGCTTCTTCCCCTGGGGCGATCGTTTCGATCCCACATTCTGCAAGATGCGCCTCAGCCGCTCCGGTCCTCCGCGGCCCGAGGCCATCGGCACCTTCTCCCTGGACGCGTCTCCGTACGACGTCCGGGACCTGGCCGGAACCTGCCGGGAGTGGACCCGGCCCACCACCGCCGGCGCCACGGGTTCGGTGGTCCGCGGCGGTTCGTGGATGAGCCCGGCCGAGGACTGTCGGGTGGCCCGTCGCTGCGCCGAGGCGGTGGAGCACCGGTCCGTGGACGTGGGCTTCCGGTTGGTCCGTGAGATCAAGGTCCCCACCACCCGCGATTGAGCCCCCGCCCGCCGCGCTACCCCTCGCCCGCCGCGCCGGGCCAAATCCAGGACGGGCGTGTGACGGATCTGCTACAATTTTGCGCCGATGACCAAGGAGGAACTACTCAGGGATTTTCGGCAGGCGCGCAAGCGTAAGGACCGCGCCATGCTGCTGAATCTCGCCCGAAAGGCGGTCCAGATGGACGCCTCTGACCGGGAGCTGCGGACGTCCGCGGCCGAGGGGTTCCTCCGGGCCACCCGCCTCGAGGAGGCCGAGGGCATCCTGGGTCCGTTGCTGCGTGACCGGCCCGACGATCCCTGGCTGCTGACCCTCAACGGAGATCTGCTGACCGCCCGCCGGCGGTGGGACGAGGCGGCGAGTCAGTACGAGCGCGCCCTGGAGCTCCGGCCGGGGGCGATCTTCCTCTACCGTCGTCTGGCCCGGTTCTTCGTCCGCCGGGGGGAGCCCCGCAAGGCCCTGCAGTGGGCCCGCGAGGGCCTGGAGATCAAGCCCACCGACGTGGGCCTGACCGACGCCATGGATCGCGCCGAGCTCGCCCTGAATCACAGCGCTTCGACCCGGTCGCTCTAGAAACCTTCCCAGTAGTAGTCTTCCGGCAGATCGACCACGTAGGACAGGTGGACGCGCTTCTCCTCGCCGGCGGCGAGGCTGAGGGTCCAGGTGTGGATGCTCTCGTCTTCGCCGACCTCGAACCCCTCGGTGGTCTCCTCGGCCAGCTCCACCTTCACCTGGGCGACCCGGCTGAGGGGCACGGCCTCGGCCACGACGACCTCGGTGGCCAGTTCGCCGTAGTTGTTGATCACCACGTCGTGGACGAAGTGGACCTTCTTGCGCCCCGCCGTGCGCTCCACCTGGCGGTTGCGCATCACGTCGAACTCCCGCTTGGCCATCACCGGTCCGGCCGGCCCCAGCGACAGGGGCAGCCGCTCACCCGGGGCCAGGTCGGCGAGCCAGATGGAGCCGACGTAGCCGCTGTCGCGGAACACGTCCGCCCGCCCCGCCAGCAGCTGGATCCCGGTCTGATTGGAGGTCCGGGCGCGGAGGTACACGTGGGGGGACAGGCCGGGGGCGGCGTAGTTGTCCACCGTCGCGTCGAGGGCGGTCTCCAGCACCGCCATGCGGTAGGGCCGGCCGTCCGCGGGCACCGTCGCCGGGCGGGGCACCGTGAGGTCCACCGAGAGGGTGCGCCGGGTGATCCCGACCGAGGGCGCGGGATCCGCCGGCGGAGCGGGCGCGTCCTCCTCCTTGGCCTCTTCTCGGGTGCTGCCGAGCTGCACGGTGGTCTCCTTCTCCTTGTACCCGGAGAGGTGCAGGGGCTGGTTGCCGGGCGGCGGCACCATCTCGTCGGGCCTCGCGGTGGTGAATACCAGCTCCACCCCCTCCCAGTCCTCGCCCGAGGACTGGCTGATCTCGGCCAGGTAGTGCAGCGTCAGCTCCTCGTCCTCGTAGACCAGGTCGTAGCGCGGCTGCCAGGTCACGCCGCCGACGCCGTAGCTCACCACCAGCTCGGTGGTGGTGGACGACGTCGCCTCGAGGGTGACCGTGACCGAGGTGGTGATCCGCTCGGCGCCGTACTGCAGGTCGCCGATCCGTCCCTGGAGCGCCGTGAGATCCCGGTGCAGCGCGGTCAGCTCTGCCTGCAGCACGCTGCGCCGGTCGAGGATGTCCGAGGCATCCGAGCGGAACAGGTCCAGGCTGTCGTCGAAGGAGTCCAGGTCCAGGTTGGGCTGGGTCTGCTGGCTGGCCAGGACGGTGCGGGTGTACTCGCGGAGCTGGCCGATCTGGTCCAGGCGGGACTGCAGGGTGGCGTCGTCCACCAGGCGGGTGCGGATCTGCTCCTGGAGCTCCCGGACCCGCACCATCAGCTCGCGGACCTCGACACGACGTTCCTGCTGGTGGACCTCTTCCCGCTGGGTCAGGCCGATGACCTCGGCGCGTTCGTCACCGGTCCAGGCGCGGACGCTGCCGGGGAGCAGGGGGGCCGGGAGCCCGTCCAGCACCACCTCGGTGCGGCCGGAGCCCACCGGGACCTTCGTGCTGCGGTCCACCTGGGCCCGGTCCACGAACACGCGGACGGTCTCGATGGGGGCATCGTCGATGTCCAGCTCCGTGGCGGCGTGGGCGCCGGACGGGGCCAGGACGAGGAGCAACAGGGCGATTCCAAAGCGGATGTGCATGAGCTTCTCCTCCTACGGATGCCAGACGCGGTAGTTCTTGTTGTGCTTGAGCGTGTACCCGAAGGTCAGCTCCACCGTCTCGCCGGCGGGGACGGGGACCTGCCACTCGAGCATCCCGTTGCCGTGGTCGACCGCGGGTTCCACCGAGTGCTCCACGTCGAGGATCTTGATCTCCTCGTCGTAGGTGTAGGGGATTCGATCCAGGAGCCGGACCTGGATCGTCTGGTCGTGGAAGTTCTTGAGCTCAACGGTCACCCGGTAGGCCCGCACCTTCTGGCCGCCGAACAGACCGCCCTTGTCGCTCAGCTGCTCCTGCTTGCGTTTGACCTTCACGGTGCGGTCCACGCCCAGGGCCAGCTGCAGGGGCTGTCCCGGCGCCACCGACGCGCTGGGCACCTGGCCCAGGTAGCCGCCGTCCAGGAACACGTTGTTCATTCCGGCCAGCATCGGGTACGGGCTGCCGTTGTCCACCACCGCCTGGACGTAGGCCTCCTGCGCGACCACGGGCACGATCACGTGCTCGAGGCGGGCGGGGTGCTCGTCCACCCGAAGCGGCAGCTTGTGGACCTGGCCGTCGCTGGGGATGGTCACCGCCTCCATGGTGTCGAAGTGGAAGTCGAAACCCAGGGCGTGGGCCGAGGGCACGTAGCCGTCCCAGCTGGCCGTCGAGGCCTCGTAGGCCGTCGAGGTGGCCGCTCCCTGGACGCCTGCCTCGGCGTTGGCGATGGGCGAGAACGAGATGCCGCCGCCGATCAGCCGGTTTCGCCGACCTGACGTGTCGGTCAGCACGCCGCTGCGGTCCTGGAGGTAGGGCCGGCCGCTGGTCTCCTGGGCCAGACGGGCGGTGAGGTCGGCGACCAGGTCGCCCCGGCCCTGGCCCGTGCCGCCGAAGGTCAGCGTCTGCATGCCGCCGTAGCTCCCCCCACCCCCCTGGCCCTGGCCGCGGGTCCCCAGGGCCATGCCGCCGGACGCCTGCAGGGCACCGTCCAGGTCGCCGTAGGACCCGGAGCCCTCGGCCAGCATGTCACCAGCGTAGTAGCCGTAGTCGTAGTCTGCCGCCGCCTCGGCCATCGCCGCCGGTGCCGGCGCGGAGCGGGACGATCGGGAGGACTTGCGGGCACCCCGCGAGCGCTCCCGTTCGGGGGCCGCGGACACCGATGGCGGTGGTGGGGGCGGCGGGGTCTCCTGGATGTACCAGGCCAGCAGCTGGGGCAGAACTGCGCTCTGGGAGGGGATGGCGGTGGACAGTCGGATCGGGACCCGGTCCCAGTCCTCCTCGGTCTGCTGCCAGACCAGGGCGTTGACGCCGAGCTTGACCGTGTCGCCGCCGGTGGCCAGCCGGATGTCGTAGGCTGGCACCCAGCGTGCGGCGTAGGTCCGGTAGACCAGCGCCAACTCGACGGTGGTCGATCGCTCCAGCTCCACGTCCGCCACGACCCTCGGCCGCTGCAGGGCTCGACCCGCGCCCGCGGTGCCCAGCAGCTCCGAGGCCAGCACCTCGCGCTCCTCCACCAGCTCGACCCGTTTCAGATCGAGGCGCATGAGCTCGTCGCCCACGGTCTCGAGCCTGCCGGCGATCCAGTCCAGGAGGCGGCCGTAGGCCCGGGGATCGACCCGGGGGGCGCCGTTGTCCTGGTCCAGGCGGGCCTGGCCGGGGGGCAGGTTGTCCAAGAAGGCCATCTCCGCCCGGTACACGGCCTTGTTGCCGTCCACCACCGCCAGCTCCCGGTCGATGGCCTCGATGCGGTCCCGCTTGGCCTTGACCTCCGGGGGCAGCTCGGCTTCCCCGTAGCCACGCACGACCTCGAACGAGAGCAGGCGGCCGCCATCGATCCGGACCCGCACGGAACCCTCGTCCAGGGCCGAGGGCATGCCGGAGAACGCCAGCCGGTGGCGCCCGGCGGCCAGCTGGACACGGGCAGTGCGCCTCAGCTGGGCCTGATTCGAGAACAGGGTGACCTCGTCGACCCGGTCCTCGAGGACGCGCTCGGACGGGGCCTCGGCCCCGGCGACCGTGGGGATGGACAGGAGCCACAGGACGGCCAGCCATGCCGGCGCAGTCCTGCACCGGAGGCGGGTGGACGGAATCGATGTCATCGACGACCTCCTCGACGTGCGACAGCGCTGCCGGACCGTCCCGGCCGCGCGCCCCGTCTCTCCTTCGGACACCGGGTTCCGCAGGAGGTTCCCCAGGGTAACAAGTGTGGATTCCGAAATCGCCCACGGCCGGCTGGAAGGCGTCAGGCGTCAGGTGTCAGGCGCCCGGCAAGTCAGGGGAATTCCTTCTCTTCTTCCCGAAGCCCGGCGCCTGAAGCCTGACGCCTCGCGACACCACAAGACGTGGTGCCCTTGCCGGTCGCGGCGGTTCGATGCAAGATGGCGCCCCGAATCGAGACGCGCCCCATGATCCCCACGCTCTTCCGGATCCCCCGCATCGACCTGTGGCTCTTCGAGATCCCCTCGTTCCCGGTGGGCAGCTACGCGGTGATGATGACCTTCGGGTTCCTCGCCGGGTGGTGGTTCCTCCGGGAGGGGTACGCCCGTCGAGGCTACCCCCTGCGTCTGGCCACCGATCTGATCATCGTGGCGGCGCTCACGGGGCTCATCGGCGCGCGGCTGCTCTCGGTGGCCGAGAACTGGGACATCTTCATCCAGAATCCCGTCGGAGTCCTCCTGGGCAGCGGCGGGCTCACCTGGTACGGCGGCGTCCTGCTCGCGGTGCCCGCGTGCATCTACCTGGTCTGGCGCGACGGCCTCAGCCCGCTCAAGTGCTTCGACTGCACGGCGCCCGGCATGTCGGTGGGGTACGCCTTTGGTCGGCTGGGCTGTCACCTCTCCGGTGACGGTTGCTACGGCCTGCCCACCAGCCTGCCGTGGGGGATGGCCTACCCCCGGGGGGCGGTGCCGATCTACGAGCCGGTGCACCCCACTCCGATCTACGAGGCCATCTTCGCCTTCGGCGTGGCGGCCTTCCTGGGGTGGTGGGACGGGAGCCGTCGCCTGCGGCCCGGCATGATGATCGCGACGTTCTTCGTGCTCCACGGCGTGTCCCGGTTCGTGGTCGAGTTCATCCGCCTCAACGACCGCTACTGGTTCGGCAAGGGCGGGATCGAGACCATCGAGTGGAAGAACTACGTGGCGGGCAGCTTCGGACTCAGCCTGAGCCAGTGGGTGAGCGTCGCGATGGTGATCGGCGGCACCTGGGGGCTGTGGTACGTCCTGCGCAAGCCGCCCGAGGCCCCGCAAGAGGTCGAGGAGCCCTCCGAGGCCGCGACCGCGGAGGCCGCCACCGCCACGGACGATGCCTGAGCCGAAACCGCCCCGGCGCCGCGTCTCCCTGCTGCGACCGACCCTGATCCTCGGCGTCTACCTACCCGTCCTTGGAGCGGGGGCGCTGTGGTCCGCCCTGGCCGGAAGCCTGGACGGCTGGTTCGGCCCGCCGCAGAGCTGGCCGGCGGACATCCTGCTGGGACTGGGGTGCGGACTCCTGGTCGTGGCCGTCAGCGCGGCGCTGGTGGCCTACTCGCGGGCCTACCGGCGGCTGGCCGACGCCATGGCGGCCATCATCGGCCCGGCCCGCTGGCCGGCCGTGGCCGTGGCGGCGGTCGCCAGCGGAGTGGCCGAGGAGTGCCTGTTCCGGGGTGCCGCGCAGGCCAGCCTGGGCATCGTCCTCGCCACGGTGCTGTTCGCGCTGTGCCACCTGGTGCCCGACCGCCGTTTCCTCCCCTGGACGCTGTTCGCCCTGGTCGTGGGGGCCGGCCTCGGCGCCCTGTTCCTGTGGCGCGGCAGCCTGGTCGCCCCCATCACCGCGCACGCCTGCGTGAACCTGATCAACTTGCGGATCCTGGCGCGGCGGGCGGAGGAGATCGCGCGCGCGGACGGTGGCAAAGGGGGCGAGGGGATCAGCTGACGTCGAGCAGGATCGACGTGGAGACGGCGACACCACCCTCGTCGTAGGCGGTGATCACGGCCGTCTGCTGACCGGCGGGGAAGGTCGACGCCGGCGCGGTGATGCTCCAGTCGCCGGCGGCGTCCGCGAATCCGGTCAACAGGATCGTGTCGTCCGCCGAGCTGCTGATCACCACGTACAGGGTGTCCAGCGCATCCGAGTCGTTGACGGTCCCTTCGAAGGTGACCGGGTCGGATGCGTTCATGGCGTAGGGATCCGTCGGCGGGCTGGTCAGCGTGATCTCGGGCTGGGTGTTGGCCGCCATGCCGACCCACGCCACCGAGCTGCCGTCGTAGGCCGCGTCCGTGTAGGTGCCGGTGTAGAAGTGCAGGAACTCGCCGGCCAGGGACACCACCTCGGTGCCGTAGATGTCCTCGTTGTCCCAGCGACCGGACTCCGTGGCCCGCTCGAACACCGGATCGATGTCGTTGAGCTTGGTGGCCCCGGTGACCGCGAAGGGGGTATGGGCCACACCGGTGGATCGGTAGACCGCGCCCTTGCCGGTGTGGAGGATCCAGTCGGTGGTCCCGTCGGTGACCGCGATGGGGTACGAGACCGTGGTCTCGTCCCAGTCACCCGGGTCCCCCTCGAGGAACAGCGGCTCGGGGTCGTAGCCCGACCCGGGCGCCGAGTCCCACTTGGTCCAGCTGTACCCGGAGTCCACCGAGGTGGCCATGCAGATACCCGCCAGGCTGCCGGAGCGGCACAGGTAGAGCATCACGTAGGTCGTGCCCGAGATGTACACGTAGGGGGTACCCACGTTGCTCTCGTCGAACTCACCCGCCGCGCCCATCTCGATCACCTTGACGGTGTCCAGGTTGATGTCGGTGACGCGGTTCCAGGTGATCCCGTCGGTGCTCACGGCCATCCCGAACGAGCGGGTGGTCGGCACGATGTTGGGGTTCCGCGCGGAGAAGTACATCTTGTAGGGGTAGGACGGGTCGCCGGGATCGTAGACCACGTTGGGGTTGCTGACGCCCCAGCCGTCCCAGTCGTAGGGATCGCCCGTGCCCTGGAAGACCGGGCCCTCGAGGTTCCAGGTCTGGCCGTTGTCGTCCGAGTAGTAGACCCCGAACTTCATCTCGAACAGCTCGAAGCCGGTACGGAAGTACATGGCGATCCGGCTGCCGTCGTAGACCACGTTGGGCTGCTCGATGGTGGCGAAGTACCAGGCTTCGTCGTCCATGTCGGAGCGGAGCCAGGGATCGCAGTCCCGCTGCCAGCCCGACGTGCTGGCGACCTCGGGGAAGACGTTGTCCCACTGGTCGTCGCAGTCGTTGCCGCCGCACTCGAGCGCGTTGTAGCCGTCGCCGTCCAGGTCGAGCTGGAAGTCGCCGTCCGCGGCGTCGATGTCGCCGTCGCAGTCGTTGTCCTGCAGATCGCACCACTCGTCGTTGCCGGGGAAGTTCTCCGGGTCCGCGTCGTCACAGTCGTCGTCGGTGGTGTTCGGCACGCCGTCGGGACCGCAGGTGGAGACCCCGTCCTCGTCCGCGTCGAGACCCTCGTGCTGGTCGTCGGCATCGTCGCAGTCGGTGCCGCCGCACTGGTCGCCGTCGTCGCCGTCGGCGTCGAAGT
Organism: uncultured Rickettsiales bacterium; assembly: GCA_964542165.1. Taxonomy (GTDB): domain Bacteria; phylum Myxococcota_A; class UBA796; order UBA9615; family CAYRNR01; genus CAYTBN01. The sequence goes on from CAZITQ010000020.1 coordinate 62,711, forward strand.
CGGCCACGTAGGCCGGGTCGGCCTGGTCCACCAGCCCCTGGCCGTCGCAGTTGTTGTCCACGCCGTCGCAGATCTCGTCGGCGCCGGGGTACACGGCGTCGTTGCCGTCGTCGCAGTCTCCGTCGCAGGTGGAGACCCCGTCGCCGTCGGCGTCGACGTTGTTCTCCCCGCCGTCGCCGTCGTCGCAGTCCCCCTCGCACTCCGTCTGGCCATCGCCGTCGTCGTCGCTCTCCAGGTCGTCCACCTGGCCGTCGCAGTCGTTGTCCAGCACGCCATCGCAGATGTCCGGGGCGCCGGGGTAGACGTCGGGGTCGTTGTCGTCGCAGTCGGGCGCGAGGTCGCAGGTGTCCCAGCCGTCGCCGTCCGCGTCCAGGGTGTTCTCGTTGGGGTTGCCGTCGTCGCAATCGCC
>CAZITQ010000021.1:0-36222 GCA_964542165.1 uncultured Rickettsiales bacterium
GGGGGTCGCGCAACAGCCCCAGGTAGCCGGCGGGGGATGCGCCGGGGCCCCGGCGGGCCGCGGCCAGCCCCAGAGGGAGCAGGTGCAGGGCGCCCAGCACGCCGCCGACGGCCGCGGCGGGGAGCCAGCGGCGCACCTGGCGCAGGGCGGCGACGCCCCCCAGCAGCCACAGGGCGACCAGGGCCGGGGCCAGCAGCACGTACTCCACCCGGGCGGACACGGCCAGGCCCCACAGGGCACCGGCCAGGGCCAGGGTCCGGGTGGAGGGGCGCTGGCGGGCCAGCAGCAGGGCGGTGATCGCCAGCTGCCCCAGGGCGCAGGGGAGGATGACCTGGTAGGCGGAGCTGCTCCAGAACGCCAGCAGGGGGTGGAGGGCGGCGAGCAGCCCGGTCACGACCCCGGTCCGATCGTCCCCGGTGAGCAACCGCGCGTTCCAGGCCGCGGATCCCACGGCCAGGGCCCCGAGGACCAGGTTGAACAGCACCATCACCAGGGGTGGCAGACCGGGGATGCGGCCCAGGGTGCCGTAGATCGCCGCGGGCAGCGGCGCCACCAGCAGGGGAGAGTCCTCCAGCGACTCACCCGAGGGGCGGTCCAGGAAGAGGTCGAGGTAGATCGCCTCGTGCCCCTCCCAGCCGTGCCGGGTCAGGCCGGGCACGATCACCGCCGAGGCCAGCAGCGCCAGCGCCATGGCCGCCAGCACCCCGAGCCGGAATCCGCGACCGGTGAGCCGCCAGCCTGCCCTCAACTCGTCACGGGCCCAGATCCCGAGGACCACCGTGACCAGCAGATGCAGGCCCACGGCCAAGCCCGGGTGTGCGGAGAGGAACTCGGCGGGGGTACGAAGCATGCCCGTCGTGGAGAGAGGCTAGGGTCGGATCATTCGTCGAAGAGCGCCAGTACGTCCAGGCCCTCGGCCACGCGGGAGCGGTGGCAGCCGGCCACGTCGCACAGGGCCACGACCTCGCCACCGCCCTTGCGGACCAGCTCGATGGCGTGGAGCCGCCCCGTTCCGCAGTCGCAATTCCCGAAGCTCGGGAGGGTCTCGTCGCAGATGGGGCAGGACAGGCGGTACTGCACCCCCGCCTCGAAGGACTCTCCCCCGGCGGCCCGGGAGTCGCCGTGCATCGGGCTGAGGGTCACCACCTCCTCGGTACCGTGCCCGGAGATCCGGACCGATATCCCGGGGAACCCGTCGAAGGTCGCGCCGGGGTAGGCCACCAGGTCGTGCCCCTTCGCGCAGAACGCCTGGGTGACGATGATGAACGCACCGTCGGCCAGGGCCGCGCCGCTCTCCACCGAGAGCGCGGGTTCACCTTGCGGGTAGACCAGCTTGCTCCTGTCCACGAATCCGGACGACATGGTTCACCTCATCGGCCGACCTCGCGGCCGCTCGATCTGGAGCGTATCACCGGTCGGGACGCCGTCAACATCGGAATCGCCCCCAGATCGGGGGGCAGGGGGACCTCAGTAGTTTTCCTCCAGGTACTCCTCGTGGGCCTCGAACATCTGGTGCATGCCGTACTCGATGGTCCCGATGATCACGTCCTCGCCGATCCCCGCGACCACGGTCTCGGACCACAGCACCATGTAGCGCACGCCCCCGTCCTCGCCGGGCAGGAACACGTCGATCGAGAAGCTCTGGTTGATCTCGTTGTTGCCCTCGACCCCCAGGGCGATGTCCTGGCACCAGGATCTGCCGAGGACCGCCCACTCCCCGCTCTCGGGCTCACCGAGCTCGACCCAGCGCCAGTCCTTGTTCATCTCGTAGGGGATCTCCATCAGCGCGTTCTCCTTGACGATCGTGTTCATCGATCGGAGGAGGACGCACTCCCGGTCCCCGAAGCAGTCGGACGAGGTGGGTTCGGTGAACTCCCTGTCGTAGGTGTTGGGGGAGTTGGGCTCCACCGGGGTCTGGTCGCCCATGACGATCACCGAGGCGTGCCCGTCGGGCCCGAATCCGCTGGGGAAGGCCATGCCCACCGGCATCTGGAGCGTCAGATCCCGGTTCGGGTGCTCCACGTCGGCCACGTCGTCGGCCGCCAGATCGTCGATGGTGTACGACAGGTCCTGCCAGGCCACGGTCAGGTCCTGGTCGGCGAAGTAGGCGGCCAGGTTGCCCATGCCGGCCTCCCGCACGCCCCACTCCTCGCTCTCGAACTCCCGGAACAGGTAACGGCTGAGCTCGCTGAGCTCCTCGGGGGCCTCGGGGGGGGCCTTGCACCCGAGTGTGGTGGCCGCGACGACCAGGGCGAGGGCGTAGGGGACGAGGGGGGTCAGGGTCCGCATGGGCTTCCTCCGCTTCCGGTGCGTACCTTAGCCAATCCCGTAGCGGCGGGACACCCTCTCAGACGCTACACTGGCCGGGATGCGAGACCGCCTGGCCACCGCGATCGGCGCCGACGTGCACGAGGACGAGCCGCTCCGCGAGCACACCACGCTGCGGATCGGCGGACCGGCCCGCTACTTCTGCGAGGTCACCGACGGGGCCCAGCTGGCCGCCGCGCTGGCCGCCGCCCGGGACGAGGGGCTCGCGCGCCTGGTGCTGGGCGGGGGCAGCAACCTGCTGGTGCTGGACGGGGGGTTCGACGGGCTGGTGATCGCCAACCGGATGCTGGGCATCGAGGGGGAGGGCGCGCGCGTGAAGGTCGCGGCGGGCGAGTCCTACCACGGCCTGGTGGAGCGCCTGGCGGAGGAGGGGCTCGCAGGTCTGGGATTCGCCGCTGGCGTGCCCGGCAGCGTGGGCGGTGCCGTGTTCGGCAACGCCGGGTGCTACGGCCAGGCGATCGGCGACCTGCTGGACGAGGTGATCCTCCTGGATCCCGACGGTGGCGGACGGCGGGTGGCCGCCCCCGACGCGCTGAAGCTGGGCTACCGGCACAGCGCCCTGCCCGGCAGCGGCGCGGTGGTGGAGGCCATCACCCTGCGTCTGCAGCCGGGAGATCCCGAGGTGCTGCGCGCCGAGATCGACGACCACCTCGCCGTGCGCGAGACCAAGCACCCCATCGACATCCCCAGCGCGGGATCCTATTTCAAGAACCTGCCCCCCCAGGAGCCCGGCGGCCGCCGAATCGCGGCCGGACTGCTGCTGGACCAGGTAGGATGTAAGGGGCTCAGGGTGGGAGGCGCGGAGGTCTTCGAGAAGCACGCCAACATCATCGTCAACCCGGGAGGGGCCACCGCCGAGGACGTCCTCGCGCTGGCGGACGAGATGAAGGCTCGCGTCCTGGGGCGCTTCGGCGTCCGGCTCGAAGAGGAGGTGCGCCGGGTGGGCCTACGTGGGAGTGAGAGGAGTTGATGTGGCATCGCTGAGAGACATCCTGACCGCCGACGACGTGCGGCGCAGAGTGATCGACGACTGCTGCCGGCTGATCGAGGACGAGGTCCGCGCCAAGCGGGGCATGTCGGGCCTGGCGATCAAGGCCGGCTTCAAGACCTTCAAGAAGCTCAGGCCAGGCGCCCTGCCGATGGCGGTCAACGGCCTGCTGGACGAGTTCGCCGAGGCGGCCGATCCCTACTACCAGGACCACGTCTCGTCCGGGAAGACCGGCTCGGTGTCCCAGACCTTCCTGCCCCGCAAGACCGAGATCGCCAACGGCCTGCTGGCGATCACCGACCGCCGGGGCGAGCGGTTCGACAACCGGGTGGTCAAGAAGGCCTACTTCAAGCTACGGCCCATGGCCCAGCGGTCCACCGAGGACGCGATCCCCGGGGTCTGCCGGCTGATCGATCGCTACGCCAAGTAGTGTAGGTGTGTCGGAACCTGGAGGGCTCTACCCTTCGGTGACCGGAGGTGGGGGCTTCTGTGCCTCGCCGAAGCCCTTGGGGATCTCGATCACCACCCACTCGGTGGCGTCCTCCCAGATCGTGTGGCGGAGCCGGCCGTCCTCGCCGGGTTCGGTGCGGGCCCGGCGCCAGGTCATGGCCCAGGTCCCGTACTGCTCGAACCAGGCCGGCGGGAGGGCGTAGGAGAACTCCCGGCGCTCGCCTGGGGCGACCACCGGCGGATCTCCCCCCCAGTAGGTCACAGCCATGTCACCCGGATAGTGGATCTCCTCCCGCGATGCCCCGTGCCGCAGCACGAAGGTCGCCGAGTCGTGGCAGGGGAACTTCTCCAGCGCGATGGGCAATGCCCGGGGGACCTCACCCGTGTTCTCCAGCACCAGCCGCACGTAGACCCGCCCGGCCTCCCCGTCCACCACCGCCGACAGGCTGGCGTCCAGGTCCGGACAGGCGTGGTCCGCCGGGATCGACTGGGGCCACACCCGCACCTGGGCCCCCGCCACCGAGGCCAGGGCGAGGGCCAGGGCCAGGGCGATGGCGATGGGGATCAGGGCGCGGGCGGCACGGGTGGTCATCTCACAGCCGGCTCTTTCCCGCGAAGAAGGACACGGCGGCCATGAACTGCTGGGGGGAACCGTGCTGTCCCGCGCCGGCCCCGTCGTAGGGAGCCGCCCCGTCGAAGCGGTAGCCGGCGGCGTCCATGGCGTCGACGATGGCGTTGGCCGAGGCGTAGTCCCCGCCCGGGCCGGCGTTGCCCCAGGGAGCGAACCCGAGCTGACCCGCCGTCTGCAGCGGAGCGCCCGCGGCGTTGACGTCGTTGGCCCAGAACGCGGCGAAGTAGGACTGCCGCAGCTCGAAGCCCAGCTCCAGCCCCGCCCGGGTGCCCGCCGACTCGCTGAGCAGATAGGTCCGGTCGTTGTCGATGTTGTACAGGGCGCGCACGTCGTCCAGCACCAGCGCACCTGCCCCGCCGTCGTCGAAGTACTCCCAACCGTCGATGACCGCGATGATCGCGCTGCCGAGCCCGAAGTGGGGGGCCACCTGCAGCAGGTTCTGGGTCATCATCGCTCCGCCCTCGGTGCCGCTGAACACCAGCAGCATCGGCGTCGATGCCCCCGAGTAGCCGCCGGGCACGATGATCCGGTACTCCACCGCCCCGACCTGGTCCACGCAGCCGCCGGGACAGGTCGCGCCGCCGCTTCCTCCGGACGATCCGTGCAGGGGTGGGTCCACGTCTCCGGTGTCGTCGTCGCCTGTGTCGTCGTCCCCGGTGTCGTCGTCGCCGGTGTCGTCGTCCCCGGTGTCGTCGTCGCCGGTGTCGTCGTCGCCGGTGTCGTCGTCGCCGGTGTCGTCGTCGCCCGTGTCGTCGTCGCCCGTGTCGTCGTCCTGGCCGTGCTGATCGTCATCGTCCTCGCCGTAGGGCGTCGTCGGACAGCCCCACGTCAACAGGATCGACGCGGTGAGACCCAGCGCTATTCGGAGATCCGGCAGCCTCATGCTCCTCCCTCCCGAAGGAACCCTGGGCCATCGTAACCCATCCCGTGGAGCGCGGATCAGGGTCGTTTTGCGCTTGGATGGTCCACCAGGAAGGGTCCCAGGATCAGGTGGTCCAGGTTGCCGGCGACGAACGCCCGAACGGCGTCCTGCGGGGACCGGACGATGGGCTCTTCGTGCATGTTGAAGCTGGTGTTGATCACCGACGGGTTGCCCGTGCGTAGCCGGTAGGCGTCCACGATGTCGTAGTAGCCCGGGTTCGGCTCGCGGGAGATCAGCTGGGGCCGGGCGGTGCCATCCACGTGGACCACCCCGGCGCTGACCTTGCGCATCCAGTCGGTGCAGTCGAAGCAGACGGTCATGAACCGGGCCGAGTCCCGGGCCCCCTCCAGCTGGCGGTAGCATCGCTCCGCGTGGTCCAGCAGGGTCACCGGGGCGAAGGGCATGAACTCGGTGCGCCCCAGCCGCTCGTTCAGCCAGTCGTTCACCGACGGGTCGTCGGGGCGGTAGAGGATGGTCCGGTTGCCCAGGGCGCGGGGACCCCACTCCATCCGGCCGTCGAAGCGAGCCACCACCTTCGAGTCCACCAGCAGCCCCGCCACCTGGTGGGCCAGGTCCGGCGGCTTGCGGAAGGTCAGGCCCTCCCTTCGCAGGGCCGCCTCGCACTCGTCCTCGCCGTACTCGGGACCCAGGTACACGTCCCGCAGGGAACCCGGGGTCGCCCCCGCCACGGCCAGGGCGGCTCCGGCCGCGAGCCCGCCGTCCCCCATGTTCGGGTAGACGAACAGGCTGTCCACCCCATCCAGCTCGTGGACCCGCTGGTTGAGCTTCACGTTGGCGAACAGGCCGCCGGCCACACACACGTCCCGGACGCCGGTCCGCCGGACCCAGGTCCGCACGAAGCGACAGACCTGGATCTCCAGGTTGCGCTGGCAGGCCGAGGCGATCTCCTCGCGGCTGAATCCGTCCAGGAACCGGTGGAAGGCGTCGTCCCGCCGGGGCCAGCGGGCGTAGTTCTTGAGGTTGAATCCCACGCCGGTGAAGTGCAGCGACCTGCGGAAGTGCTCCATCAGCGCCTGGGGTGGCGGCTCCACGTACGCCGCCAGGCCGGTCACCTTGCCCTCGTGGCGCAGGGGCCGGAAGCCCAGGTATTCGGTGACCCGCGAGTAGTAGGTGTTGATGGCCGACAGGCCGCTCTGGCGGTAGAGCAGGTCCAGCTGGCCGTCCCGGGCGGTGGCCACGGTCACCGAGGTGCCATCGCCCATGGCGTCCACGGTGATCACCAGGGCCGGGTCCCGGACCTGGCTGAGGTAGGCCGACGCCGCGTGGCCCAGGTGATGGTCCAGGGTGGTGACCTGGGCCCGGTAGCCGTAGGGACGCAACCGCCGGGCGAGCAGCTTGCGGCTGGCCCGGGCTTCGGCCTCCCAGGTGCCGCTGGTGCGCAGGGCCACCTGGTACAGCACGTACGCGTTGAGCAGGGGGCTGAACTGGCCGCCCTGGCGCTTGGCCGACTGGTGGGTGTGGGGGAAGCGGCGCAGGGCGGTGGACGGCGTGAAGTGGGAGCCGAAGACGACCCGGTCCACCTCGCCGGGGGCCACGCCGCCGATGCGCAGCACCTCGTCCATGGCGTCCCAGGGGAAGAGCGACGAGTTCTTGATCCGGTCGATGCGCTCCTGGCCGACCGCGGCCACCAGCTCCCCGTCGACGACCAGGGCCGCGGACGCGTCGTGGTTGTCGTTGACGCCGAGGACGATCATCCCGTCGAGGACTCCTGGGGACCCGTGTCGTCCCCCTCCGGTGGTGTGAACACCATCTGCAACGCGGTGCCCACCGACCGCTTGAACTCGTGCCAGCTCCTGACCCGGCCCAGCGCCTGCAGGGCGAAGCGGGGCCGGTAGTAGAAACGAATGTAGGCCAGACGGGTGAGTTCCTGCACCTCCCGTTCGCCGAGATCGCACCCAGGGCGGGGCATGTAGTCGTCCCGGGAGGGATCCAGGACGATGTCGCGCCACAGGTCCTCGCCGGTCTCGTCCACCAGCATCCGGTACAGCTCGGTCCCGGGCATGGGCGTGACCTTGCTGAACTGGGCGTAGTCCAGGTCCAGGGACAGGGCCAGGCGAATGGTCTGGCGCACCGTGGCCTCGGTCTCCCCGGGGCTGCCGACCATGAAATAACCAAAGGTGTCGATGCCCAGCTCGTGGGTCGTGGCGATGGTCTCGACCATCTGATCCAGGTCCGCGGACTTGCGCAGGGTCCGCAGGATCTCCCGGTTCCCGCTCTCGATGCCGTAATAGATGCGGGTGCAGCCGGCGCGTTTCAGCGCGCGCAGCATGGGCACGTCCACCGTGTCCACCCGGCTGCGGATGGCCCACACCGCGTCCAGGCCACGGCGGCCGATCTCCTCGCAGATGGCGTGGACCCGGGGGCGGTCGATGGTGAAGGCCGAGTCGAAGACGTCGAACTCGCGCACCGCGTGGTCGCGCATCGCCCGCTCCATCTCGTCCACCACCGCCTCGGGCGACCGGGGCCGGAAGGGCAGCGAGCCCTGCTCGCAGAAGATGCAGCGGAAGGGGCAGCCGCGGCTGGTCATCAGCGGGGCGAAGTTGCGATAGCGGCTGATGAACGAGAAGTAGAGCGAGTTGTCGATCAGGTGGCGGGCGGGCTCGGGCGCCGCGTCCACGTCGTGCAGGGGCATCGGCGGGGCGGTGACCGCCACCGAGCCGTCGTCGCGGCGGTAGACCACGCCGGGCACGTCCGCCGGCTCCTCGCCCGCCACGAGCCGCTCCAGCAGCGCCGGCAGGCTCACCTCGGCCTCGCCGGTGATCCCCACGTCCAGGCAGTCGTGGCTGAACGACTCGTGGGGGAAGAGCCCCAGGTGCACCCCTCCCACCAGCGACGGCGCGCCGGTGGCGGTGCGGATGTCGCGGATCCACTCCAGGGTCTGGTGGAAGAGGTAGGTGGTGAGGGTGTAGCCGACGTAGGCCGGGGCGAAGCTCCGGATCCGCTCGATGGTCTGGGTCCGGGTCAGCCCCAGGGCGTTGGCGTCGATGAACTGGACCTGGACGTTGCAGGCCTCGAGCACCCCGGCCACGTAGAGCAGGCTCAGGGAGGGGAAGACGCCGTAGTTCTCCTTGACCGCGCGGATCCCGGGCTCGTTGCGGGTGGTGCCGTAGGGCGGGTAGACCAGGGTCACCCGCAGGCCGTGGAGATCGGGCCACTGCATGCGAGCTAGTATGCGGAGCGGAAGGGGGCGTGCCAAGCCGGGGGGGACATCTCAGACGAACCGCGAGCTGCCCGCCACGCCGCCGGATTCCTGGTCCTCGCCAAAGCGGTAGGGCTCGTCCAGCAGGACGTCGATGCGCTCCATGACCAGGTCCGCCAGCTCCTGGAATCGGCTGCGGTGGGCCGATTCTGCGGCGGGCGTGAAGGGCTCGAAGGCCTCGGAGGGGCGGAAACGGGCGAGCTCGTTCGCGGTCAGGGGCTCGCCGAACCGGTAGGTCACCGTGCCGCCCCGGGCCCACGGTGAGCCCCCAGGGTAGACGTGATCGCACCCGCTGCACCCCACCGGCACGATGGTCCGCTCCTGGGCCAGGGCGACCTGGGACATGCCGATCCGGCCCTTGGACAGTCGGATCGAGCGGGTCCCCTGGGGGAAGATGATGGTGTCGAGCTGCAGGGCGAGGGCTTCGGCGTTGAGCTCCACGAAGCGGCTCATCATCTTGCGGAACAGGGCGTTGACGGCGTCGGCGTAGCTCTCGCGGCCCGGCTCGAACAGGCGGCCGAGGATCGAACGCGGTTTCTCGAGGATCTCCTCGGGGAGGGCGCCGTCGGGGGCGGGGAGCGGTGCGCCGTCCAGCTGCTCGGCCTGGCCGTCGATCCACGCCCGGGCCGCGGCGTACTCCCCGTCGGTGGGCCGGCGCCCCAGCGTGCCCCGGAAATCCCGGGCGATGATGTAGCCGCGGGAGACGGTGGGGATGCTGTTGACCTGCTCCATGAACCACCCCAGCAAGGGGTGCTCGTAGTACTTCCCCTTGACCCAGGTGGCGGTGTAGCGGCCCAGTCGCAGCCAGGCCTTGAACTGGAAGGGCCAGTAGTTGTAGCGGTCGGTGTGGTTCATCGCGAAGATGACCGGCCCCTCGGGCACCCGGCCCTCGTCCTCGAAGCGGATCTTCACGAAGGGGGGCGTGTAGTAGTTGGGTACCAGCAGGCAGGTGGCCACGGCCTTCTGGAACCAGGGATTGGCCGTCAGGCGGATGCGGCGGATGCGGTCCAGATCGAGCATGGTCGGCCCCTCGAAGACGCCACCCTACCAGGTTTGAGGTAGGCTGTCGGACCAGCACGATGAACGACGAGAGCCTCAATCCCCAGCAACGCGCCGCGGCCGCTTTCGACGGCGGCCACGCCCTGGTGCTGGCGGGCGCCGGGACCGGCAAGACCCGCACCGTGGTCGCACGGGCGTCCCACCTGATCCGGTCGGGGGTACCCGCAGACCGGATCCTGCTGCTGACCTTCACCCGCCGGGCGGCGAGGGAGATGACGCACCGGCTGCACCAGTCCGGGGTCGAGGTGCGGGGCCTGATCGCCGGCACCTTCCACCATTTCTGCCTGCGGATGATGCGGCAGATGCCCCGGGCGTTCGGCATCGAGCAGGCCACGGTGATCGATCGAGACGACCAGGTCTCGCTGATGCGGTTGGTGCGGGGGGAGGTACTCGGCAAGGGCCGCCACAAGGGATTCCCGCAGGCGGGCAACCTGGTCAGCCTGCTCAGCTATGCGCGCAACACCAACCGGCCGCTGCGGGAGCACCTGGAGGCCCACACCGAGCTGGACGGGGACACCCTGGACCGGGTCGGCACCATCTTCAAAGGCTACAAGGGCCGCAAGCAGCGCAACCGCTACCTGGACTACGACGACATCCTGCACACCTTCGCCCGGGGGCTGCACACCGACTCGTCGGCGCGGGACCACATCCGCGGCCTGTTCGACCACGTGCTGGTGGACGAGATGCAGGACACCAACCCCCTGCAGTGGCTGATCCTGGACGGCTTGCGGGACCCGGCGAAGCTGTTCTGCGTGGGGGACGACGCCCAGAGCATCTACGCCTTCCGCGGGGCCGACTTCCGCAACGTGCACGCCTTCACCGAGCGCGTGGACGGGGCTTCCGTGCTGCGACTGGAGCGCAACTACCGCTCGACCCAGGGGATCCTCGACCTGGCCAACTGGCTGCTGTCGCGCTCGAAGCTGAGCTACGGCAAGGAGCTCTCGGCCCACCGCGGCGGCGGCAAGGAACCGCGGCTGCTGGACTTCGACAGCCCCTACCACGAGGCCCGCTGGATCGCCGACGACCTGCTGGACCGCCACGAGTCCGGGGAGCCCTGGTCGTCCCACATGATCCTGACCCGCACCGCCTGGGGCGCGCGGGAGATGGAGGCCGAGCTGGTCGCCCGGGACGTGCCCTACGTGTTCATCGGCGGCACGAGCCTGATGCAATCGGCCCACGTCAAGGACCTGCTGTCCATGGCCCGGGCCGCCCTGAGCCCCCACGACGAGCTGGCCTGGTCCCGGTACCTGACCCTGTGGCCCCGGCTGGGCGACGTGACCGCCGCGCGGCTGGTGGGCGAGCTGCGGGGCTGCGCCACGGTCGGGGGCGCCCTGGACCTGCTGAAGGACAAGCCCCGCCCCGGAGAGCTGGCGGTGGAGGGGCTACGGGGGGTGGCCGAGCGGACGGACCGGCCGGTGGACGCGCTGCGGGCCGCCTCGGTGGTCCTGGAGCCCCTGTTGGCCGAGAAGCTGGACCGCTGGGAGAGCCGCCGACGGGACTTCCAGCTCCTGGAGCGGCTCGCGCAGCGACACCGGACCCTGTCGGGCTTCCTGGAGACCTACACCCTCGACCCGGTCTACGACACCGCCCGTCAGCGCCCCGAGGACCGGGACGTGGTCAGCCTGATCACCGTGCACTCGGCCAAGGGCACCGAGGCGCCGGTCTGTTACCTGTTGCGGGTGGAACCCGGCGTCTACCCCCACGTCCGCAGCCTGGGCGACGAGGACGGCGAGGAGGAGGAGCGCCGCATCCTCTACGTGGCCATGACCCGCGCCCGGGACGAGTTGATCCTGACCCGCACCCTCGACGTCCGCGGTCGGACCACCTTCTACGGCGGCACCCGCGCCCAGCACAGCCCCGGCGGCACCGCGTACTTCCTCGACCGCGTCCCCGGCGACCTGGTGGACGCCGATCTCCCCGACGACAAGGACGCCGATCCCTGGGACGACGACGTGATCGATCCGTGGGGGTCGTGATTCCGCTCAGCCGATGAACCACTCGGGGGCGAGGACGGCCGCCACCGTGACGCCGGTGATGGCGACGACCACGGCGAAGGTGACGTAGGCCAGGACCAGGTACAAGCACATGGCGCCGATGGGGGCGGTGGCGGGCTTGCGCAGGAAGACCAGGCCGAGGATCAGCCCCGCGGGCCAGAACAGGAGGGAGCCGGCGTAGACCAGCCACTTGAGGGCGCCCAGGTCGTCCTCCTCGCCGGGCATGCCGCGGGCGAGCACGCCGTCCCGCCATTTGCGGATCACGTAGACGCAGACCAGCAGGATGGCCAGCCAGCCGAAGCCGACGCAGCCGTCGGCGATGACCACGGCGACGAAGTGAACGATCAGATCCTGACTCATGGCGCGTCAGGGTAGCACGGCCGGCGGGTCGCTCAGGGGCACTCGGCCACGAGCAGGTCGGACCAGGTGAGGCCGTCGAAGTGGCCGAAACCGAAGAAGGTGGTGCGCCCCACGAAGAGGTAGCGCAGCCGGGGCTCGTCGTCGGTCAGGTGGCAGCAGTTGGGGTAGACCGGGAAGGGGACGTCGGCCATCGGGGCTCCGTCGATGAAGAAGCGCACGCCGTCGGGATCCCACTCGAGCCGGTAGTGGTAGGCCGACGGGACGTCCGGAGCCACGTCGCCCACGCCCCCCTCGATCCAGTCGTCGAGGCCGTACGCGTGACCGCCGGTCTGCTCGCAGCCCGCGTCGCAGGTGCAGCCGGGGTCGCAGTTGCCCGTCTGCAGGCCGAAGTTGTACCAGATGTCGTCCCGCAGGAAGGTCAGCCCGGGATCGCAGTCCACGAACTGCCCTGCGGCTCCGTCCCACAGCAGGCAGGGCGCGTACTTGAGCGCCACGATCGCCTCGTTGTCCGCGATGGCTGCCAGGTGATCGCCAGCCGGGTTCTCGAACAGCCCGAGGAACTTGATGCTCTGGCTCTCGTAGGCTGGATTGCCCACGTACTGGGAGAACGGCGCGAAGCCCGTCAGCCGCACGTCCAGCGAGCCGCAGCTCACCTCCCGGCCAAGGTCGTAGATCAGCCGATCCTCGAGGCCGCCGGTCTGAAATCCCGCGGCGGAGAAGGTGCCGCTTCCCTCCACCGTCCTCGACCCCAGGCAGAGGCCGGTGCACCCGGCGGGATCCGTCATCGCGTCGTCGACCAGGACGCTCGAGGAGGTCGTGTCGTCGTCGTCCGGCGCGGTGCTGTCGTCGTCGTCCCCGGTCACGTCGTCGTCGCTCGTGGCGTCGTCGTCCCCCGTGGCGTCGTCGTCGGAGGCGCTGTCGTCATCGTCGGGGGCGTCGTCGTCGTGGGGAGCGGGGCAGCCGAGCGACAGGAGCCCGGTCAGGAGGAGGCAATCGAGCCCGGGCCGAGATCGCGGCATGGCCGCCACGCTAGCGCAGCTCGGTCTCGACGTACAGCCAGCTCGAGGAGCTGGAATACACGGCCAGGCAGCCCGGATCGTGCTGCTGGACGTGGCTCGTGTACCGGATCAGGTAGGCGTTCTCCACGTAGGTGCCGATGCCGCTGGCGCCCACGTCGATCATCTCCTGGACCGCCGCCTCGGACACCACGATGTGGCCGGCCGACGACGGCGCCTCGCACTCCAGGTAGGCCGAGATGCCGTGGTGGTCGTTGTCCAGGTGGACGCGTACGACCGCGTCGTCGGGTCCGTCGGCCACCTCCCAGGTGATCTCCAGGGGCTCGCCCTCGACCATGGTGACGGTCTGCTCGTAGGGCTCCAGGAGGGGGACTCCGGCGACGGTGACCTCGAAGGGCTCCACGTCCGCGCTGCCACTGGCCGAGACGGTCAGGTGGTCGCCTGGGCCGAAGAGGCCCTCGTAGACCTCCTGGGTGTAATAGACGTTGTACTCCGTGGGCGCTACCTGGAGGGGTGGATCGGTCCCGGTGACCGAGACGGTGCCCACCGAGACGTAGGAAGGCCACGGCCGGCAGGTCTCGTCGAAGGCGCAGGTCAGGGGTGGGTCGCAGGGGGGATCGCACTCGCGGGGAACGTACCTGTACAGCACGCAGACGCCGTCCTCGAACACTGGATCCAGGATCCCGGGATCGGGCCCGTCCAGGTACACGCCCGAGAACGTCCCGCCGTTGCGGTTCACGTCCACGCTGAAGCCGCCCAGGGTGTTGTAGCGATCGCAGCCCGTGTCGGACCCGGTGTCGTCGTCTCCGCCGCCGGTGTCGTCGTCGTCCACCAGCTGACCGGTCGACGGGCAACCGGCGAGGAGCGCCGCCCCTGCCAGCGAGGTCAGCGCCCGGGCAATCCAGTACCGCATACCCCGAGCATAGCGCGGGACAGGTGGTGAGGCCGGGGCATATGATGGCCCGGACCCGTGGAGGTGGGCGATGAGCACGATCCGGCTGACCGTGGGCCAGGCCCTGGTGCACTTTCTGGCGCGGCAATACAGCGAGCGCGACGGCCGGCGCCAGCGGCTGATCCCCGGCGTCTGGGGCATCTTCGGCCACGGGAACGTGGCGGGACTCGGCCAGGCGCTGGAGGAGCTGGGCGGCGAGCTCTCCATGCCCACCTACCGCCCCCAGAACGAGCAGTCCGCGGTCCACCTGGCCGCCGCGTACGCCAAGCAGCGAGCCCGGCTGGCCACCTTCGCCTGCACCGCCTCGGTGGGGCCCGGTTCGACCAACATGATCACCGGCGCCGCCGGCGCGACGGTCAACCGTCTTCCCGTCCTGCTGCTGCCGTCGGACACCTTTGCCAACCGGGTCCCGGACCCGGTGTTGCAGCAGCTCGAGCACCCCGGCGAGCACGACGTCAGCGTCAACGACGCGTTCCGACCCGTGTCCCGGTTCTTCACCCGGATCTCCCGGGCGGACCAGCTGCTGTCGGCCCTGCCCGAGGCCATGCGGGTGCTGACGGATCCGGTGGAGACCGGCGCGGTGACCATCTCGCTGCCCGAGGACGTCCAGGCCGAGGCCTACGACTGGCCGCGGTCGTTCTTCCGCGAGCGGGTGTGGCGCGTCCGGCGCCCTGCCCCGGAGCCCGAGCTGCTCGAGCAGGTCCAGGAGATGCTGGTCGCCGCCCGGCGCCCGCTGATCCTGGTGGGCGGGGGCGCCCTGTACAGCGAGGCCACCCTGGAGCTTCGCGCCCTGGCCTCCTCCTTCGGTCTCCCGGTGGTGGAGTCCCAGGCCGGCAAGGGAGCCCTGCCCTGGGGCCACCCGATGAACGCCGGACCGGTGGGAGCCAACGGGGGCCTGGCGGCCAACCGCCTGGCGGCGAAGGCCGACCTGGTGCTCGCCGTGGGCAGCCGCCTGGGGGACTTCGTGACCGCCTCGAAAACGGCCTTCGGCAATCCGGCCGTTCGCTTCGTGGGCCTCAACGTGGTGCCCTTCGATGCCCACAAGCTGGACGGACTGCCCCTGCTGGCCGACGCCAAGGCTGCGCTGTCCCAGCTCCACTGGGGCCTCAGCAAGGCGAACTGGACCGGCACCGAGGAGGCGTACCGGGAGGAGATCGCGGCGCTGAAGACCCGCTGGGAGCTGACCGTGGACGACCTGCGCTACGTGAGCGATCCCGCCCACCTGGCCCAGTCCGAGGTCATCGGTATGGTCAACGACACCTTCGGCGGCGAGGCCACGGTGATCTGCGCCGCGGGCAGCATGCCCGGGGACCTGCTCAAGCTGTGGCGCCCCACGCGGCCCAGGGCCTACCACCTGGAGTACGGGTACTCGTGCATGGGCTACGAGATCCCTGCAGGGCTGGGGGTCAAGCTGGCCGAACCCGACCGGGACGTGGTGGTGATGGTGGGCGACGGCAGCTACCTGATGATGAACTCGGAGATCGTCACGGCGGTGGCCGAGGGGCTGCGGATGACGGTGGTGGTGGTCGAGAACGGGGGATTCCAGTCCATCAACGGCCTGCAGCAGGCCTGCGGATCCCCCTCGTTCAACAACGAGCGCCGCTTCCGCGACCCCGAGAGCGGGCGCACCGACGGAGACACCGTACCCGTGGATTTCCGCTCTCACGCCGAGGCCATGGGGGCGACGGCTTTTTCGGCCCGCGACGCCGACGGGCTGCAGCGGGCGCTCCAGCTGGCCCGGGGATCCGAGGGCGTGTCGGTGGTCGTCGTGACCGTCGACCCGGACCGCCGCGTGCCCGGCTTCGAGAGCTGGTGGGACGTACCCATCGCCCAGGTCAGCGCGCAGGAGGGGGTCCGAAGCGCCCGGGAGGAGTATGATCGGGCCGTGACGCGCCAGCGAAGGGGCTAGGGACGATGCGGATCGCCACCTCACCGATCAACTGGAACAACGAGGACGTACCCGACTACCGTCCCCACGTCTCCTACCCGCGGATCCTCGACGAGGTGGTCGAGGCCGGGTACCGGGCCACCGAGTGGTCCTCGAGCCTGCCTGCGGACCCCTACATGCTCCGCCGCGACCTGATGCGCCGCAAGCTGACCACGCTCGGTGCCTTCGTCGGGGTGGGCTTCCGCCACGCCGAGATCCTCCACGAGGAGCTGCACAAGGCCCTGGGCCAGGCCCGCTTCCTCGCCGAGATCGGCGGCAAATTCCTGATCGCGGCCGACAGCGGCGATGCGCGGCGGTGGGAGGTGGCCGGCCGGGTGACACCGGAGTACACGCTGTCCGACGACGGCTGGGCCAGCCTGATCATCGGGCTCAACGAGCTGGGCAAGCGGGTCAAGGAGTACGGGATGACCCTGGTCTTCCACAACCACGTGGGGACCTACGTCGAGACCGCCGAGGAGACCGCGCGGCTGCTGGAGGAGACGGATCCGGATCTCGTCTCGTGGTGCCTGGATTGTGGCCATCTGGCCTACGGTGGGGGCGACAACCTGGAGATGCTGCGGGCGTTCGGCAAGCGGGTCGCCTACTGCCACCTCAAGGACGTGGACGGGCGGGCTCTCTCGCGAGCCCAGGCCGAGCAGTGGTCGTTCTCGGACGCGCTTCGGCGCTTCATCTTCGCCCCCCTCGGACAGGGCATCGCCCAGGTCCCCCAGGTGGTGGAGGCGCTGCTGTCGGCGCGGCCGGACGTCTGGGCCGTGATCGAGCAGGACACCACCGCCTTCGATCCCACCGACACGGCGCGGAACAACCGGATCTACCTCGAGGCGTTGCTGCAGTAGCAGGCGTCAGGCGTCAGGCGTCAGGCGTCAGGCGTCAGGCGTCAGGGAAGAGATCAGCAGCCCCCGCCCCCGTCGAGCCATTCGTCGATCCGGTCGGTCTGGTCCTGCATCTCGTTCACGGCGCTGGTGACCGCGAAGTACTCGGGCACGTCCATGCCCAGGACCCGGGCCTCGACCCAGAACGTCTCGATCCTGCGGGCACCGCCGTCGTGGGGGACGAGGACGACCAGGGCGTACTGCTGGTCCACGGCCATCAGGGTCGTGTCGAACTCGATGGGCTCGGGGGCGAGGGTGCGGGAGACGACGTAGGCGTCCTGGCCCCGGGGGCGGACCCAGCGGAAGTCCCTCCGGACGGTCTGGCTCGCCTCGCCGAGCACGGGAACCTGGACGGTCTGTTCGGCCACGGATTCGTATCGATCGCAGTCGCCCGTCAGGAAGCAGTCCAGGTTTCCGTCGTCCTCGAGGTCGTACACCAGATAGTTGTCGAAGATCTCCTCCTTGCCCGGGAAGAGCACGCCGCACAGGGCGCCGTCCAGATCGTGCCGGTAGTGGGCCGCGCCCAGGGCGCCGATGATGGACACGGCGTCGGGGGAGTCGACGCCGGCCGCGCCCAGGTGGGTCTCGTCCAGGGCGTCCACGTGGAAGCCCTCGTCCAGCTCGTCGAGGTGCTCCTCCACGGCCGGGAGGAGCTTCTCGCCCATGGCCTGGAGGTAGACCTCGTCGTCGTCGAAGTGCTCGAAGCCGAACACCACCAGCTCCTCCAGGGTGTCCGGGGCGTCGACCACCGTACAGCCACCGCCGGTGAGGCCGAGGGCGACGGGGAGGGCGATCGTGGCACAAAGGCGTCCCATCGACCTCCACTGTACAGGGGATCCCCACAACGCGCTGCGCGCCCCTGGCCTCCATCGAGGGGAGCCAGTAGCCTGTAGGCCGACCTCGTCCAGGGAGGCGGACCATGGACACCCCAGAGCTGGAGAGCCTCGCCCGGCGCGGGCGGTACCTGGTGATGAAGACCGTGCACGACAGCGGCGCCGGCCACGTCGGCGGACCCCTGTCGGCGATGGACATGCTGGTCGCCCTGTACTTCGACGTTCTGCGCATCCGACCGGAGCAACCGGACTGGCCGGACCGGGACCGGTTCATCCTCTCCAAGGGGCACTCCACCGTGGCGCTGTACACGGTCATGGCCCTGCGGGGGTACCTGCCCGTGGGGGAGCTAGCGACCTTCGACAAGGGGGACTCGCGGCTCCAGGGGCACCCGGACATGACCGCGCTGCCCGGGCTGGATGCCTCCGGGGGTTCCCTGGGCCAGGGGCTGTCCTTCGGCGCCGGGGTGGCCCTGGCGGGCCGGCGCACCGCCCGGGACTTCCACACCTTCGTCATGCTCGGCGACGGGGAGATCCAGGAGGGCATGGTCTGGGAGGCGGCCCACGTGGCCAGGCGGTACGGGCTGGCCAACCTCACCGCCATCGTGGACCACAACCGGCTGCAGCAGTACGGGTGGCCGGGCGCAGGGGGCGGGGACGACCGCCGCGCCCCCTGGGAGGGATTCGATCCCGCGGCCATCTTCCGGGCGTTCGGCTGGAACGCCGTGGAGGTGGACGGGCACGACGTGGGGGCGTTCATCGGCGCCTGCTGGGAGGCCCGCGCGGCGGCGGCAGGGGAGGTGCCCACCGCCATCGTGGCCCGCACCCACAAGGGTCGGGGCCTGTCCTTCACGGAGGGTGACTACCTGTGGCATGCCCGGGTCCCCGACGCGGAGGAGCTGGAGCGGGCCCGGGTCGAGCTGGGGCTCGACGAGGAGGGGATGCCGCGATGAAGGCCATGCGCGTCGTGTGGGCGGAGACCCTGATCGAGCTGGCGGAGGACTACCCCGGCCTCGTGGTCCTCGACGGCGACCTGGCCAACTCGACCATGGCGTCCATGGTCGACCAGGCCCTGCCGGACCGCTTCGTGCAGATGGGCATCGCCGAGCAGAACATGGTGGGCGTGGCCGCCGGGATGGCCCACACGGGCCACATCCCCTGGCTCTCGTCGTTTGCGGTGTTCCTGACCCACCGGGCGGCGGATCCCCTGCGGATGCTGGTGGCCCAGACCCGGGCCAACGTGAAGGTGGCGGGCGCCTATTCGGGCATGCTCACGGGGCTGACCGGCAAGTCCCACCAGGACGTGCAGGACCTGGCCATCGTGCGGGCGATGCCCGAGATGGTGGTGCTGGCGCCGGCGGACGAGCACGAGTGCCGGGCGATGATGCGCTGGTCCATGGAGTACGAGGGGCCCGTCTACCTGCGGCTGGCCCGGGATCCGACGCCGGAGCTGTTCCACGCCGGGTACCGGTTCGAGCCCGGGATGCCCGTCGGGGTGCGCGGAGGCGAGGACGTGGTACTGGTGTCCACCGGTGTGCAGACCACCCGGGTGCTGGAGGGGGCTCGCCTGCTCCAGGCGGGGGGGATCGGGGCCGCCGTGATCCACCTGGGGAGCCTCAAGCCGGTGGACGAGGCGGCACTCGCGGAGGCGCTCTCCCCCTACCCGACGGTGGTGACCGTGGAGGACCACAGTGTGATCGGCGGCCTGGGGAGCCTGGTCTGCGAGGTGCTCTCCGCGCACGCACCGCGCAGGGTGGTCCGGATCGGCGTTCAGGACGAGTTCGGCGAGTCGGCCCCCAACGAGTTCCTGCTGGATCGGTACGGGCTCAGCCCGGAGCGGGTCGCCGCCCGGGTGGAGGAGGTGATGGGATGAGCGACATCGGCGTGGCCCTGCTGGGCTGTGGACGCATGGGACAGGAGCACGCCCGCTCCCTGGCGGGCATCCCCGAGGTTCGGGTGACGGCGGTGGTCGATCCGGCCGAGGAGGCAGCCGTGGCGGCCCAGCGGCTGTGCCGGGCCGATCGCGTGCTGGCCGATCCGGCGGAGGCCATCGAGGATCCGGCGGTGGACGCTGTGGTGATCGTCACGCCGACGGACACCCACGCCTCGCTGACCCGGGCCGCGGCCCGGGCGGGCAAGGCCATCTTCTGCGAGAAGCCGGTGGCGCTGGACCTGGATGCGACCCGGGCGGCGATGCGGCTGGTGGCCCAGTCGGGGGTGCCCTTCCAGATCGGGTTCAACCGGCGCTTCGACGCCGGGTTCGCAGCGGCGAAGGCCCAGATCGAGGCCGGCGCGGTGGGGACCATCGAGCAGTTCCGCGCCGTGGGGCGGGATCCCGGTCCGCCGCCGCTGGCCTACCTGGAGGTCTCGGGGGGGCAATTCGTGGACCAGATCGTCCACGAGTTCGACATGGCTCGCTTCCTGGTGGGCGAGATCGTCGAGGTGTCGGCCTGGGGCGCCGTGCGTGTGGATCCGCGCATCGGGGAGCTGGGAGACACGGATACGGCCACCACCCTGCTTCGCTTCGAGAGCGGCGCGCTGGGGGTGGTGGAGAGCTCGAGGCGGGCGGTCTACGGCTACGACATCCGCGCCGAGGTGTTCGGCTCCGACGGCAAGCTGGTGGTCGAGGCGCTGCCCAAGACGCCGGTGACCCGCTTCCGGGAGGGGGGCTACGAGGCGGATCACTACCACTTCTTCATGGACCGCTTCCAGGCGGCCTTCCGGGCCGAACTGGAGGCCTTCGTCGGGGCGCTGGTGGAGGGCCGGGATCCGGATCCCGGACCCCGGGACGCCATCGAGGGGCTCAGGGTCGCCCTGGCCGCGGCCCGCAGCGCCCGGGAGGGCAGACCGGTCCTGGTGGAGGAGGTCCGATGAGCCTGGTCGTCCACTCCGCCGAGGGTGCCGGAACCCGCCTGGCCGTGACCCCCGAGAACACCGGCTGGAGCTTCCTGTCGTTCCACGTGCTGCTGCTGGACACCGGCGACCGGATGACCGGCAATACCGGCCACGAGGAGCTGCTGGTGGTGCCCCTGGCGGGCCGGGCGGTGGTGGAGGCGGGGGGCGTGCGCCACGTGCTGGAGCGCTCCAGTGTGTTCGAACAGTTACCGGCGGTGGTGTACCTGCCGCCGGGGTCCACCTACCTGATCCACGCCACGGCCGGGTGCGAGCTGGCGCTCGGCAGCGCCCCGGCCGAGGGCGAGCACCCCATCCGCTGCATCCAGCCCGAGGAGATGCAGGTCGAGCTCCGCGGCGGCGCCAACGTCACCCGCCAGATCACCCACGTGCTGGCTCCGCCACTGCCCGCGGAGCGGCTGGTGGTGTTCGAGGTCTACACGCCGTCGGGCAACTGGTCGAGCTGGCCGCCCCACCGCCACGACGGGAGGGAGGGCTCGCCCTACCTGGAGGAGACCTACTACTACCGGGTACAGCCGCAAGACGGGTTCGCGATCCAGCGGGTGTACTCCCCCGACGCCGGTCTGGACGAGCTGGTGCTGGCCCGGGACGGGGACGTGGTCATGGTGCCCGAGGGCCACCACCCGGTGGTGGCGGCGCCGGGCTCGAACGTGTACTACCTCAACTTCCTGGCCGGCCCCGAGCGGTCCACGGCCGTGGCGGACGATCCCGCCTACGAGTGGATGCGCGAGGACTGGGCGGGCAAGGCGCTGAAGCTGCCCATCGGCGGCGAGTGAACCGGAGATCGACCATGGACAAGACCCGCGTGGAGCCCCTGACCACCGCCTACAAGATCCTCAACCCCGGCTGCGTGGTCCTGGTCAGCTGCGGCGACGGCGAGCGGGACAACCTGTTCGCCGTGACCTGGAACATGCCGATCCGCAAGAACCCGCCGCTGCTGGCCCTGCTCAGCGGAAAGGGCCACTTCAGCTACCCCATCATCGAGCGGACCGGGGAGCTGGGAATCAACCTGATGGATGCGGCCCACGTGGACGCGGTGCTGGGCTGCGGCCGGACCTCGGGCAAGACCGAGCCCGACAAGTTCGCCCGCTTCGACCTGACCCGCCAGGCGCCCGAGGTGATCGGCGCGCCGCTGGTGTCCGAGGCCGTGGCCACCCTGGAGTGCAAGGTCGAGCGCATCGTCGATCTGGAGGTCTCCGCCCTGATCCTGGCCCGCATCGTCGCGGCCACCGCCGACCCCCGCCACTTCGACGCCGGCTGGACCTTCGACAACGGCCTGAAGCTGCTGCACCACCTCACGGGATCGAAGTTCTGCACGAGCGAGGGGATGATCGAGGGGTCGTGAGGGGGACTCAGGGAGTCCAGTCGGGGCCGATGACGGAGATCTCGTCCTCGTAGGCGTCGGGGACCTCGACGATGCAGACGTCGTCGATGAGGGTGAAGAAGTCGAAGGGGGCGGCCACGGAACGCTGGCCGAAGCGGAGCTGGACCTGGATCCCGCGGGCGTGGAAGGCGGTGAGGTCCACGGCCTGGAACACCGGCGTGCCGGCGTTGCCCTCGTCGTGACCGATCTCGGGGAAGGTCGTCAGGCGCTCGTCGTCGCTCTGCAGACCGGGGCGGTGGCCGCCGGTGACGGCGGGGAGGTGATGCACCAGGGAGCCGTCGTCCCCCTCGGGGATCACCTCGACCCACAGCTCGATGCCCCGGTAGTCCACCTCGCTGAGCTGGGTGAACAGCAGATGGGGGGCGTCGGGGACGAAGGGAACCGACGTCAGGGTGACCAGCCCGTCGGCACCGCCGGTGGTGGCCTGCAGGGCCAGCGCCCGGGTACCCGCGAACTGGATCCGGTCGTCCGCCAGGCGGTTCGACAGCTGGTCCCCCTCGTCGATGACCTGGGCGACCCCGGCGTCGGTCTCGGCGACCACAGCGGCGCCGGGCGCGCCCCAGAACCGCAGGTCCGCGTCCTCGAAGCCCTGGACGGAGTCGGCGGTGTCCACCAGGTAGCGGCCCACGTCCGGGTCGGGCCACATGATGGTCGCGCCGACGTCGGTGGGCGACAGGTCGGGCAGCTCGGCGGAGCAGCCCGCGAGGGCCACGACGAGCGCAGCAAGGACGGAAGCTGAAATGGTGTCGCGCATGGGCTCCTCCCCCTCGGAGGCGGAGCTTCTACCACGCCCCCCGAAGCCACTTCAATCAGTTTAGGGTTTTTGGGGTTTTGGCCCCAAGAACAATCTCACATGTCCCCCCGGGAATCGCCGCTCCGGGGTCTAAGATGGTGGAGCGAGGGAAGCGCGATGACCCGTGGGAAGGACCTCCAGGCGACGGCGGGGAAGGTGCGCGGTTGCCTGTTCCACATGGCCGCCGCCGCCGCGGTCTGCGCTGTCCTCGCGGCCACGATCTTCGTCTCGGGTGAGTACGCCAGGGAGACCTTCCCGCGGGGTGCGCTGGAGGCGCTGCTGATCCCCGCTCACCGGCTGTCGGAGATCGCCTGCCTTCCCTTCACCCTCGCCGGCATGGTCCTCGCGGGGGTCAGGCCCGACGCCCCGGGGTTGTTGTTCTCCCTGGTGCGGGCGGCGCTCGCAGGCGCTTTGTACGGCTCGCTGCTCTACGGACTGCTCGCCGGGCCCCGGCTGGTCCGCACACTTCGGCGTCGTCCATCGGCTCCCGGATCACCCCCGGCCGATCCTCCCGGCCTCACCCGCCGCGAAGCCCTCCTCCGGGGAGGAGCCCTGGCCGTCGGCGGGGCCGCCGCCGGGGTCGGCGTCTGGGTCGGCGCGATCGGCCCGTCGCGCCTGGCACTCCGGAGGTGGGAGATCCCGATCCCCGGGCTACCTGCGGCCCTGGACGGCGTGCGGATCGGCCACATCACCGACACCCACTTCGGCCCGCTGGTCACCGCGGGGCGGATCCGACGGGCGATGGAGATGCTGAACGCCGAGGAGCCGGACCTGACCGTGCTCACCGGCGACTACGTGTACGGTGGGCCGGAGAGCATCGAGCCGGGCATCTCACTGCTGGCCGAGCTCGAGGCCCGGTACGGATTGCTGGCGGTGAGGGGCAACCACGAGCACTGGGAGGGCGACGCCGCCAGTCGCGACGCCTTTGCGCGGACGGGGATCCCGTTGATCGAGAATGGGCGACGCTTCCTCACCGTCGATGGACTGCAGGACGAAGAGGTCCCCGGCGAGAGCCTGGCCATCTGCGGGATCGGCGACCTCTGGGCCGGAGTCGTCGACCCAGCTGCCGCCGCCGCCGGCGTGTCCCCGGACTGTCCGCGTCTCCTCCTCTCCCACAACCCCGACGCCGCCGAACGTCTCCCGCCCGCGCACCCGGGCCTCCACTTCGATCTACAGATCTCCGGCCACACCCACGGCGGCCAGCTGCGCTTCCCCGTCCTGGGCGCCCCCCTGGTCCCCAGCGACTTCGGCGACAAGTACGCTCGCGGCCTGGTCCAGGGCCCCGCGTGGCCCGTGCTGGTTTCGACGGGGGTGGGCGAGACCGTGACGCCGATGCGGCTGGGGGTGCGGCCCGAGGTGGGGGTGATCAGGCTGAGGAGGGCGTGAGGGAAGGTCAGGATGGGAAGAAGTTGAAGGGGTAGGTGATCTCGAACTCGTTCTCCTGTTCCGGGAAGCTCCAGCGCTTGACGCGTCGGACGATGCAGTTCTCGAGATCCTTGTTGCCCGTCGTGTTGGACGCGACCGAAAGACCGGACACGCTCCCGTCCGGGTTCACGGTCCACACGACCTCGACCTTGCCTGACAGTGAGGAGTTCCCGCTGAGCTGCTGCTCGTAGCAGGCCTTGATCTGGCCCTTCTTTTTCGCGACGTACTTCTTCACTCCGGCGATGTCCGAGGCATCGCCGAAGGTGACCTCCATCGCCCCGGCCAGGTTGGCCTTCGGCTCAGCCCGTTCCTGCTCGTTCGAGGACGTGGAGCCGGCTCCCGTTCTCCCCGTGTCCCCTTCGCCCTCTCCCATCAGGACGGCGGGATCCGGCAAGGGCGTCGATCCGGCCGCCGCCGCCGTCCCGTCATCTTCGAGACAGCACCTGAACGACAGGTTCTGGTGCGCGAAGGAGGGCTTTTCGTCCTTTCGCGCGGCGCAGCGGGTTCCGCCGGCCTCCTGGCCCGGGGCATATCCACCCTTGGTAATCTTGCGCTCGTCCTTCTTGGTGTAGGTCCACTCCCAGCACCCTCCGGCCTGGTCGAAGACCCCGTACCCGGATACGCAGTCCTCCTGAGATCCCACGGTGTAGGGATCGCTCCGGTTCAGACCACTGGGAAGGCAGGTTCCCACGGTGTAGGTGTCCCCGTAGGGGTACACGAGGTACCCAGGCCCCTTGCAGGCCTTCTCCCACTGGTCCTCGGTGCACAGGGTCTTGCCCTCTTCGGCGCAGATGCTCAGCGCCTCGTTCCACGTCACCGAGTGCAGGGGGGTGCGATCGTCGAGGTAGTACTCGTGGATATCGATCCAGTACTCGGCGACGTAGCGTTTGATCTCGACGAGCTCGGAGGCCCCGCCGAGGTTGTCGTACCTCCACCGGCCCTTGAGGTAGTAGCCGGGGGGCACGTAGGCCATGTCCGGAACCGCGGCCTGCTTGGCCGCGAGCTCGCCGGCGGGCATCGCCTCGTTGCTCGCGGCAATCTCCTCTCGCACCGTCCGTGCATACTCCGCGTTGGCGGAGTCGACCCCCGCATCGCCCGACGGCGCCCGATCTCGTCCGTCGCTCTCCACGGACCGGGTCGTCGCCCGATCTCGGTCGACCTCGAGCGCGAGCATCACGATCACCGTGCCCCCCACGATCAGCGCGAGGCCGGCGAGGAATGTGCTGACCGCCACGACCACCACCCGCTTCAGCAGCGCCCCCGACGACGATCCGTCGTCCGGCTCCGGGGCGGACGGAGCGACATCGGGCTCGACCACCGTCCGCCGCGGGAGCGGGGCGACCGCGGGGCTCGGGTCGGGCGTCGAGGGACTCGGGTCGGTGGGGGCCGGTGTGGCGGGTGGCGGGGGGGAAGGCGGAGGGGCCAAGGCCGCCCGCTCGGCGTCTGCCAGGGCCGAGGCGAGGGCCGCCGTGGAGGGACAGCGTTCCCCCGGATCCGCCGCGAGGGCCGGTGCGAGGGCCGCGACGATCGGGGCGGGGATATCCGCGTGGAAGCTCACCGGGGATGCGAGCTGGCGCCGTGCCTTGATCTCCAGGATCTGGAACTGCGCCGCGTCCGCCTCCCAGGGCAGGCGGCCAGCGAGCATCTCGTACAGCATCATGCCCAGCGAGTAGACGTCCGCCCGGGCGTCGATGGCCTTGGCGTCCAGGTACTGCTCGGGTGCCATGTACTCCACGGTGCCCATGCCTGTGCCGGTGCGGGTCTGGGAGCCCTCCACGTCCTTGGCGATGCCGAAGTCGATCACATGGGGCACGCCGTCGGGGGTCATCAGCACGTTGTCGGGCTTCAGGTCCCGGTGGACGACACCCTGACTGTGGGCGTAGCCCACCGCGTCGAGCAGGGGCCGCATCAGGGCCAGCGCCTTCTGCCAGGGGATCGGTCCCGCGGACTCGCCAATCAGGTTCGTCAGCGGCTGTCCCTGGACGTGCTCCATGACCAGTGCGAGGGTGCCGGCATCCGACAACAGGTCGTGCACGCGCACGATGCTGGGGTGATCGAGCTTCATGCCCAGGGAGGCCTCGCGCTCGAAGCGCGCGCGGTACTCGGGATTGTCCGCGTACTGGGGATGCATGACCTTGATCGCCACGTCCCCGCCCTGGCGCTCGGCCATGGTCTCGCTGCGGTGGCGCCCCCGGAAGACCGCCCCCATGCCCCCCTCGCCGATCCGTTCCAGGAGGCGGTAGACGCCGATCTCCCGCATCGAGCCCGGATCGCTCGGCGAGGAGGGAGACGACGCGCGGTCCCCCGCCAGGATCCGGTCCCGCTGCTCCTCGAACTGCTCGCGGGTGATCAGCCCTTTCTCGAGCAGACCCGCGAGCTTCTCGAGCTGGTCGGGGACCGTCGGCACCTGGGTGATTCCCCCTCCCGTGCGCGGCGAGGGCGGCTGCCGAGCACGCGGTCAATCTAGCAGACTCGGCTCTCGCGGAACGGCTCCCCGCCGTTCGGCACCGGATGCCTTGTGCATAGCGAAGAACGCGTGCCGGCGCGGATGATTCAGGACGTGTGGAAGATGAAGGGGTAGCTGATCTCGAACTCCTCCTCCGCCTCGGGGAACTGCCAGCGCTTGATCCGCCGGACGACGCAGTCTCCGAGGGCCTGGTTGCCGGTGGTGTTCGCATCCACGGTGACGCCGGAGACCGACCCGTCCGGATTCACCGTCCACACGACCTCGACCTTGCCGGCCAGGCTCGGATCCACCTTCAACTCCGCCTCGTAGCAGGACCGGACCTGGCCCTTCTTGCGGGCGATGTACTTCTTCACGGCCCCCATGTCGCCCACGTCGCCGAAGAGGACCTCCATGGTGCCGCCGACGTTCCCGCGGGGTGACTCGGACGGCTCGGGACTCTTCGGGGCGGGCTTCGGCTCCTCGTCGGCCTCGACCTCGATCAGGGAGTCGGCGAGGCTGGGCAGGGACGGGGCCTCCCCGGCCGCGAGTCCGGTGCCATCGTCGGCCACACAGCACCGGAATCCCAGGTTCTGGTGGGCGAAGGCGGGCTTCTCGTCCTTGCGGGCGGCGCAGCGGGTGCCGGAGGCCTCCACGCCGGCCGCGTACCCGATGCCGGGGGCGTACCCGCCCTTGGTGACCTTGCGTTCTTGTTTCTTGGATGAAGTCCACTCCCAGCAACCGCCCGCCATGTCGAAGACCCCGTAGCCGGACACGCAGCTCTCGTGGGAGCCCACGGTGTAGGGCTCGCTCGTGGACAGTCCGCTGGGCGGGCAGGTCCCCTCGGCGTACTCGTCGCCGTAGGGGTACACGAGGTTTTCGGGCCCCTTGCAGGCCTTCTCCCACTGATCCTCGGTGCACAGGGACTTGCCCTTGGCCGAGCAGAGGTTCTGGGCCTCGTTCCAGGTCACCGAGTGCAAGGGCGTTCGATCGTCGCCGTGGAACTCGTGGCGATCGATCCAGTACCCTGCGACATGGCGCTTGATCTCGACCAGCTCGGACGCCCCCGCCTGGGTGTCGTCCGCCCACCGGCCCTTCAGGTAGTGGCCCGCGGGTACGTAGACCATGTCGGGGATCTGCGCCAGCTTGGCGACGATCTCGGCCTCGTCAAGCGGGTCGTTCTCGGCCGTGATCTGCGCGAGGACCTCGTGCCTGTGTACGGCGCTCGTCTCGGCCACGGCGTCTGGACCGGCGGTCTTCGCCATTGTGAAGTAGGCGACCATCCCCGCGCCCACGAGCAAGAGGCACAGGGCGACGAGGCCCGCCAGGATCGCCATCGTGAAACCCAGTCCGGACGACCGCCCCGGCGGGGCACCCGGTGGGGGACCGGGCCTCTCCAGGGGGACCGTGTGCCTCGGGGCCCCCACCAGGAGCTTTGCCCGCAGCTCCTCGAACTGCTCACGGGTGATCAGCCCCTGCTCGAGCGCCGATTCGAGCTTCTTCACCTGGTCGTCGATGGTGGGCACCGAGCCCCCCCTTTCCTGACGCGCGCCGAGTCGCGGCCAGCCGCAATCGAATCTAGCAGACCTGGTCTTCCGGAACGCGGCACCCAACGTTTCGGCACCCCCGCCGGTATGAGGGGGTAGGGTTGCTCGCAGACAAGCGGCGCCCGGGACCGGAGAGGCTGGATGGCGGGCGTCGCGACGAGGACAGTGGGGTGGGGGATCGGCGCCGGGGAGGATGCGAGGGTGGAGCACGGCGGATCGCTGCTGCAACGGGCCGTCGGGGGGGATCGGGCCGCCCGTGAGCGGGTGATGGCCGAGGCGGCGAAGACCGCGCTGCCGGTGGCGCTGCGCTTCCTGGGAGACCGCCAGGACGCCCTCGAGGTGTGCCAGGAGGTGCTGGTCCGGCTCCACCGATCGTGGACGAAGATCGACCCCGACCGCCCCGTCGCCCCCTACGTGCGCCAGATCGCCGCCAACGCGAGCCGGGACCGGTTGGCGGCCGCGAAGCGCCGCTCCCTGGAGATCGTGTCCGCGGAGCTGCCCCCCGTGCCGTCGACCGAGCCCGCGTCCGACGGGGTGGCGGCCCGGCGAGAGCTCCTGGCGTCGGTCCGGGTCTGCCTCGAGGGCATGGCCCCCACCGAGCGGACCGCGTTCACGTTGCGACACGTGGACGGGCTCGCGGCCACCGAGGTGGCCCAGCTGATGGGCTGCAGCCCCTCCACCGCGCGGGGCTACTGCCACGCGGCGCGCAAGCGGATCCGGCGCTTTCTGGCGGCCCGCCACCCGGACCTGGAAGGAGAGAGCCCATGAGGTGCGACCACGACCTGCTGCTGGACTACCTGGACGGCGAGCTGGACGGGGCGCGCCGCCGCGAGGTGGAGGAGCACCTGGCCTCGTGCGACGACTGCCGGCGGGCGGCCGAGGCCTACGAGGCCGATCTGGCGCTGGTGGACGAGGCGCTCGGTGCGGGCGACGACGACCCGCTCACGGATGTCGAGCTGGAGGCCCTGCTGGCCGCCCCCGACCTGCAGGAGGACGCCGCTTCCACCGAGCCGCGCCGCCGCCCCCTCTTCGGTCACCCACGCGCGGTCGCGGCCCTGGCGCTGGCCGCCAGCGTCGCCGCCGCCCTGCTGTTGATGCCGCCTCCCTCCGAGGAGACGTACACGATCCCCCCCTCCCCCGCCGCGGTCGCCGAGGCCGACGAGCGGGTGGAGATCCGGATGGCCACCGGGAACCCGTCGATCCAGGTGATCTGGGTCATGTCGAAGGACGTCGATTTCTGACCGGGCGCGACCCGGTGGAGGACACATGAGAGGACTCACCCTGTTCCTGTTGACCCTGGCGCTGGCGGCGCCGTCGCTCCCGTCGGGGACCGCCCTGGCGGGTGCCGACAAGGCCAGCCGCGACACCCCCGAGCTTCGGCGCGAGCTCGTCCACCTCCAGCACATCCGCCCCCACGACGCCGAGCGGGTGCTCCGCACCTTCTGCAGCAAGTACGGCAGCCTCGACTCCAACGAGTCCCTGGGCACCCTGACCATCGTCGACCAGCCGGCGCTGGTGGAGAAGATGCTCGAGGTGCTGGCCGAGATCGACGTGCCCCGGAGAGGCTGGTCGTTCCAGATCCAGCTGATCACCGCCCTGGACGATCCGTCCCAGGCCAACGACACCAGCGCCCTCGACCGGATGCCCGAGGTGGCCGACGAGCTGCTGGCCCTGTTCCAGTACAACATCTGGCAGGAGCTGGACTCGGCGGTGATCAAGGTCACCGACGGCACCGAGGCCGAGCTGCGGGTGAGCGGCGAGAAGGGCTTCCAGGTCCGCCTCGAGCCCCACGCCCGGGGCGAGGACACCGTGGAGGTCGAGTTCCACCTCTACCGCCCCAAGACCATCGTCGACGGCGGCAAGACCACCGTGCTGTTCGACACCGTGGTCGAGACCACCTTCGAGACCCGCCCCGGGGAGACCACCGTCGTCGGCGCCTCCAAGCTCAACGGCGACGACCGGGCCCTGATCACCATCGTCAAGACCGAGCCGATCGAGCGCTGATTCCCCCCGCATTCCACCCCCAGCACGAGCGTCGCCGACGTCGCCGCTCCTCCTCCCCCCCCGGCGCGGCGGGGCCGGCCGCGGGGGGGGGGGGGGGGGGGGGGGGGGGGGGTTGGGGGGGGGGGCCCGCGGGGGCGTTGGGGGGCGGTGGGGGCGGTTCTTCGCCCCGGGGGGGGGGGGTTCTGGTTGGGGGGTGGCGTTTGGGCGGGGGGAGCGGAGGTATTGCTGCGCTCGCGCCGGAGAGCAGGGGGTGGGAACGGGGACAGGAGCGGAGGGGAAGGAGGAGAGCCTACAGGGCGGCGTCGTAGACCAGCGCGAGGGTGAAGTCGCTGGTCTCGGCGTAGCCGTTGACGCTGACGTACACGTCGCCGGGGCCGTCCACGTCGCAGTTCTCGTCGGAGCCGGAGCTGTAGGGGCGGCAGTCGTAGAGCTCGCTGGTGGGCTGGGAGCCGACCTTGACGTACAGGTCGGCGTCGCCGGTGCCGCCCATCTCGGCCAGCAGGGCGCCGGCCGCGGCGACCGGGAACGGGCCGAAGTGCTGCCACTCGTCCTTGGCCACGGTGCCGGACTCGGTGACCTCGACCTCCTCGGAGGTGGGCTCGTCGCCGCCCTCTTCCTCACCGCCCTCGTCGCCACCCTCGCTGCCGTCGCCGGACTTGTAGGAGATCGTCAGGGTGTAGTCGTTGTTGTCCTCGTAGCCGTAGACCGACACGTAGATGTCGCCGGGGCCCTCGACGATGCACTCCTCGGAGGAGCCGCTCTCGTAGGGACGGCAGTCGTAGTCGCTCTCGGTGGGCTGGGCGCCCTTGCGGACATACAGGTCGGCGTCGCCGGTGCCGCTCAGCACGGCCTCCAGGTCGGCCATCGCGGCCACGTTGTAGGGACCGTAGTGGTTCCACTCGCCGACGGCCACGTTGCCGGTCTCGGTGACGGTGACCTCTTCGGCGTCCTGGGGGTCACCGGCGTCGTCGTCATCGTCACCGGTCGGGTCCTCGGTCTGCTCCTCCAGTGACATGTCCAGCAGCATCTTGACCTTGTCGTAGGTGATCTTGCCGCCGGCCTTGGAGGCGCCGGACTGGCTCAGGGGCAGCCACAGGAAGTCCGGGTGGGCCTTCTTGGAGGCGCCGAGCCACTCGCCGCCGATGATGCGGCCGTCGCTGTCCAGCTCGAGCACGTACTCGTAGTGGTCGGACTTGGTGTACGTGTTGATGCTGTCGGCCAGGTTGCCGCCCACGCTCGACGCGGACTCGGAGATGTACCGGGCCGTGGCCTTGATGTGGATGAAGCGCACCGCGTCGTCGTTGAAGATGTACTCGGTGGCCGACTCACCGCCGTAGGAGATGCTCACGTCGACGTCGGACTCCTCGGCGTAGCCCTTGACCGACACGTAGAGGTCGGTGTCCTCGGGGGCGGTCAGCTCGCAGGTCTCGGTGGCGCCGCCGTAGGGCCGGCAGTCGTACTCGCTGTCCGTGGCCTGGGCGCCGAAGCGGACGTACAGGTCGGTGTCGTTGTCGCCCTGGATCCTGACCTTGATGAACTCGTCCTTCTTGACCGCGATGGCCTCGAAGTGGTGCCACTCGTCCTTCTTGACGGTGATCTCGTGCTCGTCGACGTTGCCGCCGGTGTGGGTCACGCCGACCAGCGCGTTGGCCTCCAGCTCGGTGACCTCCTCCTTGTGGGTGACCTCGAAACCGCGCATGGGCTGGTTCCAGACCTCGTAGTCGAAGGTGCGGTCCTCGACGAACGAGACCTTCTTGATGCCCAGGAAGTTGGCCGCGATGACGTGGAAGGTGCCCGGGTTGGTGTCGCGGGCGCTCTGGTCCACCGGACGATCGTAGGGGTCGTACTCGATCTCGCCGGCGTCGTCGTTGTCGTTGTTGCGGCCGGACAGGAACTTCACGTTGGTGGACGTGTACATCAGGGTCATCAGCGCCTTGATGTCGTTGGGCCGGAAGGTCACGCCGTTGTACTCGACGTCGTAGACCGGCTCCGGCTCCATGATCGCGGCGGGCGCCCAGCCGTGGCACAGCCCCCACCAGGTGGGGATGCAGTAGCCGCTCTCCTCGCCGTCACGCTTGGCACAGGACTCGCCCATGTCGCTGTCGCACTGGGAGTCCTCGGTGCACTCGGTGCGGGTCGTGTAGTTGTCGATGCCGTGGTACTGGCTGACCGCGTCCTCGATGTTGTCGACATCGAAGGCGGCGCCGTACTTGCCGGCGGGGGACAGGGTGCCGGAACCCTCCCAGACCTTGTTGATGCTGTCCTCGGCGGTGGGCCAGTAGGAGCCCGCCCACGGGATGGGGTCGGCCTCACCCTCGAGCGGCAGCTCGTCGAACACGTACTCCAGGTTGCCGTCGAAGTTCGACGGGTCGTCGTTGGAACCCCAGTGCTCACCCAGGTGCGAGTCCTGGCTGTTGCGGGACAGGGGGTCGCAGCCCGCGATGAGCGCCGAGCCACCGATGAGGACCAGGAGAAGCTTGCTGAACCGTGCCATGACTATTTCCACCCTCGTTCGTCTGGTTGACGGTGTGCCACCCTCGAGTAGCGTCCCCCCTTTCGAGCAAGGAGCGCGCCAGGTTCTGGATCGCGGCTTGTTATTTTTTGGGTTTTTGCTTTTCCGGAGTGATTCCCAACGGATTCCACGTCGCACAGGCTGTGCTCTCCGTGCGTCACACCCCGGATCGCGGCGTGACACACCTGTGCCACACCCCGCGGTTCCTGTGTCAAACCCTGGATCTCCTGTAACGACGGTGGGCGCAGCTGGACTGATTAGGCAGGCCTAATTCGAACCCGGGCTTCGCGAGTGACCACGATGCTTCAATCCGACCCGCCCCGGCCCCACCTCCTGCCCTTCGCGCTCGTCGCCTCGTTGGTCCTGGCCTGCGCCCCGCCGGCGGATGGACCGGACCGCACCCTGGGCGACGACGACGACGACGTGGGGACCGGATCCGGCGTCGCACCGACGATCGCCGACGTGGAGATCGGTGCCAGCGAGAGCAACACGCTGACCGCCATCGTCCGCTGGACCACCGACCTTCCTGGCACCTCGGTGGTCGAGTTCGGCCCCGGGGGCGAGTTCACCTCCTGGATCGGCGACCCGAACACCCTCACCACCGACCACGAGGTGGTGGTGGTGGGCATGCACCCGGAGTCGGAGTACCTCCTGCAGCCGGTCTCGGCGAGCGCCTCGGGCGCGGAGGCGCGCGGGGGCACGTACTTCTTCCAGACGGGGGGACTGCCCTTCCCGGCCTTCGAACCGCGCCTGGCCGTCGGGAACCAGGACCGGATGGCCGACGGGTGGACCCTGGCCAACCTGGTCACCCGGGGGATCGCCAGCCCTGCCTTCGTCGTGATCTTCGACCAGCAGGGCGTCCCCGTCTGGTACTGGGGTGAGGACATCAACGGCGGGCGGGCCGACGTGGACGCGAGCTTCGTGGACGGGGAGCGGATCTTGATCGGCGCCGGAGTGGCGCCCCACGGTCCGATGGAGATCGACCTGGCCGGGGAGATCGCCTGGGAGGGCCCGCCCCAGGACGGAACGGACCTGCTGGCCGACGGCGACATGCACCACGTCTTCGAGAAGCTGGACAACGGCAACTACGTGACCCTGGTCTACGACTACGTTGGCAGCCTGCACGACGTGATCGAGGAGTTCGACGCCGACGGCAACGTGGTGTGGAGCTGGAACGCCCTCGAACACCTGGATCACGGCGACGGCTATCTGTGGGGCAACGCCGCCGAGGTGGATCTGGACGGTGACGCCGTCTACTACAACTCGGTCAAGGGCTCCAAGCTGTACAAGATCCGCCGGTCCACGGGCGAGCTGCTGTGGACCCTCGGCGAGGGCGGAGACTTCGTCAACGAGCAACGGGAGGAGGACGCCTGGTTCATCGGTGCCCACGGTCCCGAGGTCCAGCCCAACGGCAACATCCTGATGTACGACAACGGCGACCACGACCGGGGCTTCAGTCGGGTGATCGAGTACGCCATCGACGAGGCGGAAGGTGAGGCCTTCATCGCCTGGGAGTATCCCGGGGCCGGGATCGAAGATGAGTGGATCAATGGCCAGTGGGGCGACGCGGACCGCCTGGCCAACGGCAACACCCTGATCACCGCCGGGTCGGTCTTGCCGGCCTCCAGCGAGTGCCGATTGTTCGAGGTGACGCTCGGGGGCGAGAAGGTCTGGGAGCTGTGGCTGGAGAGCAGCGATCCGGAGCAGACCTTCGGGGCGTACGCGGCGGATCGGATCCCGGCGCTGGCTCATTCGCTCTAGGCGAGATCGCAGGTACGCGGCATCCCACAGCGAGCAAGCTCGCCGTGCCGCCCAGGCAAGAAAAACCCTTACTATTTCATATAGTTGGCAGGTTTGGATCTCCGGTCCGTCTGTACGGACAGAGCTCGACAGCAACGAGCCGAAAGGAGTTCCATCATGCGTAGTGCGATCATCCTGTGCGTTCCCGCGATGCTGCTGGCCGGCGCCTGTGTCACCGAACCGGTGGTCGAAGAGCCGGAGGGCGACGACGACGACACCACGATCCTCGAGGAGGAGTACACGGTGGTGGTCAAGGCCCGCCTGGCCACCGACGATCCCGACCTGAACCAGCAGGCCCACGACGCGGTGGCAGGCGGCTCCCAGGAGGACGCGATGGCCATGGGCGACCTGAGCCACTTCGTGTTCCTGGGCATGGAGGATCCCCAGGAGTTCCTGGCCATCGACGTGTGGGACAACCTGGAGAACATCCCGGCATTCTTCGAGAATCCGGACGTGCAGGATGCCTTCGGGTCCATCTTCGAGGGCCCCCCGGAGGTGGCCACCTACGACCGGCCCGAGGGCTACACCAGCTGGGGCGAGATGGAGATCGACGACACCACCATCGTGGTCACCGTCGAGGGCACCCTGGCGCTGGACACCGAAGAGGAGAACCTGCCCGCCCACAACGGCGTGGCGGAGGCCGGCCGCGAGGCGGCCCAGGCCCTGGGCGACTACGCCCACATCGTCTACCTGGACGTGGCCGACCGACGCCAGTTCCTGGCCGTGGACCTGTGGGACGACCCCGAGGGTTTGCAGACGTTCTTCGGCGACCCCGACATCCAGGCCGCCTTCGCGTCCCTGTTCGCCGAGCCGCCCACGGTCAGCGTCTGGATGCCCAGCAACTACCTTCAGTGGTAACCCCACCCGGAGCGTAGAATCCCCCCATGGACGCCACCTCCCTGATCGACGCCGCCCGCTCCGGTGACGAGGCCGCCTTCGGCCAGCTCACCGCCCCCCTCCAGCGCCAGGTCCGCGGCTACGTGCTGCGCACGGTGACCCACCCCGACGACGCCGACGACATCCTCCAGGACACCCTGCTCAAGGCCTTCAAGGGGCTCCCGGGGTACCGGGGAGAGGCCTCGTTCAAGAACTGGCTGTTCGCCATCGCCACCCGCGAGTGCATGGACCACCTGCGCAAGCGCAAACGCTGGCGCCAGGAGACCCAGCTGGACACCCAGACCGCGTCCTACGAGTCCGAGGACCTGATCGAAAAGTCCACCGCGGTGCACGCGCGCCAGGACTTCGTGTTCTCGATCCGCGAACACATCGCGTTCTGCTTCTCCTGCATCGCCCGGGTGCTGCCGCCGGACGAGCACGCGGCCCTGATGCTCCGGGAGGTCTACGAGTTCAAGAACCGCGAGGCGGCCAAGATGCTGGGGCTGAGCGAGTCGGTCTTCCGCCACAAGCTCGCCGCGGGCCGCAAGGCGATGATCGCGGCCTTCTCCGACCTGTGCGCCCTGCTGGGTAAACAGGGCATGTGCCACCAGTGCGCCGAGATCCGCGCCCGCACCGCCCCGGGCAAACAGGGCGAGCCCGTCTCCGACGTCTCCCTGGACGACGACGACCCCGACCAGGCCCTGCAAAAGCGCCTCGAGGTCGTCCGCGAGGCCGACCTGGCCGACGGCACCTCCGCCGCCTGGCACGACCTGCTGTTCCGCTTCATGTCGGAGGTCGAGGAGGGCTACCAGCACGTGCCTCGGCGACGGGTGGCGGCGGTCGCGCGGCGAAACTAGCTCGAAACTGAGATCGCGGAGAATGGGGACGGGGAAAGGGGACGTACGTAAAAAAAAAAAAATAAAGAAGGCCAGTTTTTTTTTTTAGGAAAGACGCC
>CAZITQ010000021.1:36232-50972 GCA_964542165.1 uncultured Rickettsiales bacterium
GCTCTTGGGGCCGGGGCACGGGTCAGTTACTAAATAAAAAAATTCGCCCCAGCGTTTTTTTATTTCTTACGTACGTCCCCTTTCCCTTTCTTCTCAGATCTCCCGCACGATCAGCACCCACCCCGACAGGAAGTCCGCCAGCCACAGCTCGTCGTCTTCCGAGACGCTGCCGCGGGTCAGGGACAGGACTGCGTCGCCGTACTGGCCGCTCATGTGGAAGGCGGAGTTGGACGTGTCGAAGTGGGGGTCGCCGAAACGGCCGTAGAGCTGGCGGGCTTCTTCGACCTCGCCGTTGGAGGGGTCGAGCAGGAGCAGGGTCAGGGCGGCGGTGGAGTGGGCGACGACCACCAGCCTGCCGCGCCAGGCGAACAGGGCGTCGGGGGTGCCCTCCAGGGGCAGGGGCCAGGCCCGCTCCTGGCCGCCGATCTCCCGCAGGCTGCCGTCCAGGTGGCACAGGACGAACACCCGTCCGTCCAGGGTGGCGAGCTTGAGCGGGGCCTTGCCTGCCGGGACCATCTGGACGGTCCAGTCGGCCTTGGAGACCACCGCGACCGCGTCGGACCCGAACGCCGCCACGTAGACCGCGTCGTCGCCCACCAGCAGGTCGGTGGCGTTGGCGCCGACCTCCAGCCGCTGGAGCACCTCGCCGCTCGACGGATCCACGACGCGCAACAGGCTGGGATCGGAGTCCCGCTCGCCGGCCTTGAGGGAGTACAGCAGGCCGGTGTCCGGATCGTGGCGAAGGGCGCGCTGGGTGGTCTCCCGGGTGACCTCGTCCCCGAGTTCGATGCGGTCGTTGATGGACAGCTCGCGTACCCCGTCGATCAGCGAGACGATGAACGCCTCCTCGGTCCCCCAGTTGTTCTGGGGCATGAACAGGGCGCCGTCGCCGTCCTGGGCCAGGTCCAGGGGCTGGCGCGGGATGCGGCGGTCGTAGACCACCTGTCCGTCCGGGTCCAGGGTCAGGACGCCGTTGCGGGCGTCCCAGATGTAGACCACGGGCCAGTAGGACTGGTGGGGGCCGTAGGCCAGGTAGACCTTCCCGTCGGGGGCCGGCGCGGCCCGCAGGGGATAGCGGTGGGGCAGGTCCACGAACCCCACCTCGCCGTCCGGGCTCACCCGGGCCAGCTGCCCCTCGCCGTCGAAGACGAAGAAGTCATCGCTGCCGGGCACCTGGATCAGGTCCACGGGCCCCCACCCGGTGCGGATGTCCACCGCCTCGCCGGTGGCGGGATCGAGCCGCGTCACCGCGGCACCGAAGCAACCGTTGACCGCCGTGGCGCCCACGGGGAAGTAGAGCTGGCCGTTGGTGGACAGCCAGTCCATGGCGAACATGTGGGGCAGGATCCCCAACCCCTCGATCCGTCGGACGAAGCGACGCTCCGACAGGTCCACCACCTCCACGTTGCCGTGGGCCCAGCTGCCCACGTACAGGGTGTTCCCGTCGTCGGTCAGCGCGGTGGCGTCGTTGCCGAAGTCGGGGATCGCGATGTCGTGGAGCGAGCCGCCGTCCTCGAACTCGATCACGTGCAGGGTCGCGTGGTTGTCGTAGGGGATGACCACCTCGGCCCTGGCGTGGTTGAAGAGCATGCCCACGGGCTCGCCGAAGCCGGGCAGGGACACCACGACGTCGCCGTCGTCGCGGTCGGGGTGGATGCGCGCGGCCTGGATCGCCTTTCGCTTGGCGGTCTCGATGACCAGGTAGATGTACCCGGTCTCGGGATCGACCCCCGCCAGGTGCCAGCGCCCACCGGCCTGAAGCGGCAGCTCGCGTTTGCCCTTTGGCTTGCCGCTGGCGCCGTCGAACACGGTCAGGGTGGCGGAGAAACCATCGATGGCGGCGATGCGCCCCCCCTTGCCCGGGCGCTCCGGCGGGATGGCGACCACCTTGCGCAGGGGCGGCGGCGGCGTCTGGTTCTCGTTGTCGAGGGCGTCGCCCTCGCCGGTCCAACGCAGCAGCTTCAGGCGCTGGCGGCGGGCGTCGTAGAACCCCAGCTTCCCGCTCTCGCGGCCGGCCAGAAAGGCATTGCCCGTCCCCTCGTCCACGGCCACGGACTCGAACTGGACCATCGTGGGGACGGGCGGGGCAAAGGGGTTGCCGTCGTCGTGGACGACCAGACTGCGGTGGGCCACCAGGTAGACCCGACCGTCCGAGCGGCGGATGGCCAGCGCCTCGTCCTTGAGGTGTTGCAGCCCGCGCACCTCGACATCCACGCCGGTGACGGCGTCGGTCTCGCCGTCGATGAAGGTCAGGGTGGGGCTGAGGGTGTTGGCCACCACGACCCGGTTTCGCTCCGGGTCGGCCCGGACCAGCATCGGCCCCAGGTTGTTGACCGGGAACCCGGCGGCGGACGCCAGGTCCACGTGCTCCACGTAGATCTCAGCCCGGGCGGGCGCAGCGAGCTGCAGCGCGAGCCACAGCGCAGTCATCAACGGCGTGATTCTCATCCTCGATCCCTTCCCCCGGCGCCCGTGCGGCCGGGGCCGGGCGGATTCTACCGTCTGTTGCGCGGCGGGGTAGGATCCTCCCGGGGAGACTGCCCATGCGCGCCCAACCGATCGCCGTCCTGCTCTGTCTCGTCGCCGGCTGCCGCCCCGACATCTCCATCGATCAGCCCGCCCCCGGGGCGATGCTCGAGGGTGGGGAGTCCGTGGAGGTCCGGGTGGCCTCGAGCGCCCGCTCCATAGAGATCGACGGGGCCGGGGCCGAGAAGGTCGACGGCACCCACCGCGCCACCGTGGACGCCGCCGACGGGCTGGGCTTCGTGGTGGCCGAGCACCCGGGATCCGGGGCTATCGGCGTGCGATCGTGGCACCAGGGCGCCTTCGCGGAGCCGGGGGGGTGGTCGGAAGAGGCGATCCGGATCCGGGTGGGCGGGGCGGCCCTGTCCG
Source organism: uncultured Rickettsiales bacterium (assembly GCA_964542165.1). Taxonomy (GTDB): domain Bacteria; phylum Myxococcota_A; class UBA796; order UBA9615; family CAYRNR01; genus CAYTBN01. The sequence goes on from CAZITQ010000021.1 coordinate 39,125, forward strand.
GCGCCGAGGCCTCGCTGACCGGGCTCGTGGACGGCCTGCTCACCGGCGCGGAGCTGGTCGGGTACGTGGAGGACAACCCCATGACCCTGGCGGTCGTGGGGACACTCACTGTGGAGAGCGCGGTCGCGCCGGAGGTCGAGGTCGCCCTGAACCTGGATGGCGAGGCCATGATGCTGAACGCCCAGCTTTCTGGCGTGGTGGTCCAGTACACCGCGGATGCCCTGCTGTGGCACTCCGAGGGGGTGGCGACCTTCGAGACGATCACCGTCTCCGGACCGTTGCAGGTGGACACCGAGGGCGCCACGGTCGTCGACCCGGAGGTGGTGGCTTCCAATCCCGAGGTGGTCGACAGCGGCAATCTGCCCCCCGACGTGGTCGACGCCCTGGTCCAGCTCCTGTCCGGGTCCATCGCCGACGCCATCGCCGACGCCACTGCCAACGCCGCCGAGGGGGTGGTCGACGGGCTGCTGACCCAGGTGGCACCCACGGTGGGGCTCGACTTTCCCGAGCCCCTGGTCCAGGAGTCGCGGCTGGCGGAGGTTGCCGTGGAGGACGGCGCCCTGGAGCTGGTCTACGAGGTCGCCGTCGCTGCAGCCGAGCCGCGGATCGCCGGCGGCGAGCAGGGGGTGCTCGTGAGAGCCATGGCCGCCGAGGGAGCGGACCTGGGGGACGCGGTGGTCTGCGCTGGCTCGCCCCTGCTCAACCCCCTTTCCTTCGCCGTGTGGGACGCGGGGAACCTCGAGGGCATCTCCTACACCAAAGACGAGCTGGAGGAGCGGGGTCTCCCGGAGCTGGAGTTCCCCTACTCCCTGCTCACCGTCGCCACCCTGCGGCTGGACCTGCCGCCGCTGGTCGAGTGGGTCGACGGTCAGCCCTGGCTCCACGTGGGGGGTGTCGAGGCGACGATGGAGGTCGGCGATCTGGGGACCCCGGTCGCCCGCGCCGCCGCCCGGGTCCCGGTGGCGCTCGAGGCGGACGGGGACAGCTCTGTCCGGGTGGTCCCGGACTCCGACCGTTCGGTGGAGCTCCTGGGGGTCGGCTTCGACAAGCTCACCGACCTGGCCGACACCGAGGCGGTGACCGAGGTCATGTTGACGGCCGTCCCCGTGGTCCTCGAGGACGTCTTCGGCGCCCTCCCCACGGCCACCGTCCCCTCCTTTCCGATCCAGACCCTGGACGGGGGCGCCGGACCGACGGTGCAGGTGGGGATCGAGGAGATCGTCGTGGGGGAGGATGGCTGGTGCCTACCCCTGTCGCTCTCGGTGGTTCCTGCCTCCGACGGATCCCCGTGACGTCTCCGCAATCCGAAAAGAAGACCTCTCGCCAAGCCGCCGAGCTCGCGAAGAGCTGAATCGATCTGGGTTCTTCTGCGGTCTTTGCGCCTCTGCGCGAACATCTCCTGGTCCTGAACGAGGGCTGAACCAGCGGTCGGGCTAGAAGCTCGGCAGGATCCAGAAGCAGATCATGGCCACGATCGTCGGGCCGGCTGCCGCGGCCAGGAGGCCAAGGGGGCTGATGCCCTCGGAGCCGAAGCTGTTCTTGAGGATGCCGTAGCCCGCCGGGTTGGGGGCGTTGGCGATGATGGTCAGGCCGCCTCCGGCCACCGCACCGGAGACCAGCGCGTACTTCATCGAATCCGATAGCCCGTCCACCTGGGAGCCCAGGTAGGTCAGCGCCGCGTTGTCGGTGAAGGCGGTCAGCCCGGTGGACCCCAGGAACAGGGGCAGCTCGCCCAGGCTGGCCAGCACCGGCTGCAGCCACCACTTCTGCATGCCGCCGAGGATCACCAGCCCGCAGAGGAAGAAGCCCACCAGCAGCCCCTCCTTCAGCGCCAGCTTGTCCTGGTACTCGTCGGTCACCGCGGCCACACCCAGGAAGAAGAGGAAGAGGCCGAAGAACATCACCATGTGGTGGGAGAAGGCCACGATGCCGGCCAGGAACATCAGGTGGAGCACGATCATCCACACCGGCACCTTCCGGATCCCCGCCTTGGGCTTGATCGGCATCACGTCGTCGAAACGCCTGAGCTCCTTGGCGAAGATCAGGCCCACCGCCACCGCGTTGATGATCACGGCCAGGGCGGCCTTCCAGCCGAAGTGGGTCATCATGAACGGCAGGTCCCAGCCGAACTTGCTGGCGACCATCAGCACCGGCGGCGCCGCGAAGTTGGTCATCGTCCCGCCGATGGAGATGTTGACGAACAGCAGCCCGATGGTCGCGTACTTGAGCCGGGTGGAGGGCTCGTAGTCGTAGAACTTGGCCCGCAGCAGCAGGGCGGTGACGGTCATGGCCGCCGGCTCGGTGATGAAGCTGCCCAGCAGGGGACCCACGATCAGCGCCACCAGGAAGAAGGCCATCGAGCGGGACATGGGCAGCAGCCCAGCCAAGCCCTCGATGGTGGAGCGGGCCAGCTGGATCACCGGGCGGGTGGCCGCGACGGTCATGATCACGAACACGAAGGCCGGCTCGGTGAAGTTGATGTGCACCGCGCCCGGCGTGCCGCCGTGGCCGCCGCCCGCGTGGGCGCCGGGGTCGACGGCCCCGCCGCCGCCGATCACGTAGCTGCCCTCCAGGTAGGCGACCGCGTCGTCCACCTTGCCGTACACCGCCAGCACCACGATGAACACGCCGGCCCACAGCCCGAAGACCACCTCCACCTCGGCGAGCATGTGGAACAGGTTCTCGAGGACCGAGCCGTCCTTGGCCTTGTGGGCCAGGTGGTGAAAACGCTTCACCGAAAAGGTGTGGAGGATCGCCAGGCCGAAGAGCACGGTGGCGATGATCTCGATCGTCGTCGGGTGCACGGCGTCCTCCGAGATTCCGCCCCGGAGCCGGGGACGGACCCAAAGTAATATCGATGTCTTGTTTGTCTAGATTTCTCAGCCGGCCCCGGATCACGAAACGGAAGCTCAGGCCACCCGCGCCTTGGCCAGCATCAACCGGGCGAACTCCATGGCGTCGGCCCGGTCCGCTTCGTCCAGGTGCCCCACCGCCCCCTTGGCCTCGAGCAGCCAGCCGGTGTGTTCGGGTTTGCCGCGCAGCCCCTCGATCACCTTGTCGGGCATCTCGCCCTGGCAGCCGTACGTGCCCAGCACGGTCTTGCCCTCGGGCAGGCCCTCGAGGAAGGCCGACGCCTGGGGTGGCACGCTGTGGCCGATCACCGGGAAGCCGACGAACACCCGGTCGTAGCCCCCGGCATCGACCTCGTCGCCCAGTGGCTCGATGGCCTTGTCCGTGACGTTCGGCACCGCGTGGTAGATGGCCTGCGCCTGTGTCTCGGTGTTCCCGCTGCGGGAGTGGTAGGTGACGGGGACCTTCATCGCTGCCACCAGCCAACAGATAGGGTCGTAAAAGAGTGAGCGAACGGGGGGGCGTTTTCAATGGGTCGCCCACGGGGGCTCAGTCCGCCGGCGCGGCTCGGGCTCGCAGCCGGTTCCCCACGACGACCAGGCCCAGCCCGACGGCCACGCCGGCGCCGAAGAATACCGCGACCACCAGTCCGATGGCCGCGAAGAGGTACCCCATCATCCCCGCCCAGCCGGAGATGGCGATCTTGCCCCCCTGGATCCGGCTCACCTCCGGCTCGTCGGGAAGGTACTCCACCGCGACCGCGTCTCCGGGCGCCAGCGCCGCGAGTGGATCGCTCTGGAGGACCCGAAGCTCCCCCTCCCGGGGGCCGTCGCCCGGATCGTAGTCGTAGACGATCCGCACGGTATTCTCGTCGTTGACCCTCAAGCTCGAGTCCTCCGCCACCACCGTCAGCTCGCCCGGACAGACCTGGGCCCGATCGTCCAGGGCCAGGTCGTCCCAAGGGGTCCCGAACACCGCCGGTAGCACGAGGGCGAAGACGCCGGAGAACAGCAAGTACATCACGCCGAAGAGGGTTCCGAACGCGGAGCTGACGGACACGAAGATGCCCAGGGCCACCAAGGCCTTGCCGGTGCTCCTGCGGCGTTCCTCGGGGGAAGCCCCTGGGACCGGCGACGACGTCACTCGACGCCCAGCTCGAACATCAGGGTCGCCCGACGGTCGACGATGTAGTGGTGCAGGTCCTCCCGGGCCGGGTCCACGGAGGCGAGACCGAACTCGTAGGGCAGGAACTCCTCCTGCGCCACCCACGGATCGATGCGCTCGGCCTCGTCCGCGAGCATCTCGTGGAGCGCGAGATCCTCGAAGGTGTCCAGGCGGTCCACCAGGTCGTAGAACCAGTCCTCGAGGCAGGGCTGGTGCCAGGCGCACTGCAGGGCCACGATGCCGGCGATATCCACCACCGACGCCCAGGGGTTGAAGCTCTCGTCCATGCCCCAGGGGAGGAACCACAGCGTGCCGCTGGAAGGATCGTCGTACACGTGGAAGTCGTCGTAGTGGTAGGGGTAGCCGTCGTAGTGGCCGACCAGGGCGATGCCGGACCAGAACCCCACGAAGCCGTCCACGTCCAGGAACTCCGCCGCCTCGTCCATGGCCTGCTCGGGGTCCTCGTGCTCCATCGCCGCCGCCAGCCCCTCGAGGTTGGTGCGGTCGTCCGGGCCGAATTCCAGCTGGAACATGTCGGTCCAGCCCTCGTAGAAGTCCGTGTCCCAGCCCTCGAACATGGTTCCGTCGGTGTCCTCGAACCAGCGGCCGACCATGTCCCGGTCCACCGACTCCACGTTGGCGTAGACCCCCTTGAACTCGTCGTTGAGGTACACCAGCGCGTAGTCGCAGCGCGACGCGGGCTGCCCGACGGCCCGCAGCACGTGGTAGCCGAGGCGCTCCCTGGCCATCGAGGGGTCGGAGGCCATGTTGTTCAGCGTCAGCCGCTCGAGTCCGAAAAAGGCGCCGCCGTCCACGAACTCGTCGAAGTCGAGCTTGAGGGAGGGCTTGCCCCAGATGGGCTGGAAGGAGCCCTGGCCCTTCATCCGCACGCCGATGGGGCCGAACTCACGCCCCTCGTAGGTCAACGTGGCCTCCACGTACTGGAAGTCCACGTACTCCTCCCAGTCGTTGTACAGCTCCTCCCAGGATTCGTCCTCGAGCTGGGCCATGCCGTCGGGGGGGATCGCCAGGTGGAACTCGGGGAGGCCGTCGCCGTCGAACAGGTCCTCGCTCGGATCGTCCACGCCGGGGACCTGCTCCGGATCGGGCCACTCCCAGTCCGGGCTGGAGTCGTCGTCGTCGTCGAGGGTCAAGGACGGGTCACAGCCAGCGACGAACAGCAATCCGACGATGGCGGCCAGGACGAGCCCGATGGGCTGGACTTCGTGCATGCTCGCTTCTCCCGCTCGGGTTTCTCGTCGGGGAACCCACAGGCAGCGAGCTGCCCGTGCCACCCCGGCATCGGGGCCTGGTCGTGTCACCGACCCCCAGGCCCGAAGTCGCCGTTGAGCCACTCCACCAGCACCATCATCGACCACAGCCGGCGGCGGTGGTCGGCGCGGCCCCGGAGGTGTTCTTCGATCAGCCGGTCCACGACCCCCTGGTCGAGCCAGCCGGTGCGGCCCGCCGCGCCGCCGGCCAGGGTGTCGATCATCCGGCCCCGCCCGCCCCCCCGCAGCCACAGGGCCACCGGCGCCCCGAAGCCCTTCTTGGCCCGGGTCAGCACCGGCAGAGGCAGCCGTCCGGTCATCAGCTGCCGCAGGGCCACCTTGCCCATGGGCGAGCGCCGCCGCATCGACAGGGGCATCCGGAACGCCAGCTCGGCCACCCGGTGGTCCAGCAGCGGCACCCGGACCTCCAGCGAGCAGGCCATGGAGGCCCGGTCGACCTTGGTCAGGATGCCGTCGGCCATGTAGGTCCGCAGGTCCACGTACTGGGCGGTGGTGACCCCGTCCCGGCCGGGCAGCGCGGCGCCGTGGCGATCGTGGGCCTCGAACAGCTCGCCGTCGGGCAGCTCGTCCCCCCGCCCCATGACCTCCCGGACCTCCCCGGGCATGAAGGCCCCGAGCCAGATGGCGGCCCGTCGCGCGGGCGGAAAGGCGACCCCGGCCAGGAACCGCTTGAGCTGGTAGTCCAGCGACACGTTGCCGTAGCCGGTGGGCAGCAGACCGGCGAGCCCCAGGGCCGGCCCCGCCAGCCACCCCCGGGCAGGACCCATGCCGTCGGCCAGCTGGTGGGCCAGGTAGGTGGGGTACCCGGCGAACAGCTCGTCCCCCCCATCGCCGCTGAGCACCACGGTGGTGCCCTCGTCCCGGACCAGCCGGCTGAGGGCGTAGGTGGGCAAGAGGCTGGAGTCGGCCAGGGGTTCGTCCAGGAAGCCGAGGACCTGATCCAGCAGCGTGCCCAGGTCACCGACGTCCACCTGCCGGTCCACGTGGTCGGTGCCCAGGCGGCGGGAGACCAGGCGGAAGTGGGGGGACTCGTCGAAGCTGGACTCGGAGAAGGAGATGGAGAACGTCTTCGGTCGGCGTCGGGCCCGGGTGACGAACCATGTGACCGTAGAGCTGTCGAGGCCGCCCGAGAGCAGGGATCCCAGGGGCACCTCGCTGACCAGCTCCTCGGTCACCGCCGAGCGGAGCAGCTCGTCCAGCTCGCCGATCCAGGCCTCGTCCGACCGCGGCTCGGGGTCGGCCTCCGGGGGGTGCCAGTAGCGCTCGACCCGCACCTGGCCGTCGCGGAGCACCATGTAGTGCGCCGGCGGCAGCTTGGCCAGGCCCCGGTAGATGGACCCGGGTGAGGGCACGTACTCCAGCATCAGGTAGCGGGCCAGGGCCACCGGATCGACCTCCCTCACGAAGGCGGGGTGCCCCAAGCAGGCCTTGATCTCGGAGCCGAAGATCAGCGTGTCGTCGAACACGCCGGCGTACAGGGGCTTGATCCCCAGCCGGTCCCGGGCCAGCACCAGGGTCCGCTCGCGGCGGTCGTACAGGGCGAAGGCGAACATCCCGCGCAGGCGCGTGAGGCAGCCCTCGATGCCGAACTCCTCGTACAGCTGGGGGATGACCTCGGTGTCCCCCGCGGTCCTCAGCTCGCGTCCCCGGGAGCGGAGCTCACGGCGCAGGTCGGGGTAGTTGTAGATCTCGCCGTTGTAGACCACGGTGGTGCGGCCGCCGGGGGTGGCCACCGGCTGGTCCGAGCCGGCGCGGTCGATGATCGACAGCCGGGCGGCGGCCAGCCCCACCCCGTCCACGATCGTCTGGCCCTGCTGATCCGGTCCCCGGGGGACCAGGGTCTCGCCCATGGCCCGCAGCACGCGCCCGGCTCCCCGCGGGGCGGGCGCGCCGGGCTCGACCGGGGAGAACCCGGTGATGCCGCACAAGGGTCAGTGACTCCGGAAGGTCAGCTCGCCGAGCTTGTCGCGCACCTTGTAGGGCACGCGGCGCTGGATCTCGAAGTTCATCCGGATCAGCACCTCGGCGATCAGACCGAAGAAGAACGCGTTGAAGCCCAGCAGGATGCACATGGCGCCGATGGTCACCAGCGGATTGTCGTTCATGTAGGTGCCGTAGTACCACTTCATCCACATCGCCCCGGCGGCGCAGGCGAACCCGGCGGCGATGGTCGCGAAGCCGAAGTAACCGAAGAAGTAGATCGGGTTCACGTAGAAATCCCGCAGGAACTTCACGGTCACCAGGTCGAGCAACACCTTGGGCGTGCGCGCCAGGCCGTACTTGGTCTGACCGGCGGTGCGCGGGTGGTGCTTGACCGGCACCTCCACCAGCTTGGCGCCGGCCCAGACCGCGTAGATCGGGATGAAGCGGTGCATCTGGCCGTACAGGGGAATCTCGGCGATGAACTCCCGCTTGCAGACCTTGAGGCTGCACCCGTAGTCGTGGAGGTAGACCTTGCTCATCCGGCTGATCAGCCAGTTGGCGATCATCGACGGCAGCTTGCGGTCCACGAGTCGGTCCTTGCGGTCCCGCCGCCACCCGCAGACGATGTCGTACCCCTCCTCGATCACCGACATCATCGCCGGGATGTCCTGGGGGTCGTTCTGCAGGTCCGCGTCCAGGAAGGCGATGAGCTCGTGGGTGGCGTGGTGGATCCCGGCGGACATGGCCGCGGTCTGGCCGTAGTTGCGGAAGAAGGTGACCACCTTGAAGCGCTCGTCGGCCTCGTGCAGCCGCTTGAGGATCGCCGCGCTGCCGTCGGTGGAGCCGTCGTCCACCAGGATCACCTCGAAGACGATCTCGTGGGGATCGAGGGCCTCGCGGATGGCGTCGGCCAGCCGGTCCAGGTTGTCCCGCTCGTTGTAGACCGGGATCACCAGGGAGATGGGCTGCTGGCTCGCCGGCAGCATGCGCGCGTCGATGTCGTGCTGGTCGGCGCGGGTCTCCACGGGCTGGAGTGTATCGCACCTGCGCCCTCGGCAGCATTCGCGCAAACCCCGAATCCTGCGCGCGCGTGTTGACCCCCCCGGGCGCGGAGACCCAAGATCCGGGCATGCAACGGGGCCGGCCTTTCCGCGACAACGCCGTGCTGCTCGGCTTCCTGGCCGCGGGGTTGCTGTGGCGGTTGGTGCTGGCCCTGCGTTTCTTCGGCTGGGAGGAGGACGACTACTCCAACCTGGCCCGTTCGTACGCGGTGGCCTTCGAGGGCTTCGGCGAGCTCTCGGTGTCCCACCTCCCCCTGTACTACCTGGTCAACGCCGCGCTGATCCGGGTCGTGGGCCACGCGGACGTGGTCTGCAAGGGCACGTCGCTGCTGTGCGGCCTGGCGGCCATGGCGCTCGCGATGCTCCTCGCCCGGCGCGCCGGGGGGCGGCTGGCGGAGATCTTCTGCGGGGCGATCCTGCTCGTCCAGCCGGAGTTCGCCCTGTACGCGTCCTCGTCGCTGCGGGAGCCGATGTACGCCGCCCTGGGCCTGGCGGGGGTGTGGTGGATCATCCAGCGGCGGCCCTTGCTGGCGGCGCTGGCGATGATCGGAGCGCTGCTGGTGCGGGCCGAGGCCTTCGCCACGTTCTGGCCCGGCTACCTCCTGCTGATCGGCGCCCGGGGGCGGGGGACGCGTCGGAGGTTCTTCGCCGGCCTCGGGCTGATGGCGGTCACCCTGATCCTGGTCTCGTGGTGGGCCAAGGTCGGCAGCGGGTCCTGGCTGCTGTTTGCACCCCAGCTGCAGGCCAACCTGGACACGGGGGGTGTGGCCGAGGCCCGCCCCCTGGGTGAGTTCCTGACGCGGGGGGCCCGGGTGTCCACCGGCCTGGCGCTGCTGGTCCTGCCGGGCAAGGTGGGCTGGCCGCTGGTCCTGCTGGCGGGCTGGGGGGCGATCCAGGTCGCCCGCAAGCAGATCTGGAACCGCACCGCCGTGGTGGTCGCCCTGTTCTTCGTGCTCAACCTGGGGGTATGGCTGGGGCTGGGGTTCGTGATCCAGCACGCCATCACCCACAACCTGTACTGGAAGTGGTTGTACGCCACGGTTCCGCTGCTGGCCCTGACCGCAGCCTTCGGGCTGGCGGACGTGGCGGAGCGCCTCGGGGGCTGGCGGCGCTGGCAGGCCTGGGGGACCATCGGGGCGACGCTGGCCTGGTTCCTGGTCTGCGCGGGCGTCGAGACCGTGGAGCAGATCCGGCGAGCGGACGAGCTGTTCCTGCCCCAGCTGCGGCTGGCCCGGGAGATCGAACGCACCGTTCCCCCGGGCACGGCGTTGATCGTCGACCACATCCCCGCGTCCTACCTGAGTCGGCGGGCCCACGGGTACGAGCTGGTGTCCTGGTTCGACCTGGCCGAGGAGTACGGGGACGGCAGCCCGGACGGATTCGACGACGCCCTGGCGGTCCACGACGTGCGCTGGGTGATGTGGTTCGAGGAGGGTTGGACGATGGCCCCGGCCGTGGCCCCCTTCCTGGGGGGCGACGAGCGGGTGGTGCTGCGGGATCACGTGCTCGAGGTACAAAAGCGCGAGGACCGCTACGGCTGGGTCTGGTACCGGGTGGATCGGCGATGACTGCGGAGGTTGGACCATGAAGACTCGATGGTTGCTGGGGATCGCGGCGGGGTTGGCGGCTCTCGCCGGGTGTGGGTGCGCTGGCGGGGCAGGGGAGAAGACGGACACGGAAGCGGATCCGGGTGCGGACCCGGCGACGGAGGCGGTCGTATCCGCCCCCCTCGCTCCAGCCCCCGACATCCACCCCCTGACCCTGAACAGCCCGGCGTTCCCGGAAGGGTCGAGCATCCCCAAGCGGCACACCTGCGACGGCGAGGATCTCTCCCCCGAGCTGGCGTGGACCGAGCTTCCCGTGGAGGCCCAATCGCTGGCGCTCGTGTGCTCGGATCCGGACGCGCCCTCGGGCACCTGGGACCACTGGGTGCTGTGGAACATCGCCCCCGAGACCCGGGTCCTTCCGCAGGGTGTGCCCGCGGACACCGAGCTGGGACGACCCGGGATCAACGGCTGGAAGACGGAGGGCTACCGCGGCCCCTGTCCGCCCCACGGGACGCCCCACCGCTACGTTTTCCAGCTGTACGGGCTGGACACCCAGCTGGAGCTCGAAGGCGAGGTGACCCGCGAGGCCCTCGAAGCGGCGATGGAGGGCCACGTCGTGTTCCAGGGCTCGCTGATGGGTACCTACCAGCGCGGAAGCGGCAAGTAGCGTTCCCCCCTTGCCCCGACCCACCCCAACGCAGGTAGACTTGAGCCCGGGGAGCGTTGCGAGTAGAACGCGTGGCTGGCGGGCACCGGGGGGCGCCACCCCGCCGGGTCCGCCGCAGCCGTCGAACGAAGAAGAACGAGGGAGTCCGTGATGCGCGCATACCAAGTCACCCGCCATCTCGTCGCCACGTGCACCGCCCTGGTCCTGGCCGGGGCGCTCTTGGGGGGATGTGAAAAGACCCCCGACAAGCTGGTCATAGATCTGGGGGATTCCCAGACCCTGGTGCGGGAAAAGGCGCGCACAACGCTCAAGGACCTGGGGCCAGAGGCCGTGCCCTTCCTGCTGGACGGTCTGGTCCAGGGCGGGGACGTGACCAGCGGTTCCGCCGACGTCCTGATCGAGATCGGCGACGCGTCGCTGGAGGCGACCACGGCCCGCCTCGAGCAGCTGTGCGAGAACGACGAGGCCATGGGCGCGGCCATGCGGGTCTTCAAGGCCCTGGGCTCGCCCACGGACGTGCTCAACGCGTACACCGACGCCACGACCGAAGGCCGCTGCACCGAGAAGATGCTGCTCGCCGAGGTCCTGGCCCTGGAGCCCGACAAGACCGACGTCACGGTCAACATCAAGGAGAACCTGCGCTACAAGCCGGCCCGCTTCGCCTACAAGGCGGGGCCGGCACAGCCGGCGTCCCGGGCCCTGGCGCGCCTGTGCCTCTACGACGAGGAGCTGGGCTGGGCCGTGGCGGAGAAGAACCGGGATCTGGACCAGCAGATCTACTTCGACCAGTGGCGGATGAAGGACCCGCTGGTCCGCGCCAACCTGGCAGCCTACATGACCGACTGGATCTGGACCGGGTACTACGACAACGAGATTCCCGGGATCCTCAAGGCGGAGACCAAGGAGGACGCGGCCAACGTGGCCACGGCCATCGGCGTGGCGGCGACCGAGTGGCGCACGCGGCTCAACGGCGCCAAGGCCGTGGCGCGGGTGACCGAGGCCCACACAGCGGTCAAGGCGCACTACGCGAGCAACAGCGGTCTCTTCGACGAGGAGTGCCTCTGCCTGTACGCGCTGGAGGAGATCACCGAGCCCATCCGGCAGACCCTGGACGAGAAGAACCGCAAGCGGGACATCCAGGCTCTGGACGAGGCCAAGGCCGCCATCACCGCCGACCGCGAGGCCGCCTGCACCGCCGCCGCCGGCCCCGCCTTCATGCCCGCACCTGCTGGGAAGCGCTAGGCGCCAGAATCGCTGATTTTTCGATGAAGGGCGTGAGGCGCCGGCCCCCAGAACACACCCAGCGCGGCTTAACCGTTAGGGAACGGGCCGACCCCCACAAGA
>CAZITQ010000021.1:50982-63047 GCA_964542165.1 uncultured Rickettsiales bacterium
CCCCCGGCGGGCACCGGGTGGGCGCAACAAGGTTTTTTTTTGCTTTCAGGGGCGTCGGGCGCGTGACGCCTGAAGCCTCCCTGCGCGGATTCCCGTTTCGAGACGGGGCCTACCGGACATCGAACGAGTACGGCGAGAGCCGCGTACCGGCGCCGGAGGAGCCACCGGGCCCGTCGACCAGGAAGTAGTACTCCACCTTGGCCTGGTCGTCGGCCAGCCAGCTGCCCAGCTTGAGCCGCACGGTGATCCGGCTGTTGCCCGAGATGTCCATGCTGTTCCACGAGCCGTTGGGGGCCCCGCGGTAGTACATGATCCCGGTGTAGTCGTCATCGGGGCTGACCGTGAGCCGCAGCGTCACCGTCTGCCCGGCGCGGCCGCTGCGGATGGGGGAGTGCTTGACCTTGGGGGGTACCCGATCGGCGTCGGGGACCTTCACGTCCGGCGCGTCGCGGGTCAGGGCGTCGATGTCCAGGTCGATCTTGTCGTCGCCGCTTTCGCCGCCGCCGCCGCCGTCGTCGTTGAGCCAGTCCTCGTCCTCGCCGGCCTCCTCGGCAAAGCCCCAGTCGATGTCGTCGGCCGCCGCCTCGAGTTCCTCCTCGCGGGACTTGAACTTCTCTTCCTCCTCCTGGCGCTCGCGCTCCTCCTCGCGCTCCTTGCGCCTCGCCTCTCGCTCCTCGCGCCGCTTCTCCTCCTCCTCGGCCAGCTTGCGCTTCTCCTCTTCGGTCAGCGGCTCGGGCTCAGGAGTGGGCTCCTCGGGGGTGGCGTCCTCGTCTTCGGCCAGCCCGTCGGTCTCGCCGTCGGCGGTGAGGTCTTCGTCGCCCGGCGTGGGTTCGTCCTCCCCCTCGCCCGGGGTGGCCTCGCCGGTCTCGCCCGCCGTCTCGGCGCCGGTGCTCGTTCCCTCGACGCCGCCCAGGGCTTCGGCCAGCTCCTCCTCGAAGGTCCGATCGACGGTGTCTTCGCCGAGCTTGCTGGCGAAGTAGCCGAACCAGGCGGCGGCCGCGCCGCCGCCGCAGACCACCAGGACGATGGCAGCCAGCCCGACGATCATCAGGCCCTTGCCGCCGCCGCCCTTCTTCTTGCCCTTGGGCGGGGTCTTGGCGGCCCGGCGCTTGGCGCCCCTGGACTCGCCGGGTGCCGCCTTGCCGGCCTCGGCCACCTTCTCCTCCGGCGGGGGAGGCAGGGGCTGATCCGGCTCGGTCTCCTCCAGGTCGGGTTCCAGGGCCACCGGCGGGGGCGCCTCGGGCTCGTCGGCCACCGGCTCCGCGATCTCCTCGGAAGGCTCCCCGTCGTCGGCGCTGGAGGCCGCCGGGGCGATGGCGGGCACCGACTCGGGTGTGTAGCCCGGATCCACGCTGGGGGCCTCGGACTCGTGGGAGGGTTCGTCGGGCTCGTCGAGCCCCTCCCCGGCCTCCGCGGGCCGGTGGATGTCCACCAGCGATCCGTCGTTGGACACCAGGTCCCGGGGAGGGAGCGCGAGGCCCTCGTCCTTGTGGGACAGGGCCGCGTCCACCAGCTCCGCCAGGACCTCGCGGGCGTCGTCGGTCATGCCGGCGGCGAACATCTCGCCCACCAGCAGCACGCCATCGGACAGCCGACCCTTGCGTTCGGAGGTGACCGCCTTGTGGACGATGCGGGCCGCGCCCGCGTGCTCGGCACCGATGTGGTCCAGCACCCCGGTGATCTGCGCCTCCTGCGTGCGCTCGAGGATCGCCACGGTGGTGTCCCCGCGGAAGAGGGGCTCGCCGGTGAACATCTCGGCCACCAGGGAACCGTAGGCGAACACGTCGGTGGACGGGGTCGGTCGCCGGTTGGCGATCTGCTCGGGTGCCATGTAGCCGGGGGAGCCCACGGCGCTGCCGGAGACCGCGGGCTGGATCGCGGCCAGCGCCATGTCGGCGAAGCCCAGGTCCATCAGCCTGACCATACCGCGGCGGTCGATCATCACGTTGCCGGGGTGCAGGTCTCCGTGGAACAGCCGGCCCTTGAGGTCGTCGCCGAAGGGCACCGAGTGCATGTGTTCCAGGGCGGCGGCCAGCTGCACCGCGATCCCGGTCCGGGCCCGGAGCGGGAACTCCCCCAGGGGCTGGGGGAAGAGCGTGAGCAGGGACCGCAGGTCGATGCCGTCGACGTACTCCTGCAGGATGTAGACGTGGTCGAGGATCTGGCCCTTCTCGTAGGTGCGCGCGATGTTGGCGTGGGGATGCTCGTTGGCGACCTCGACCACCGAGGTGTCCATCCGCATGGCCGCTTTCCAGGTCGGCCCCGAGACGGGATGGAGGACCTTGAGGACCATCTCGCCCCGCCTCTCGGGGTCCCCGATCATCCGGACCAGCAGGGAGGTGGAGTAGGGACCCACCGCGAGCTGGCGCAGGATGCGGAACTCTCCCAGCATCGTGGGCCAGTCGCGGCGAGTCGCATCTCTGCGGTCGTTGGCCATCGCCTCGCTCCCCTCGATCGGCTGCCTCGGGCGTTTCGGGGCGACTCATCCTAGCAGAACATCGGCCGTGCCGGAGGCCCTCTCCTGCACCTGCCAAACCGGCGGAATCACGCGCCAAATGCGGCGCGAAATTCCCCGAAGCTCTCCCGGGCCCCTGTCTTGCTCTAATCCCTGGGGAAGACCTCGCCCAGACCCTCGAGGACGTCGGCGCCCATGGTGTCGGATACCTCGACCCAGGCCACGGTGTGGGAGCTGCGCGCCACGTGGATCGGCTTGCCCTCGTCGCTGCGCGCGGTGCCGTACTCCATCCACCCCAGGGAGCCGTCCGGATCCGCGAACTCCACGTGGACCGCGGGGGCGAGCCCGCCGGGCGGCTCGGCGAAGTACTGCAGCGCCCGCAGCCGCAGCACCCGATCGAGCCAGGTGTCGGCGGCGTCGTGGGCCCGGCTGGTGTCGTCGGCCGACGCCCAGAACGAGGACTTGGTGTCGTCCCGGTTCATCTGCACGAAGGCCCCCTGGTCGGTGCCCGCCAGGAGGGTCGCCCGCTCCACGTCCTCCTTCTTGAAGGCATGCAGCTGACGCTCCATCAGGCGGGTCGAGCCGCCCTTGATGTCGGCCACCAGGCGGGACTCCACCAGGTACACCACGCCCGAGGCCTGGTCGCGCAGGTAGTAGTCGTTGGTCCCGTAGGACCTCCCCCCCACGTCGAAGGTCCGCTCGCCGCGGGTGGTGGTGATCGACAGGGAGGCGGTGGGCTCGGTGAGCTCCATCTCGGCGATCTTGTCGTCGGACAGGGCCTCGAACTCCCGGACCGCCTTCATGGGGGCGAAACGGGCCAGGATCTTGTCGCAGGTCGCGTTGCCCCGGAACGAGAGCGTCTCCTCGATCTTCTCCGGTTCCTCCGGCTCGACCTCGGCGGGCTCGGCCGAGTCGTCGTCCCCCGCGGCCGAGTCGTCGTCTCCCTCCATCGCCTTGACGAGGGGGGACTTGCGGTCCGGCTTCTTCGGCGCGTCCCTGCGCTTCCAGGTCTCGCCCCAGCAGATCCCGTCGTCGCCCCCCTCGCGGCGCGAGACGGTGACCTTCTCCTCCGCCTCCGCGTACACCACGGTCTGGAGCTGGTCAGGATCCGCGTCGATGACCAGCACGTCCCCCTTGCCCCCCGGGGGCTCGTGGGTCCAGGTCAGGTAGGCGGCCACGAGCGCCACCAGCAGCAGTCCCGCGTACACGATTACCTGGGTCGTCCGCATCACCGGGCCCTCCTGCGCAGGGTGACCAGCACGCCGACCCCCAGCACCATCAGCGGGATGGCGAAGGTGGTCGAGTAGAACCACCACAGGTCCTTCTTGCGGGTGTGCTGGATCCGCTGGTCCTCCTCGGTGGTCATCTCACCGGCCAGCTCCTCCTCGCCGATGAGCCAGGCCAGGCCGATGGCCACGATGTTCTGGTTGCCGGGGTTGGGGATGGCGGCGTCGGAGACCATGTCCGCGTCCGCGAGCACCATGGCCCGGGACCACTGGGCCGCCTCGCCGTCGTCGACGGGCACGCTGCGCTCGACGGCCATGCCCAGGTTGTAGACCTTTCGCTTCTCGGCCCCGGCGTCGAACTGGAAGTTGGGATCGCTGTCGGCCCAGGTCTTGGGCATCGACTTGAGGATCACCTCCGGCTTGCCGTCGGCGGCGGTCTTGCTCGCCTCGAGGTAGCCGGCGCGGGCCACCACGGTGGGGTAGCGGCTGGCGTTCTTCTGCAGCGGCTTGACCGTGGGGTGGGACGAGTAGCGGTTGGTGATCAGCAGCTGGCGGTCCGACTCCTCCTTGGTCGACGTCAGGTGGGCTTGATCGTGGGTCAGCACGTCCCGGTGGAACTCCACGCCCAGCCCGGACAGCAGGGGCGCCAGCGTCACCTCCTCCTCGGGGTCCAGGAACACCATCACGTCGCCGCCCCGGTCCATGTAGGCCTGGAGCGCGGCAATCTCCCCATCCCGGAACTCGGAGGTCGGGCCGACGATGATCACCGCCGTCGCGTCCTCGGGGACCTCCTGGCCCAGCCCCTCCACCAGGCCCAGGCGCTCCACCTTGTAGTTGAACAGCCGCAGCAGCGCGCGCAGGTCCGACACGGGTGGCCGGTCGTCGTCCTCGGACGACGTCCAATCCCGCTCGCCATGGCCCGTGGTCAGGTAGGCCACCCGCTCGGGCTTGGCGACCTTGATCAGCCGCTTGTGGATCTCCTTGTCGAGCTTCTTGAGCTTGTTCTTGGCCTTGTCCTCGTCGGTCCCGATGTCGTAGGCCTCGGTGTTGGAGCCGTGGGCCAGCACCACGAACCCGTTCTTGCGGGCCTTGAGCTCCTTGGCCAGGGCCGGTTCGGCGTCGTGGTCGTGGGTCTCGAGCGTCACGCCCTCGTTGGTGTCGGCCAGGGCCTGGAAGTAGGGCTCGACCTCCTCTTTGACCTCGTCGGCGGCCGAGAAGAACAGCACGATCCGCAGCGGCTCGGCGAGGCTCTCGACCAGCAGCAGGGTCGCGGGCGACGGTTCGGTGGTCTTGGCGTAGCTCAGGTCCTCGCGGACGTTGTGCTCGTGGGCCAGGAAGTTGACCACGAACATCAACGAGGCCACCAGCGCCAGCACCAGACCCGCCTCCAGAGAGCGGCGGATCCGCCCGACCTCGAGCACCGGCGCGGCGGCGGCCGACAGCAGGGCAACCTCCACGAACACCAGCGGCACCACCGCCGCGCACAGGGCGATGGGCCACAGCACGTGGATCACCACCTGGAAGCGGTGGGCCGACTCGTCCGCCAGTCCGAGGGTGTCGGCCACCGGATCGGCGGCGAGCCAGTGCAGGGACATGGCCGCGACCGCGGCGACCATCAGCGCCAGCACCGTACCCAGGCTGCGCCGCAGGTCGTCCCGGGCGCGGCTCCACTCCATCCCCCGCACCACCAGGGCCGCGACCATCGCCGCGGCCCCCAGCAGGTCCGCTCCGACCCGCATCAGGCCGAAGCCGATGAGCAGGCGCTCGCCCACGAAGAACAACACCAGGCCGGCGCAGAAGAGGGCGACCGGCCAGTTTTGCAACCGGGTCATCGCCACCTCCTCGCCTCGATGATCTTGGTGGTGGCCAGCAGGAAGAAGAAGGTCACCGAGAGATAGAAGACGATGTCCCTCAGGTTGACGATGCCCTTCATCGCCGGCTGGAAGTGCTTGTCGAACAGGGACATGGCCCCGAAGATGTCGTCCAGGGGCGGGCTGGCGATCTTGGCCAGCTTCCACATCAGCAGCAGGGCCACGATGATGCCCCCGCTCACCGCCGCGGCGACCACCTGGTTACGGGTCACCGACGACCCGAAGGTGCCGATGGCCACCGAGGCCGACCCCAGCAGCAGCAGCCCCAGGGTGCCGGCGAAGATGTGGCCCAGCGAGACCTTGCCATTCACGAAGATCAGCGCGGGCATGTACAGGCTGATGAAGACGATCAGCGCCAGGAAGGCCAGCGCTGACAGGTACTTGCCCACCACGATCTGCCAGTCGGCGATGGGCGACGTGTACAGCACCGTCAGGGTGCCGTTCTGCCGCTCCTCGGCCAGCAGGCGCATGGTGAGGAAGACCGCGCCCACCATCACCGTGCCGCTCATGAAGTAGAAGAACATCCGCAGCACTTCTTCGGAGTACTTGTCCGAGCCGCCCAGGGCCACCGTGTTGAACAGCAGTCCGCAGATGGCCAGCATCACGGCCGCCACCACGTAGCCCGTCAGGGTGGTGAAGTGCGAGGACAGCTCGCGCCGAACGATCAGCATCACGTTGGTCATGCCTGTCCTCCCTTCCGGGTGAGCCTGAGGAAGGCCTTCTCCAGGTCCTGCTCCGCGGAGTGCACGCCGCGGATCCCGAAGCCCGCCTCGACCAGGGACGGGATCAGCTCCTCACGGACGTCGCCGTCGAGGATCACCTCCACCTCGACCACGTCGCCCACCACGCCCTGGACCTGGTGCCGGACCACCCGCTCGTCGGCGGCCAGGTGCGCCTCGACGGCGTCGCGCTCGGCCCTCAGCAGCAGGGTCAGGTCCTCGCCGCTGGAGAAGCCCTGGACCAGCTCCTCCTCGGTCCCCTGGGCCACGATCTCACCGGCCTTGATCATCACGATCCGGTCACAGGTCCGGCTGATCTCGGTGAGGATGTGGCTGGACAGCAGGATGGTGTGCTTGCCCTGGAGACCGCGAATCATGTCCCGCATCTCCACGATCTGCTCCGGATCCAGCCCGGAGATGGGTTCGTCGAGGATCAGCAGGGCGGGCTCGTTGATGATCGCCTGGGCGATGCCCACCCGCTTGCGGTACCCGTGGGACAGCGTGGTGATGACGTTGTGGCGGACCTTCTCGATGGCCGTGGAGCGGCACACCTCGTCCAGTCGCCGGTCCACGTCGGCCGCGCTCATCCCCTTGAGCCGCCCGACGAACCGCAGATAACCCTCCACGGTCATCTCGCGGTACAGGGGCGGTTCCTCGGGCAGAAAGCCGATGCGCCGACGCACCTCGCTCGGGTTCTCCGCGGCGTCGAGCCCCGCGATCACGACCTGGCCCGACGTGGGATTCAGGGCGCCGCTGAGGATCTGCAGCAGCGTCGACTTGCCGGCGCCGTTGAGCCCCAGCACGCCGAGGATCTCGCCCTCCTCCACGTCGAAGGTGAGGTCGTAGACCGCACGGACCTCGCCGTAGAACTTCGTCAGTCCTCTGGCCTGGATCATGCGCTCCCTCCGTGTCGTTGGATTGCCCGGCGCGAACGCGGAGCACCGACCGCCCGCGCTGGACCCGGATTCATGCCCAACCTGCGGCCGGATATCAAGGGCAGACGGGCCCCGGGGGGGCTCAGCCGTGGTGCCACCAACCCCTCGCGAGGTCCTCTTCGTCCTCCGGCTCCAGCAGCCCGATGGCCAGCTGGACGAGCCAGGGATCGAAGACGGCACAGCGTTCGGCCATCAGCAGATGGACCACGTGGGCGTGGGAGCACACCGGCTGCAGGGGGGTGTCTCCGGTCAGCTGCACCCGGTAGCGGCCGCTGCCCAGCTCGAGCATGGCCTCGTGGCTGGTGAAGATCTCGCCTTCGGCGTCCACGGACTCCAGGGTGGCCGGCATGGACTGCAGCCGGGGCATGGCCGCGCTCCAGCGGCGTCCGCAGAAGGCGCATTCGTTGGCCGATTGGTCGGACGGCAGGGACGGCAGCGGCTGCAGGAGTTCGCCCGGTGCGAGCCCGGTGATCTCGTGGAGCCTGGCCAGACCGGTCTCCAGCCCGGCGCCGAAGTTCGCGTCGAAGGCCATCAACGCCTGGGCCAGCGCGGGCCGGGCGAAGAGGTGGCGGCCGATGCGGTAGCGCACGAAGGCCAGCAGGTGCTGGTACAGGCGGTGCTGCCGGCCGTGGGCCAGCACCACGCAGGCCCGGGCCACATGCAGGCGCAGGTCGGCGCTGCCCACCCCTTCGGCGAGGGCTGGCTGGGCCTCCTGGGCCCGGTCGAGGCCGGAGGTCAGCGCGTCGTGGAACGCGTCGTACCCCACCCGGGCCGCCTCCCGCAGGGGGGCCAGCTCGGTGCGCAGCAGGGCCGTGAGTGCGGCCTCGCCCACGGTCCCGACGACCCGTTCGGTCTCGGGTTCGTTGGCGAGCCGTTCGTCCAGCACGATGGGCTCGAAAGGGCTTTCGGATTCGGTACGTGTCATGGGATTCTCGGTCCGTCCAGGTTCTCCAGGGTACTAGAACCCTCGCGCGCGGAGCTATAGTTAGGCACGGTGTCGTCGCCGGAGGGCACGGGCGCGGCGCCGCGATGGGAGACATGATGAGCTGCTGTGGGTTCCCCGGGACGCGGGTGATCGGCCCCCTGTTGATGCTGATGATCGCGGCGCTGGTCGCCTGCGACAAGGACGGAGACTTCAACCCCGACGACCTGTACGCCGGCGACGCGCTGTACGGGGAGGAGTGCGACGCGGCCACCCCCTGCGCCGCGGACCTGATCTGCGCGGGCAACGGCACCTGCCACGAGGAAGGCGAGCCGGGGACCGCCGCCGCCGGGGAGGAGTGCGTGTCCAGCGAGTACTGCCAGTTCGGCCTGGTATGCAACGCCGAGGGGGTGTGCGCCTCGGACGGCGGCCCGGGCACCGGCGGCCACGGGGACGGCTGCGAGGAGGACACCGACTGTCAGATCGCCATGCAGTGCGTCGACGGCGGCTGCTACGGCCTGCAGGTCCCCCTGTGGTTCGGCCACGACTGCGGCGACCCCGACGACGAGGAGGGGGCCTTCCGGGTCTACTTCGAGGTGCCGGGGGAGCAGCCCAACAACGAATTCTACCGTCTACCCTTCCCCAACGACGGCCTGGCGGGTGACGACGGCCTGGACATGTCGGGACACCCCAGCCCCGGCGCGCTGATCCCCGAGGTGGGCGACGTGGTGGGGACCATGCTGGACGTCCTGTCCGCCGACTTCGAGGGCTTCGGCAACAACCAGGTGGTGTTCATGCGGTTCTCCGACACCCCCGACTGGGACACCCTCGAGCTGGGCGAGCCCGGGGACGGGACCGCCTTCGTGATCGACATCACCGAGGGGGCGGAGACGTACGGGCAGCGGCACTCGGGCGGCTTCCGGGCCGACAGCGAGCGCGGAAACTACATCTGCGACAACTGGATCGCCTTCCATCCATCGGCCGGCCGCCCCTACCTGCCGGGCCACACCTACGCCGCGGTGCTGACCACCCAGATCAGGGACAGGGGAACCGGGGACAAGGCGATCCAGGACGCCGACTTCACCCAGATGCTCAGCACCGCGACCCCGGACGACACCCGGCTACACCCGGTCTGGTCCGCGTACGAACCCTTCCGCCAGTGGCTGATCAACATGAGCGCCGACCCCACCGACATCGCCGCGGCGGCGGTGTTCACGGTCGGGGACCCCGGCGCCATGGCCCGGGACCTGCTGACCGCGGTGGACGAGACCACCACGCCGACGCTCACCGACACCCACCTGTGCCAGGACGGGGACGCGGGCCCGTTTGCCGACGAGGCCGACGAGCGCCGAGGGTGCCACGGGGCGGCGAGCAGCCACCACGAGGTCCAGGGCATCGTCGCGCTGCCCAACTTCCAGGAGGGGGCGGCGCCCTACAAGGAGCCGTCGCACGGCGGAGCGATCAACGTGGGCGGGACCGGCATGCCGTCGCCGGTGGGGTACCAGGACGTGGTGTTCTCGTTGACCGTGCCCAAGGGGACCGACATGCCCGAGGGCGGGTGGCCGCTGGTGCTGTACGCCCACGGCACCGGTGGCAACTACCGGTCCTTCGTGGCCGACGGCGTGGCCGACCTGCTGTCCTCCACCACCACCGACGACGGAGAGGAGGCGGCCTTCGCGATCCTCTCGATCGACGGCGTGGTCCACGGCCCACGGGCCCGCGAGGAGAACTGGGACGACGCCTGGCTGGCGCTCGACCCCAGCTCGTACGAACCGGGCGTGCTGTTCTTCAACGTGTTCAACCCGCGGGCCGCGCGGGACAACGCCCTGCAGGCGACCGCCGATTACTTCCAGCTGGCCCGACTCGTGGGGAACTTCGATTGGGAGGAGGGCGATTCGCCCACCGGCGAGGCGATCGCCTTCGATCCCGAGTTCCTGTTCTACATGGGCCACTCCCAGGGCGCGAACACAGGGGTGACCTTCTCGGCCTTCCAGCCCGACTACCGCTCGACGATGCTCAGCGGTGCGGGCGGGCTGCTGGTGGAGTCCCTGCTGTACAAGCGCAGCCCCTACGACCTGCGCAACGCCATCTCCGTGGGCATCGCCGACCCCTACCTGGACCGCTGGCACCCGATGCTGAACCTGGTCCAGGCGCTGGCCGAGCGCTCCGACCCCATCAACCACGCCACGCACGTGGTCTCCACGCCCCACGGCGACAGCGGCGCCCGGGACCTCTTCCAGTCCTTCGGGTACTCGGACAGCTACACGCCCGAAGAGACCCAGTACTCCCTGGCTCGGGCCTTCGGCGTGGACCAGATCACCAACGGCAACGAGCCCCTGGAATCGATCGACGGGGCCAACCTGCCCCTGTCGGGCAACGTGTACAACGGAGACCGGCTGGTCACGGCCGCGGTGGTGCTCTACTCCCCCGAGGGGGACGCGGACGGCCACTACGTGATCTTCGACCTCGAGGACGCCAAGACCCAGTACAGCGAGTTCTTCGCCACCGCCGTGGTGGACGAACTCCCGACCATTCCCTCGCCGTAGCCCCCCCCGTTCCGGGCCGCTTCGCGGCCCATCCGACCCCCGCGCCCTCCGCCGGGATGGCGGTCTGGTGTAGAGTTATGGCGCCGGGATGTGGGCCGGAGCCGTCTCCGTGCGCCCGCGTCCCCCGGAGGCCACATGCCGCGCATCCCGCTCGTGCTCGCTGCCCTGCTCGCCCTCGCCGCCGCTGCTCCCGCCTGGGCCCAACCCCAGGCCCTGCTGATCCAGAACTCGGCCCCCTGGGGCGCCAACGCCTGGCAGGCGGAGCTCAACCTGGCGGGCATCCCCTTCGATCAGTACACGTTCCAGGACATGGCGAACGTGAACATCAACCTGTACGACGTGGTGATCACGTCCAGCGTCCAGGGCGGGCAGTACAACCAGGTACAGATGCAGAACCACGCCACGTACGAGAGCTACATCCAGTCGGGTGGCGTGGTGATCTGGTCCGGCTGCACCCAGAGCAACGAGACCCCCTACCCGGATCCGCCCTTCGGCGGCACCAACCAGTACGGCGGCGACAGCAACAACGTGGTCGTCGACCCGACCCACGATCTGCTGGCCGGGGTGGCCAACCCGATCTCCGGGTCGTCGGCCAGCCACAACTTCTTCGTCAACGTGCCCCAGGACGCCGAGGTGCTGGCCCGCCACAGCCAGAACCAGAACCCCATCCTCTACGTGCTGTACGAGGGCATGGGCATGCTCATCGCCAGCGGCCACACCTGGGAGTACGGCTGGGGCAACAACCAGGACGCGGGGATCGTGCTGGCGAACGCCGTCAACTTCGCCTGGAACTTCGATCCCTGCGCCGGGGTGGACCTGGACGGGGACGGCTGGACCGACTGCGACGACGACTGCGACGACCAGGATCCGACGATTCACCCGGGAGCCGAGGAGATCTGCGACGACGGCATCGATCAGAACTGCGACGGCCAGACCGACGAGTACGCCGACGAGGACGGGGACGGCTTCTCCAACTGCGACGGGGACTGCGACGACTACGACGCCCTGGCCTTCCCGGGTGGGGTGGAGGCCTGCGACTTCTCGGACAACGACTGCAACGGCTGGGTCGACGACGGCTTCGACACCGATGGGGACGGGTGGACCACCTGCGAGGGGGACTGCGACGACGACGACGCGCTGATCTTCCCGGGGGCGGCCGAGGAGTGCAACGGCGTCGACGACGACTGCGATGGGGTAATCGACGAGCAGACCGACGACGACCACGACGGCTGGACCGTCTGCCAGGGGGACTGCAACGACAACGATCCGGACACCTTCCCCGGCGCCCCCGAACTGTGCGACGAGGTGGACAACGACTGCGACGAGGCCGTGCCCGCCAACGAGACCTACGACGGCGACGGGGACGGGTTCGTGGAGTGCCTGGACTGCAA
>CAZITQ010000022.1:0-61901 GCA_964542165.1 uncultured Rickettsiales bacterium
ACCCCCCTTCGAGAGACCCAGGTAGCCCTTCTTCCCGGAGCCCCGAGACCCGGCGTGGTCCCGCCCCTGGAGCTGCCCAGAAAGGGGGCTTTGTAGGCGGGTCAGACCTGGATGTGTTCGACGTGGATGCCGTCGTCGTCGAGGGTCAGCAGGGCGACGGAGTCGGGGGCGCGACGGGCGTTGCCGGCGGAGCCGGGGTTGATGTAGCGGACGGGGCCGAGCTTGTAGTCGGAGGGGACGTGGGAGTGGCCGAAGATCACCAGCTCTGCGCGCGCCTGGGCCGCGCGGGTCATGAAGTCCCGGGAGGGCTCGAAGACCTGGCCGATGTCGTGGACCAGGAGGATCCGGCGCCCCCCGCGCTCGAGGATCTGCTCGACGGGCCAGCGACCCGGCGGATCCATGTTGCCGCGGACGGCGGTGACCGGCGCGATGGCCGACAGCTCGGC
This sequence comes from uncultured Rickettsiales bacterium, assembly GCA_964542165.1. Classification (GTDB taxonomy): domain Bacteria; phylum Myxococcota_A; class UBA796; order UBA9615; family CAYRNR01; genus CAYTBN01. Next base: position 447 of record CAZITQ010000022.1, read on the forward strand.
CTCGACGAGTTCGCCGCCCATGTCGCCGGCGTGGAGGATCTCGTCGACCCCGTCGAAGGCCCGGGCCACGGCCAGCGGGACCGCACCGTGGGTGTCGGAAATGAGACCGAGGACCGGCATGGCACGAGTGTGACATCGATCGCCGAGGGGGGAAACCCGGCGACCGCGACGGAGTCCGGGGCAGCGGACGGGCCGCGAGGACGTTACAATCGGACAGTCCGAGGAGCGAGCAGACCGTGGCCCAGGTGATCCCCTGTCCCCAGTGTGGCCGGCCCAATGGGCCCAAGTTCACCCAGTGTATGTACTGCGGCGCCGACCTGCCCGAGCGCGGCGAAGAGGAGGCGGTCGCGCAGGGGCCCGGCGAGTCGTCCGAGCCCCTGGCCACGACCATGGACCCCAAGCTGCTGGCGTCCTTGCCTCCCAAGCTGAGGGCCCAACTCCACGCCTCCGCCGAACCGGGCTCGGCGGCACCGCCGGAGTCCGACGCCACGTCGCAGGCGGCGGCACCGCCGGTCACGCCACCCCGACTCCCCGACGAACCCGGCGGCACACCGACCAAGGATCCCACCGATCTGGTCGATCGTGATTCGCTGGACGAGATGATCACCGGCGAGTACGAGTCCCTGGAGAAGACCGTCACGGGCGAGTACGCAGAGGTCGACGCCCTGCTGTCCGGGGAGCACCCGGTGGTGACCTCCGCCGGTAGCGGCGAGTACGCCGCGGTGGACGAGGACGACGTCCAGACCGACCAGTACCGCCAGGTCACCGACGCCGGACCCGACTCCCCCCTGCTCCACGGCCGCGGGGCCTTCGGCGCCCGCGGGGCCACGGCCCGGGTGCTGCTGCTGCCCGATCCCGCCTACCGCCAGAATCTCCCCTGGTTGAGGGCGAGGCTGGACAATCTGCTGGGCATCGACGCCTACACGGCCAACCTCTACCTGCAGCGGGAGTTTCCGGTCTTCCTCAAGGAGTTCGACGAGATGGCGCCCGCCTGGGCGCTGGAGGACGATCTGATCGCCGGGGGGCTGCGGGTCCTGGTGTTGACCCGCGACATGGTCGAGGGACACCGGGAGGCCTATCCGGCCGAGAGGGCGGAGATCGACGACGAGACCCTCCTGTTCGAGTCCGCGGATCGTCCGCCGCTGCAGCTGGAGCGGCGGGACCTGGAACTGGCGATCCTCGGTGAGGTCAAACCCCTGGAGACCCCGGGCGGCCCCCTGGTCGAGCGCACCTTCTGGCGGGTCAAGTCCCGGCCGTCCCGGTCGTTTTCGGACATCCAGCACCCCTACTGGCTGCTTCACCTGGTGTCCGCCGAGCCCACGGTGCCCGTACGGATTCGCCAGGATCGATTCGACTTCGGCTGTCTGGGTCCCGCCCGCAAGCCCTCGACCCTGCTCAACCTCAAGACCCTGCCGGCCCGGTTCGCCGTGCCCGGGAAGGGCGTGGTCGTGGACGAGCTGTTCCGCAGGGTGCCGCGGGTCCGTCGTGAGGCCATTGCCTCCGAGGACGGATCCCCCGCCGACGGTCCTCCGGAAGAGGAGGTGCTGTTCAGCGAGTACGCGCTGATCCAGACGCTGGCCCGCCGCGCCGGCCGGGGCGGAAGCATCGCGGAGGACTGATCCGTTGAGCGCAATTCCCGTGCACGGCAGCGTCCGTCTGCGCAAGGGGGCCGAGCGCCGCTTGCGGGCGGGCCATCTGTGGATCTACTCCAACGAGGTGATCCGCCCGGATCCGCCCCCTCCCCCGGGCTCCCTGGTCCACCTGGAGGACCACCGGGGCCGCTACCTGGCCACCGCCGCGTACCACCCCCACACCCTGCTGGCCGCCCGGATCTGGACCCGGGACCGGGGCACGGCCGTCGACCGGGCGTTGCTGGCTGGGCGCCTGGAGGCCGCGGCGAGGCGTCGGGGGACGGTGGCCGCCGGCTGGCAGGCCCACCGGCTGGTGCACGCGGAGGCGGACGGGTTGCCCGGGCTGGTGGTGGACCGCTACGGCGGCCGGGCCGTGGTCCAGAGCACCACCGCGTTCACCGACCGCCTGGTGGAGGGGGTGGCCGATCTGCTGGTGGGCGTGCACGACTGCTCGGCGGTGCTGCTGCGCAACGACGCCCGGGGACGGGTCCCCGAAGCGCTCGACCCCGAGGTTCGCTGGCTCCGGGGTGAGCGGGAAGACAGCTGGGAGGTGGACGAGGGGGGCGTTGCCGTCCGCTTCGATCCCGCGGGCGGGCAGAAGACCGGGCTGTACCTGGACATGCGCCTCACCCGGGACCGCATCGTGGACTGGGCGTCGGATCGCGAACTTCTGGAGCTGCATGCCTACGTCGGCGTCGCCGGGGTGCGTGCGGCGGCGGCCGGGGCGTCGAAGGTGACGCTGGTGGACTCGTCGGAGGCGGCCTGCGAACAGGCCCGGGACAACGCCTCCCGGGCGGGGGTGGACGACCGGGTCCAGGTGGTGTGCGCCGACGCCAAGGAGTTGCTGCGGGACGCGGAACCGGGCAGCTTCGACGCGGTGATCTGCGATCCGCCCTCGCTGATCCCCCGCCGCAAGGACGTGAAACGGGGCGTCGAGGCCTTCCGCCGGCTCAACTACCTCGCCCTGCGCGCCCTGCGCCCGGGGGGGCTGCTGTTCACCTGCTCGTGCTCCCACCACCTGACCTGGGAGACCTTCTCGGAGCTGGTGCCGTCGTCGGCCCGCCGCGGAGGACGGCGCCTGATCCAGGTCTATCGGGGCGGTGCCGCCCCGGACCACCCGGTGCTGCCGGGGCATCCGCCCACCGACTACCTGCGTTGCCTGGCATACCTGGTGGAAGGTGAGCACCGTGGCGAACGCTGACCTGACCGCTGCCGGGATCCGCGCCCTGCGGGGCGCGCTGGGGGGCGGCCAGGTGATCTTCGATGGGCCGCGCCTGGAGGCGTACGCGGGGGACCGCTCCGCTGCCGAGTCCGTCACCCCCGCCGCGGTCTGCCTGCCGTCGTCGCCCGCGGAGGTGTCCGCGGTGATCGCCGCCTGCGCCCGCGAACGGATCCCGGTGACGGCCCGGGGGGCGGGGACGGGCAAGGCGGGGGGGTGCGTGCCCGGCCCCGGGGGGGTCGTGTGCAGTCTGGAGCGCCTCGTCGGCGTGACCGGCCTGTCCGCCGCGGATCAGCAGGCCGAGGTCCTGGCCGGTACCGTGACGGCACGGCTGAGGGAGGAGGTCGAATCGGAGGGGCTGTTCTATCCACCCGATCCGGCCAGCCTGGACGAGTGCACGGTGGGGGGGAACGTGGCCACCAACGCCGGGGGCCCCCTGTGCGTGAAGTACGGGGTGACGGCCGACTACGTCCTGGGCCTGGACGCGGTGCTCGCCGACGGCCGGCCGGTGCGCCTGGGGCGCAGGGCGATCAAGGGCGTCGCGGGGTACGACCTGCGGGGATTGATGGTGGGATCGGAGGGCACGCTGGGGGTGATCACCTCGGTCACGCTGCGGCTGCTGCCCCTGCCCGGAGAGGTCCTCACCGCGTGGATCTCCTTCGGCGATCCCTTGGCGGCCTGTGAGGCCGTACAGGCCATCCTGGCCGCGGGCGTTCTGCCCCGGACGCTGGAACTCATGGACGCCACCGCCCTGCGGGGGGCGGCCGATGGGGCGGCCCTGCTGCTGGAGGTCGACGGCCCGGAGGGGACCTGCGAGCCCCAGCTGACCCGCGCGCTCGACGCGGCGTCCGGGACCTCCGTAGCGGTCCGGATCTCCGGCTCGCCCGCGGAGTCGGCGGAGCTGTGGGAGCTTCGTCGGAGCACCTCCGACGCGATCAAGGAGCCGTTCTCCCACCACCTCAGCGAGGACGTGGCTGTGCCCACGGGGCGGCTGTCGGAGCTGATCCGCCGCGTGACGGAGGTGGCCGCGGAGGACCCCGAGCTGACCGTCGCCTCGTACGGCCACGCCGGCGACGGCAACCTGCACGTGAACCTGCTGTACGACGATCCCGCGCTGGCGCCGCGGGTCCGCCGCGCCTCGGAACGGGTCTTCCGCATCGCCCTCGACCTGGGTGGCACGGTGACCGGCGAACACGGCGTCGGCCTGCTCAAGCGCCCCTACCTGGACTGGGAGCTGGGCGCCCCGGCAATGGACCTGCATCGGGCCATCAAGGCAGCCCTCGATCCCGAGGGGATCCTGAATCCGGGCAAGGTGATCTGAAGCCACCGCGCGAGCGAGGGGTTCTCCCGGCGCCGCCGGTTCTCTATGCTGCCCGGCGGGGTGGGTGGCCGCGGAGGTTCGACGCCATGCACAAGGATCTGATCACCCTCGATGCCTGGTCCCCCGACGAGATCCGGGCGGTGCTGGAGCTGGCGAAGAAGGTCAAGGCGAACCCGGAGGACTACCGGGACCGGATGGCCTTCAAGACCCTGCTGATGCTCTTCGAGAAACCCTCGTTGCGCACCCGGGTGTCCTTCGAGACCGGCATGACCCAGATGGGCGGGCACGCGATCTACTACGACGTCTCCACCTCGCCGCTCGGCAAGAAGGAGAGCATCGAGGACTTCGCCCGGGTGGTCACCCGGATGGCCGACGCGATCATGGCCCGCACCTACTCCCACCGTTCGGTGGAGGTGCTGTCGGAGCTGTGCACGATTCCGGTGGTCAACGGCCTGACCGACTTCAGCCACCCCTGCCAGATCCTCGCCGACCTGTTCACCATCGAGGAGTGCAAGGGCGGGCTGGCGGGTCGCACGCTGACCTACATGGGCGACTCGAACAACAACGTCACCCACTCGCTGATCTACGGCTGCGCCCTGGCGGGGATGAACATCCGCGTCGGTTGCCCGGCCGGCGAGCAGTGGGAGCCCCAGCCCCAGGTGCTGGCCCGGGGACACGAGATCGCCTCGGGCACCGAGATCCTCGTCACCCACGACCCGGTCGAGGCGGCGCGGGGGACCGACGTGGTCTACACCGACAGCTGGATGAGCTACCACATCGATCCGGCGGAGCGGGCGGCGCGGGAGGCGGACCTGATGCCCTACCAGGTCAACGCCGCGCTGATGGCCCACGCGGCTCCGGACGCGATCTTCATGAACTGCCTGCCGGCCATGCGCGGCGACGAGCAGACCGCCGAGGTCGTCGACGGCCCCCAGAGCGTGGTGTTCCAGGAGGCCGAGAACCGGCTGCATGCCCAGAAGGCGCTGCTGTTGCTGCTGATGGGGGTGGCGTAGTCACAGGCGTCAGGCGTCAGGCGTCAGGCTGGAAGACATGTCGGAATCGGATCTCTCCGCGATCGTGCTCGGGGCCGGGTTCGGCAATCGGCTGCGGCCGCTGACCGACGAGCTGCCCAAGCCCGCCTGCCCGCTGATGGGTGTGCCCCTGCTGGGGTACGCGCTGGCCAGACTGCAGCGTGCCGGCTTGCGCAGGGTGGCGGTCAACGCCCATCACCTGGCAGACCGGCTGGTGACCGAGATCGGCGCCTGGACGACGTTGCACCTGCCGGATCTGGAGCTCCGCTTCTCCGTGGAGGTCCCCGACATCCTCGGCACCGGTGGTGCGCTGGTGGCGGCCCGTCCGCTCCTGGGTGAGGGACCGGTCGTCGTGGTCAACGGCGACATCCTCTGCGACTTCGACGTGTCCGGCCTCGTGACCGCCCACCGGGAGCAGGGTGGCGTGGCGACGCTGCTGCTGGCCGAGCACCCGGAGGTGGATCGCTTCGGGGCGGTGATCGTCGACATCGACGGCCGGGTGGCCGACCTGGCCGGGCTGGGCACGCGACCGGCCGACGCCGCCGGAGGTCCGGCAGGCGAGGAGGCGGGCCGGGGGGTGTTCTCGGGCGTGCACCTGACCGAACGCGCGATCTTCGACCACCTCCCCGACAGCGGGAAGTCCTGCGTGGTCCGGCAGGGGTACGTTCCGCTGATGGAGGCCGGCCGGGACCTGAGGGGGATCGTTCACCGGGGCGCCTGGAACGACCTGGGGACCCCGGAGCGCTACCTGGGGACCCACGTGGATTTGATGGACCTCGGTTTCCCGGGGGGCGAGGCCGTGGAGCTGCTGTGGGAGGGGGCGCCACCCCCGGGCGTGCTCCCCGCCTTCGCCATCGACATCGACGGCCGCGAGCACGGTGACCGGGGCGGCGTCCAGCTGTCCCCCGACGCCCGCCTGGTCCCACCAGTCGCCCTGTTCGAGGGGTGCCGCATCGAGCCCGACGCCGTGGTCGGCCCCCACGCGGTGATCGACGCCGGCGCCACCGTGGCCTCCCGCGCCACCGTCCGTCGCGCAGTCGTCTGGCCCGGCACCGGCGTGGGCCCCGAACGTGTCCTCGAAAACGCCATCGCCTTCCGCCACAGGAAGCGGAACCGGGTGGTACCCGCCGAAGGAAGCTAGCTTGGGAGATTCCGGTCCCGGGCGGTGAAGATCTCCTGAACCCCGAAGGGGAAGAGTTCGCGCAGAGGCGCAGAGGTGGCAGAGGCCGCCGAGGGGCACGTCGCTGCTTCGGGCCTCTGCGCTCTTTGCGTATTCTGCGCCTCTGCGAGAGATCTTCTTCTTCGAGGCCCGGGAGACCTCCGGGGGTGAGGCCTGGCGTCTACTCGGCCGAGTCGTCGTCGCCGGGGTCGGTGGTCTCGGTGGTGATGGGGATCCGCAGCTCGGCCGGGGTACCGGTGGTGGTGACCACGAGTTCGGCCGTGGCGTCGGTGGTGGAGCCGTCGGGGCTGAAGGTGACCTGGATCTCCAGAGCACCGCCGGAGACGACGGTCACCGACAGGTCTCCCGGGTGGATGCCTAGCTGTGCCGCAGCGTCCCCCTCCAGGGCCAGATCCATCTCGATCCCACGCTCTGTGGTGGTCTCGGTGAACGTCAGGCTGTCCTTGGCGTCCTCACCCGGGGCCGCGGAGAGGGCCAGGGAGGCGGGAGCGACCTCGATCACGCCGTCGCGGTCCATCCACAGGTCGTCCAGGTCTTCCTGGTCCTGATGCGTGAGCACCTCCCAGCACCCGCCCAGCAGCAGCCCGAGCACGAGCAGGGGCCCGATGGCGGGCCAGGAGCGTCGCATCCGACCTACCTCCCGCCCTTCTCGAACTCGTCGATCAGCAGCTCGATCTGGTCGTCCAGGTCCAGGACGATGTTGTCGAACTCCTCGGCGGGCGCCCTGGCCGCCGCCGACTGGTAGCGCAGGGATTCCAGCGCCGTGGTGGACTTGACCACGCAGGCGGCCAGGTTGGCCATCGCCCGCAGCAGCAGCTCCGCGGGGTCGAACTCCCGCGCGCGGCCTCGGGTCGATATCGACATGACCCCCACCGCAGTCTCCCGCACGATCAGGGGGAAGACGAGGATCGCCCCCAGCTGCACGATCTCCACCTCCCCGCGGACCTTCTCGGTCACCGGGTGGAGCTGGGCGTCGTCGATGAGCACCGGCTCCATGGAGTCCAGCGCCAGCCGGTACTCGGGGTAGCGCTCCAGGGCGATGGCCAGGCGCTTGAGGTTGGGATCCTCGTGGCTGGCCACCACGAAGGCCTCCGACTCCCCGATTCCTCGCAGGACCACGTTGCACCGGTCGCAGTCCACGGCATCGGCGATGCGCCGCACCAGAACGTAGTAGACGTCCTCGGGATCCAGGGAAGAGGCGATGGCCTCGGTGATCTCGATGAAGGTCGTCAGGTCGCTGTCGTAGCGGTCCGAACCGGTCTTGAGTGACGAGACCGGCAACCTGGACTCGGTGCCGATGCTCAGCTCCGAGAGCTCCAGGTCCGTGGTCCGCCAGTTGGGCTTACGGGTGTGCAACTGGATCCGGTTGGTCAGGTCGGCGGCCACCATGGGCTTGTGGATGATGTCCGAGGCGCCCTGGGCCAGGCTGTCGCCGACCAGCCGCCGTTCCTCGCCGTCGATCAGGGTGATCACCACCAGGTCCAGATCGAACTCGCTGCGCTTGATGTCCCGGATGATGTCCCCGTAGTAGTGCCCCTCGATCCCGGTGGAGATCAGGGCCACGTCCGCGTCGAACGTCCGCAGCTCGTCGGGGATCTGCGAAAAATCGAGCGCTTCCTGGACGGAGTACCCCGCCGGCTCCAGCGTGCCGCGCACGAACTGGACGACTCCGGGATCGGGATCCGCGACGTAGATTCGGGCCTTGGTGCTCATCTCTTCCGCTCGGGCCGCGCCGCCGGGCCGCCGGCAGCTGGTTTCCGTCCCCCGGATGATCCCGGAAGCCGAGACCCTACTGTACCGCAGCCGGGCCGGCTCCGGCGATTCTCCCGGTCAGTCCCTGGCCTGCTGCAGCTCGATCAGGACCCCGCCGGTGTGGCGTGGGTGCACGAAGATGATCTGCGCGTCGTGGGCGCCCTGCTGGATCTCATCGGTCACGAACTCCGCCCCGGCGGCGCGGAGGCGGGCCACCTCGGCGGGCAGGTCGTCCACCTCCAGGCAGATGTGGTGGATCCCCGGCCCGCGCTTGCCCAGGTAGCGGGCGATGGGCGACTCGTCGTCCAGGGGGGCCACCAGCTCGATCCGGCTCTCCCCCACCTGAAAGAACTGGGCGCGCGTTCGCGCGGACGCCACGTCCTCGGGCTCCCCGGGGGGACGATCGAGGGTCGTGCTGAGCTGCTCTGCGACCGGCCCGAGGGCCTCGACCGCCACGGCGATGTGATGGATGCGCTTGATCATGCTGCTAAGATACGGTTCCCGATCCGCGGGCGTCCAGGCCCGCGCCGGCGAGGACGGTCCATGGGCGACAGCTACGAGATCCGCATCACTCGGTACACCGAAGAGGGCGCCTTCGAGCGCGTGGCGGACTTCCTGTCGAAGCTGGTCCCGGACCGCTCCCTCGACGAACTCAAGGCCGGGCTCGCCATCACCTCCGTGGTGCTCAGCCACCAGGCCAGCAAGGCCGCAGCCGACGCCCTGGTCGATGCCCTCGGCGACATGGGAGCCACGGTCAAGGTCGCCGCGGCCGAGATGGACGAACCCACCGTGGGCGCCATCGAGATCGGCACCGAGTTCTTCGCCGAGAACCGCCGCAAGCGCGAGGCCGAGGCCCAGAAGATCCGCCCCATGCGGGCCCGCCGCCCCGACGCGCCCAAGGCCCCCTGGGAAGAGGATTGACGGGCACCGCGCCGGACGCGGTCATGGAGCGTCGCCCCACCGTCTCCGTCATCATCCCGAACCTGAACGGCGGACGGCACCTGCGTGACTGTCTGTCGTCGCTGGCCGCCGGTCGTGGCGCGTCCCCCGAGGTCCTCGTCGTGGACGGAGGGTCGACGGACGGGAGCCGGTCGGTCTGCGCCGCCGCGGATCTCCCGGTCCGTTTCCTGGGAACCGGGCACAACCTGGGCTACGCCGGCGCCATCAACGTGGGCCTGCGGGCCGCCAGGGGACGATTCCTGCTGGCGCTCAACAACGACGTGGTGGCCGCCCCGGACCTGGTCCTGCGCCTGGTGGAGGCGGCCGAGGACAGCGGGGCCGCCCTGGTCTTGCCGCGGATCCTCACCCTGGCGCCCGGGGACCGGATCGACAACACCGGTCACCTGCTCTACCGGGACGGGTTGAACCTCTGCCGGGGCCGGGGCCGACCGGCGGACGATCCCGGTGGCCGCGTGCCCCTGCCCCCCCTGCTGCCCAGCGGTGCCGCCATGCTGCTGCGCCGCGAGTTCGTCGATCGGGTGGGGGGGCTGGACGAGGACTTCTTCGCCTACGGCGAGGACGCGGAGCTGGGGATGCGCGCCCTGCGCGCCGGCGAGCGGGTGCACTATGCCCCCGCCGCGGTGGTTCATCACCTGGGGGGCGGGACCTGGGGCGGGGCCAGCGCTCGGAAGGCCTTCCTGGTGGAGCGCAATCGGGCGCGACTGGCGGCGATGCATCTCCCGTGGCGGCAGCTGCTCGCGAGCCCCTGGCACGGGAGCACCCGCTACCTGGAGCACGCTCGCGCCCGGGGGGAGGGCCCCATGGGCGCCTACGCAACCCCCTTGCAACGGGGCGCCGCGGTCGCCGGCGCCGCCGCGGCGCTGGCCGTGTCCCTGGCCAGCCTCCCCGCCGACCTTCGCCGCCGCGCCCGCATCCGCGCCCAGACCACGATCACCGACGACGAGCTGGCCACCCGGCTCCGTCGCCAGATGGTCGGGCGCCGCGCGCTGCGTGCGCGGAAGGAGTGGTGAGGGGGGTCAGGGGGCGTCGTCGAGCCCGTCCTTGAGCTCGGCGGTGGAGGTCTTCAGATCGGCGGTGGTCTGCTGCAGTTCCGCCACCTTGCGCTCCATCTCGCCCACCTTGCCGTCGACGGTGGCCAGGCGCTCGCGGACCACGGCGATGCGCCCGCTGGTGCCCCCCTGGATCGCCTGGGCCTCGGTCTCCACGTCCGCAGCCAGCTTGTCCACCTGGCGGCTGACCGTGGCCAGGTTCCGACAGGCGTTGACCGCCTGGACCGCCTGGCGTCGGGCCGTCCCGTACGCGGCGGTGCCCCCCAGCGCCAGGGCCGCCGGAAGGATCAGGAGAAGCAGGATCGTCAGGCCGGAGATCACTCGTCGCATCGCGTCACTCCCGAGCGGCTATTCTACCTACACGCATGCGCTTGTCCTCCCCCGTCGTGGTGGTGACCTCGGGCCGGCAGCCTCTGCTGCGCAGGGCCGTGGCTCGGGTGCGCCCTCCGCTGTGGCTGGTTTCGCCCGATCCCGAGGTCTGCTCGGCTTGCGGTCGGCCGGACGCCGAGCGGATCAGCGTGCGGGAGGACGCGGGCTTTGCCGCCGCGGCCAACGCCGCCCTGGAACGCGCCAGGCGGGGCGGACTGCGGGCGATCCTGTTGCTCAACGACGACGCCTGCCTGTTGCCCGGAGCCCGCTCGGCCCTGGAGCGCGAGGTGGCACGACCCGGGGTGGCGGCTGCGGGCGCCGTGGTGCTCGAGGAGGACGGACGCACGGTCCAGTCCGCCGGGCTCTCCGTGCGACTGCGCGGCGGCCGGATCCGCGCGATCCGTCCCGCTGCGCCACCCACCCCGCCGCCGGCGCCGGTCCAGGCCCTGCCCGCCACCGCCCTGGCCTTGCGAGTGGACACGGCCGTCGCGGCCGGCGGCTTCGACGCCGTGCGGTTCCCCTTCTACTTCGAGGACGTGGATCTGTGCCTGAGGCTGCGGGACGCGGGCTATCGACTGGTCCTGGTGCCCGACGCCCTGGCGCTCCATCGGGGGGGCGCGACGGCGGGACGCCTGACCCCCTTCGCCAGCTACCACGGCACGCGGGGCCAGATCGCCCTGTGTCTGGCCCACCCCTCGGCCCACCCCGCCGCCCCGGCAGTGGCGGCACTGCTGTCGGCGGCCACCCTGCTGCGCTCCTCGGACGCACCGCGACTCGCCCGTGCCAGATCGTTGCTGCGGGGGCTCAGGGACGGGTGGCGCGCGCCGCGGAGATAGCGCGTCGGACGAGGGGATTAGAACATCACCGTGATCATCCACGAGTGAAGCATGCGGTTGGCGGCCTCGTTCTTGTCAGGGTTCAGCCGCCGCTCCATGTCCCCCAGCTCGACCCGCATGGTGTAGCCCACCGAGAACTGGGGGATCGTCCAGCCCAGGCCCCACGACAGGTACTGCTGGCCGAACATGGAGTCGCTGGCGTAGCCGGCGCGGATGTTGAACTGGGTCAGCAGGGTCAGCTGGGCCCCGGCCCGCACGTCCACCTGCGCCTTGTCCCCGGAGTCGAAGTCGATCACCCCGTCGGCCTCGAACCACAGGATTCCGCCGAGGGTCATCACGCCGAACCCGGCCGCCAGGGTCGTGGGCTCCTCCTCGAGGTTGGTCGGCACCAGGTTGCCGCCCACCACGCCGATGGCCACGTTGGGGCTGACCCACCACGACAGTCCCACGTCCATGCTCACCGGCGAGGTGTCCCCGCGCAGGGGATCCCTGACGTGGTAGACCCGCAGGCTGGCGCCCAGGTTGAATCGCCGCTGGGCGAATCCGTAGGCCATGGCCCACACGAAGCGGTCGACGCGGCGCTTGTCGTCGATCTCGCCCACCGCGTCCGCGTCGTACCAGCTCAGATCCTCGAAGGGAACGAAGGGGGGCCGCTGCCACTCGAAGGTCTGGCTGATGCCCATGGCCAGCATGCTGGTCTTGCAGTCCACCACCGAGGCGTGGAAGACGTCCGATCGGGTGGCGTCGAAGCGCTGGTAGCCCACCTCCGACGAGTAGGCGGGTAGGGGGCTGGAGATGGCGCCCGGGTTGAGCACCACGCCCGAGTTGTCCAGGGGCATCGCCCGCCCGGCGCCGCCCACGGCCAGGGTCTTGCCCGAGGCCCAGTCCTCCTCGGCCGCCGCGGGGGCGGCGATGGCCAGCGAGAGCAGTAACAGCGAGAGCGTCCTGCGGATCACGGGGACTCCAGGTGCGCGCGGCGCGCGGGGCGATTGTCGCCTGAAGCGGGGAAGAGAGCAAAGGACATGCCAGCCCCCAGAGGGGGCAAGAGACCGGAATCCGGACGTTTCCGAGCTGCGATCCGTGCCATCCTGTCACGGCGCGGCGTGCTCCCCGTGCAGCGTTGACAGCCTGTCATCTGGACAGACTCGCGATTCGCGGCTACCATCCTCCGGCCGCGAGGCCCGGCCGGAAACGGCCAAGGGCCTGCACAACCGCCGGACGCCATCCCGTGGGGGAGCGGGGAATGCCGGCAGGGGGAGCAGCGAGCATGGACGCAGAAAAGCGCGAATTCTTCCGCCGGTTGCTCAACGATCGGCTCGAAGCCCTGGTCGAGGAAGCCAACCGCAGTGTGGGCGACCTGACCGAGCAGAAACTGAACCTCCCGGACGCCATCGACCTGGCGTCGGAGGAGTCGACCCGGGACTTCTCGATCCGACTCAAGGATCGCGAGCGGAAGCTGATCTACAAGATCCGCAAGGCCCTGCAGCGGTTGGACGGCGGCGACTACGGGATCTGCGAGGTGTGCGGCGAGGACATCGCCGAGAAACGCCTGATCGCCCGGCCGGTGACCACCCACTGCATCGACTGCAAGACCGAGGCCGAGACCCAGGAGCGCATCCGAGGTCAGTGACCGGGGTGGCGACCCCAGAGCTTCCCCTGACCCCGGGCCGCCCGGCCGAGCGCAGCGTCTCCGTCGCGCTGCCCGTTCCCATCGACGAGTGTTTCCACTACCTGTGGCAGGGGGACGTACCCCCCTGTGTGGGCCAGGTGGTCAGCGCCCCCTTCGGCCGGCGGACCCTGGCCGGTGTGGTGGTGGAGCTGGACCCCCCTGCCCGCGCCGACCTGAAGCTGAAGCCGCTGAGGGGCGTCCTGACCGACGGGCCGGTGCTCGAGCCGGAGGAGCTGGGGTTCCTGCGCTGGGTCGCCCGCTACTACCGCCACCCCCTGGGGCAGGTGATCGCCACCGCCCTGCCGCCCACCGTGCGCAGCCAGCGGACGGGCGGGGACGATGGCGATCCCCCGGCCGGCTGGCGGGCGCCCACGGTGGAGGTGGCCACGCTGGCGGTGGGGCTGACCCAGGCCCTGTCCGCCTTCAGCCGCCAGGGCCCGGTGCGGGATCGGCTGCTGGCCTACCTGGACCGGTTCGGCTCGGTGCCGGTGCCGGATCTGGTCGAGCAGTTCTCCGGGGCGAGGCGGGTGATCCAGCAGCTCGAGGAGCTCGACCTGGTGCGCCTGGAACGCCGGGAGCTTCCGCCGCGGCTGGAGCACGATGGAGGGGGCGAGCCGGGCGATGGTGGGGACGCGCCGCCCGAGCTGACCTCGGCCCAGGAGGAGGCGGTGGACGGCGTGTCTGCGGCCCTGGACGAGGGGAGCTTCTCCTCGTGGTTGCTCCACGGGGTCACCGGATCGGGCAAGACCGAGGTCTACCTGCGGCTGGCCCAGAAGGTCCTCGACGCCGGCGGCGGTGTGCTGGTGCTGGTCCCCGAGATCGCCCTGACCCCGCAGCTGGTGTCCCGCTTCGTGGCCCGGCTGAACCGGCCCATCGCCGTGCTCCACTCGGGGATGACCGCCAAGCAGCGGGTGGAGTGCTGGCGGGCCCTGCGCACGGGCCACGCGGCCATGGCCATCGGCGCCCGCTCGGCGGTCTTCGCCCCGGTGCGGGACCTGCGGCTGGTGGTGGTGGACGAGGAACACGACGGCTCGTACAAGCAGGACGACGGCCTGCGCTACCACGCGAGAGACGTGGCCGTGGCCCGGGCAGCGAAGGCCAAGGCGGTGTGCGTGCTGGGGTCGGCGACACCGGCGCTGGAGAGCCTGCACAACGCGGACGTGGGCAAGTACCGGGCCCTGTCGCTGCCCGAGCGGGTGGCGGAGCGGCCGATGCCCGAGGTCCAGGTGGTGGATCTGCGGGAGGAGAGGGGCGGTCCCGCCGAGGAGGAGCGCTTCCTCACCCCGACCCTGGTCACGGCGATCGAGGAGACGGTGGAGCGGGGGGAGCAGGCGATCCTGCTGCTCAACCGCCGGGGGCTGTCGACCCTGGTGGTCTGCGGCAGCTGCGGGGGCGAATTCCGCTGCCAAAGCTGCGACACCTCGATGACCTACCACGGCCGGCAGCACCTGCTGCGCTGCCACTACTGCGGGCGGGCGATGCCGCTGCCGGACCGCTGCCCCGGGTGCAAGGCCGACGCCCTGGAGCTGCTGGGGGAGGGGACCGAGCGGGTGGAGGAGGCCCTGGCGAACCGGATGCCGGGGTTGCGGGTGGACCGGATGGACCGGGACACCACCGCCGGACGGGGGGGACACGAGAAGATCCTGGATCGATTCCGATCGGGCGAGATCCAGGTGCTGGTGGGCACCCAGATGGTGGCCAAGGGGCACGACTTCCCCCGGGTCACCCTGGTGGGGGTGCTGCACGCCGACGCGGCGCTGCGGCTGCCCGACTTCCGCTCCGGCGAGCGGACCTTCGCCCTGCTGACCCAGGTGGCGGGCCGGGCCGGGCGGGGAGCGCTGCCCGGTCGGGTGATCGTCCAGACCTACGTGCCCGACCACGACGCGATCAAGTTCGCGCTGGAGCACGACTTCGAGGGCTACGCCCGCAAGATCCTGGGCGCCCGGGAGGCCCTGGGGTACCCGCCCTTTGGGCGGATCGCGATGCTGCGGCTGAGCCATCCCCGGGAGGGGGAGGTGCGGCGGGCGGCCCAGAAGCTCGGCACCGCCATCCGCAGCTCCTTGCGCTCGAGGGCCAGAGCCGGCCAACGCATCCGCCTCCTGGGTCCGGCCCCGTCGCCGATCCAGCGCATCGCCGGCCGCCAGCGCTGGCAGCTCCTGCTGCTGACCCCCGACCCCCGCTCCCTCGCCGGCGTACTCGACGACGCCCGGCCGGCCCTGCAGGCCGCGGCGCGGGTGTCGCGGCTGCGGCTTTCGGTGGATGTGGATCCGCAGTCGATGCTTTGAGCCTTTTCGCCGAGCGCGAGGGCGTCGTGAGCCGGGAGCGGCGGTGGGCCTGGGACTCTTGAGGGGGGCGCCGTCGCTGAGGCCCCGCTCTCGTCCGTCCTGGACTTCGCGTGGCCGTCCCGTCTCCTCGGCATCCATCCAGGATGCCTCGTCGCCTACGCTCCTTTGCCCCCCCCTTCGAGTCCTGATCGGCCCTCCGCCCCTCCCGGCTCACGACGCGGGCGGAGTCTCACGTGGGTGTGAGGAGGTGGTGGCCGAAGTCGGGTGCCACGGCCGGCTGGTCCGGCCGTGCCGCCCCGGAGCTTCATTTCGATGCCACGGGAAACAAACCCGCCCTCCCGGGCGTTGAAGGTTCACAACCACACGGGAGGAGCGAGGAGAGCGCCAGTGAGAAGGGTGATCGCGTTCGCGATGGTGTGCCTGTTCGCCGCCGCGCCCGGTCTGGCCATGGCCCAGGCCGAGGACACCGACGGTGACGAGGAGAGCAAGCCGCGCGTCATCTACAAGAAGAAGACGGAGATCGACTTCGTCAACGACCGCAAGATCGAGGGGGCGCTGCAGCACCCCGGTTTGGAGGGCATCTTCGAGCCCCCGGAGCCGGTGTTCACCCCCCTGCTCAAGCTGCGGGGACACTTCAACCCGGAGATCGAGCAGTCGGTCAACGAACTGTAGAGCTCACGCTCCGCGCCGTCGGTCCCGTGGAGGGCCGGCGGCGCTTTCTTTTCTCCCTGGTACAATGAGGATCCCTCGCGCCACGCGGTGGGATTGAGGAAACGAGGGTGGCCGACCCCCTTCCGGAAATCATAGGTCTCGGCGTCTGCCTGCTGTTCAGCGGATTCTTCTCGGGTACCGAGACCGCGCTGACCGCCCTGTCGCTCTCCCGCAGCCAGCAGCTGATCGACGAAGGGGACCGCTGGGCGCCGGTGCTCAAGCGGTGGATCGCGCACCCCAACCGGATCCTCACCACCCTGCTGGTGGGCAACAACATCGTCAACATCCTGGGGTCGATCCTGGCCTACCGGGTGGCCGACCACTTCCTGGACGGGCCCAAGGTCGACGCAGTCGCCGTGGCCGCGATGACCCTGGTGGTGCTGGTGTTCGGCGAGGTGACGCCCAAGACCTACGCCAAGCACAACCCGGAGCGGGTGGCGATCCCGGCCATGTACGTGGTGCGGTTGTTCGAGTACGCGTTCTTCCCCCTGGCCTGGGTTCTCGCCCGCTTCGGGCGGCTGCTGGTGCGGCTTTTCGGGGGCAAGGACGCGGCGGAGGGCCCGTCGGTAACCGAGGGCGAGATCGAGTACATGATCGAGCTGGGCCAGAAGGAGGGGGCCTTCGAGGAGGCGGCCCAGGGGACCCTGATGGCCTCGGCGCTGGATTTCAAGGAGACCATCGCCAAGGAGGTGATGATCCCCCGGACCCACGTCCACTTCCTGCAGATGGACACCCCGGTGAATCGGGCGCTGGAAAAAGTCATCGCCTGGGGGCACTCCCGGATCCCGGTCTACGGCAAGTCCCTGGACGAGGTGGAGGGGGTGCTCTACGCCAAGGACCTGCTGCAGATGACCCACTTCGCGCCCGCGTCCAAGCAGAGCCTGCGGCGGGTGGTGCGACGGAACCTGCTGTTCGTGCCCGAGACCCAGCGCATCTCGGACACCCTGCAGGAGATGCGATTCCGCCGGCTGCACCTGGGGATCGTGGTCGACGAGTTCGGCGGCACCGCCGGGCTGGTGACCATCGAGGACATCCTCGAGGAGCTGGTGGGGGAGATCCGGGACGAGTACGACAAGGAGGAGGAGCCCCTGCGCCAGGTGGACGAGGGCACCTGGATCGCCAACGCCCAGATCTCGCTGAGCGACCTGGGCGAGATGCTCGACGTCGAGTTCCCGGACAACGGCGAGTACGAGTCCCTGGGCGGATTCATCGTCAACGAGCTGGGCAAGGTCCCCGAGAAGGGGGCCGAGGTCCAGACCGAGGGCCTGCTGATGCGGGTCACCGCCGCCGACGAGCGCCGGGTCGCCCGGGTCCAGATCGAACGCCAGGAACCCGAGGACGAGTCCCGCGAATCCATCGACGGCTCCGACGCCGACGTCGGACGTCCTTCCGGCGACTAGCCCCCGTTCTGCCCGTAGATTTCCGACATCGCTCCACGATCCTCGGAGCAGAAGAATCTCTCGCAATGGCGCGAAGGCGCAAAGGTTGCCAAGCGGAGAGCCCGCTGTCTCTTCTCGACGTTCTCCGCGTTTCGACGCCCCCCTGGGACACCCCGATTTCCGTGAAAGGTCGCCGTCGCGTCCCTTGCTTCTTTGCGCCTTTGCGCCTTTGCGCCTTTGCGCGAGCCTCTCTTCTTGTTCTTCGGAGTGGTAGTCAGGGACGAGCCACCGGCGTCGGCCGGTGCCACTCGAAGCCCACGCCGAAGACCGGGCCGATCTGGGGGCCGCTGAGCTGGAAGCCCGAGGCCATGTCGGCGTCCTCGTGGCCCGGGTCGGGCAGGGAGTGTTCGGCCGGGTTGTCCCACAGCCAGCCCACGCCGCCGCCCACCCGCAGCCAGAAGGTGCCCGGCCCGCCGGTACCGGCCAGGGCCACGTAGAGATCCAGGAGCCCGAAGGCGTAGCCGTTGAGGGCTCCGCCCCCCTCCAGGGCCATGCGGGACCGGGGGCCGGTGGGCCAGCGGAAGATGCCCCGGGCGCCCCCCCAGATGAACTCGGCATCCTCCCGGGTCGGGCCGTCGAAGCCCTCGGGGGTGGGCAGCGCCAGGATGAACTCGTTGCTGCCCTCGAACATCACCCCGTCGTAGGCCCCGAAGCGGAAGCCCTGGCGGAAGGAGACCCCGGTCTGCTTGGCCAGGGACCAGGCGTAGCCCACCCCGAAGCCGAACCCGAAGTAGTCCGCGTCCAGGGCGCCGATCACCCCCGCGTGTCCCGGCAGCCCCGAGCCCTCGCGGCCCACCACGAGTCCAAAGGGATCCATGGCCACCGTCAGCTTGAAGGGGACGCGGAAGCGGTAGGACACCCGCAGGTCGTTGATCATCCCGAAGGCCAGGGTATTGACCCCCAGGAAGGGGCGAACGGCCCCCTCGACGGTCAACATCCCGCCCGTGCGGCCGGGGGTGGCCGGGTCGGCGGTGAGCGGGTCACCGGTGCTCGCCGCGTCGTCGCCCACCCGGGCGTCGTCGCCGGGTCCCAGGGCCAGCTTGGCCCGCCCGGCGGTGACCTCCACCACCTCCGCCACCGCCAGCAGCTCGTCGCTGGCCCGGACGATGGTCTCGCCGGTGTCCATGTCACGGGCCTTGACCGGCTGGGTCGACTCCACCCGCATGTGCATCCCCGGGGCGAGGCCGTGCTCGGAGCCCCGGTCGACCAGCGCGTGGCCGCCGCGGACCTCCACCACCGTACCGCGCACCGGCTCCGGCGGCAGGGGCACGTCCGAGCTGGATCGGCGGGCGATGCCCTCGCTCCCGTCCTCCCGGGCCCCGGCGGGCAGGAGCAGCAGCACCCGGGGGAAGGCGGGGTCCTGCACGTCCAGCAGCAGGGCCTCTCCCCGGCTCGTTCGGGCCAGGGCCGCGTCGCCGACCCAGCGCACCCCCTCGATGTCCATGCCCTGGCCCACCAGCGCCAGCTGGCGGGTCGCCCCGTCCGGCGCCCGGGCGAGGATCGCCAGCCCCTCGTACCCCCGGGCCACCAGGGCGAAGGGCCCGCTGGCCACGGCCGCCTCGTACGTGGACGGGTCCTCCCAGTCCGCCGGCAGCAGCCCCGGCGGGTAGGTGGCCTCCGCCATCAGCGACAGGGCGTCCACCCCATCTCCCGCTGCGGGTGCACCGCTCGGCTCCGTGCCCTCCGGCGATCCGTCGTCGGTCGCGCCTCCGTCCGGCGCTTCCTCCCCCGCCGCCCCCGCCGCCTCGGGCGCCTCCTCCTGTGCCAGCGCCCCCCCCGCAAGTCCGAGGTACAGCGCGCAGATCCCCACTGAAGTGATGCGGAAGAAACCCATGGTGATGCCCCCTTCGGCTGGGTTGGCTCCTGGGGGATCCTACCGGGATCGGGGGCCGAATCGTCTCCTCCCCGCCACCCTTTCCGGAGGGCGGGCGGGCGGGGGAGGCTTCAGGCGAGGAGGTCGTCTCGCCTCGCTCGACATCGATGGAGGAAGAACGGCTTTGTTTCCTGACGCCTGACGCCTGACGCCTGACGCCTATCTTGGATTGCTGGCCGCGCCCTTGGCCTTCTTCAGCGCCGCCGTCGCCTTCTTCTTCTTCACGGTCTCGAGGCGGGACTGGGCCGGCTTGTACTTGGGGTCGGCCTGGATCGCCAGCTCGTAGCGGCGGATCGCCTCGTCGTAGTCCTTGTGGCGCTGGGCGATCTGGCCCAGGCGGTACTGGGTGTGGCAGCGGTAGTTGTCGGGGATGCTGACCTCGAGGTAGCGCTCGAAGTACCGCTTGGCGTCCTCGTCGTGGCGCCGCGTCTTGTAGTAGGTGTCGCCCAGGTGCCACAGGACCCGGCGGTTGTGCTCGTCGATCACCAGGATCTTCTCGAAGGTGGCGATGGCCGCGTCGTAGTCCTTGGACTTGGTGTAGATGCGGCCCAGCAGCATGTTGTTGATGATGCTGTTGGGGTACTCGGCCTGGAGCTTGAGGCACTCGGCGGTGGCCTTGTCGTAGTCCCGCTCCTCCATGTAGGTGTACGCCAGGGCGAAGGAGGCGCCGGCCCAGACCAGCAGGCCCTCGTCCCGGGCGCGCTCCATCTGCGCGATGCCTTCGGCCCGGTGGTCACCGAAGCGGGGCAGGAAGTCCACCCGGTCGGTGATGGCGGTTCGCCAGTAGTTGTAGATGCCGATCCCCAGGTCCGGGTCGGCGAAGGTGGGTTCGGCCCGGGAGGCCTTCTTCATCGACTCGATGGCGTCCCAGCCCTTGTTGAACGCCGTGAGGTAGTCACCCTCGCGAACCCGGTCCAGCCCGTCGAGGCCGACGATTCCGGCGTAGATGAACAGGTTCCAGCCCTTCTGCTGTGGCGACTTGAGGGCCTTCTCCACCCGCTCCATGGCCCGATCGGCCTCCACCCGATAGGTGTCGCGGTACTCGTAGTCGAAGTTCTCGAGCATCATCGCCTGGAAGATCACCGACCGGCCGAAGGGGCCGATGGGGGAGTCCGGGTAGAGCTCGGACACCTCGCGGAAGTGGCCCAGCGCGGTCCGGTAGTCCCGCGCGTAGATCATCTCCAGACCCTCCTGGGTCCGGCGCATGAGGTCGGTCTCGACCCCCAGGGAGTTCTCCCCGCTGAAGTCCCGCGCGGAGGCGCTCCCCATGGGCAGGAAGATCAGGATCGCCAGCAAACTCAGTATCCATCGCGTGTGTCTCATCGTTCGCTCCTCCCGGGCCCTTCGCGGCCCGAACCGGGTGCCCCGGGTGACGGCGTGCGTCGGCGCTCCACCGGGGACCCATGCGAGTGGGACGAACGAGCCACTGCAGATCTTCGGTCGCGCCCGCCCCGGGGACGATTCCAGGCGATTCGATCCCTGGGGATTCTAACGCGCACGCGCAACTTGCGCCCGTGGACCCCGCGCGCGTACCTGGGCGGGAGGCGCAGGTTCGGTGTAGACTCGGTCGCCGGAGGTTGGAGCTGCCATGCCATCCATACGCGGGTCGCTGCTGATCCTCGCCATCGCGCTCCTGCAGACCGCGTGCGGTCCGATTCGCTCCACCACGGGTGTGGTGGACGCGCGGACGGCGATCCGTGCGGCCGAGGAGGTGAACGCCGATTCGGTGGCCCTGTACGAGATGACCCTGGCCCGGGAGTACCTGAGCAAGGCCCGCGAAGAGATGGGGTACAACGACTACTACGTGGCCGAGCAGCTCTGCCTCAAGGCGGTCGAGCACGCCACCGCGGCGCGGGAGAAGGCCGTGGGCATCGAAACCCTGATCGAGGACGACGGCGTGGACGGCGGGCCCGTCCTGGAGGAGCCCGACCTGGACGTGCTGCCCGACCTGGGCGAGCTGGCGCCGGATCGGCGGGCCGGGGACGAGGACGAGGGAGACGACCTGCTGCTGCCCGAGGGGGATGACCCCTGGAGCGGGGGAGGGACGCCCGCCGAGACCTCTCCGACGACCCCGCCGACCGCGGATCCCCAGCCGATCTTCCCCGAGGGCGTCCCCTGGGGAACGGAGCCGGCCCCCACGCCGAGCACGACGCCGACCCCCACGACGCCACCCCCCGCCCCGCCGGCAACGGGGACGGATCCGCCCCCCCCCGAGGCGCCGCCGGCGGAGCCCGAGGAAGAGGAGGACGAGGACGAGGGCGACCTCCTGCTCCCGGACTGGCTCGACGAGGAGGACCCGTGAGCGTCCGCGTCGCACCCATGGTCGGGATCCTGGCCCTGCTGGGCTGGCTGGGCGGGTGCGCGGCCAGCCTCAACGATCTGCGCGCCACCCACGCCGGGTTCGAGGTGGAGCTACAGCAGACCGGAGACACCGGCGGGCGGCTCTGCGCGCCCCAGGCCTACGCCAAGGCCGAGGCCGAGCACGCGTTCGCTGCCGTCGAGTTCGCGCAGGGAGACGTGCTGCGGGCCACCCAGCACATGGAGGAGGCCCGCACCTACCTGGAGGTGGCCAAGCTGGCCGCCGCCGGCTGCGACGTGGACACCCTGGCCGCCCTCGAGGCGGAGCTGACCCAGCCCGAGGAGGTGGTCACCACCCCGGACCTGCCCCGGGAGGACCCCGCCTGGACCACGGACACCGACGGCGATGGGATCGTGGACGCCGACGACCGCTGTCCGAACAAGCCCGAGGACGCGGATGGCTTCGCGGACGACGACGGGTGTCCCGACCTGGACAACGACGGCGACGGGCTGAGCGATCTGCAGGACGCCTGCCCGATGGAGCCGGAGGATCTGGACGGCACCCTGGACCACGACGGCTGCATCGACCCCGACGACGACGGGGACGGCATCGCCGACGTGGACGACATCTGCCCCAACGCGCCGGAGACCTTCAACGGCCTGGACGACACCGACGGATGCCCGGACGAGGCGCTCACCCGGGTCCGGTTGGAGCGGAACCAGGTGATCCTGCTGGAGCCCATCGCGTTCCAGGGCAAGACCACCGAACTCACGGCGCCTGCGTTCCTGGTGCTCAACGAGCTGTCGGTGTTCCTGGAGTCCCAGGTGAGCATGCGGGTCCGCATCGAGGCCCACACGGACTCGGGCGTGGACGAGGCTGGCAACCAGCTGATGACCCAGATGCAGGCCCAGGTCGTCGTCGACTACCTGGCCGAGCAGGGCATCGACCGGGCCCGGATGGAGGTCGTCGGGTATGGCTCGCGCATGCCCATCGACACCAATCGCACGCCGGAGGGTCGCACGCGCAACCGCCGGATCGAGATCTACGTCATCCCCTGATTTCCCCTTCGGGATCGGAACCGAGGCGGCCCCCGGGACCGCTCGCTGAGCCGATCGGAGAACGACGATGGAACCCACCCAGGTGTACATCCGCGATATCGCGAACCACGAGGGCCAGACCGTCACCCTCAAGGGCTGGCTCTACAACTACCGCAAGAGCGGCAAGCTGCGATTCCTGCAGGTCCGCGACGGCACGGGCACCATCCAGTGCGTCGTCTTCCGCAAGGACGTGGACGAGGAGGTCTGGGAGACGGCCAAGCAGCTGACCCAGGAGTCGTCCCTGATGGTCCGCGGAGAGGTCCGGGCCGATCCCCGCTCGCCCATCGGCTTCGAGATCGGCGTGAAGGAGCTGACGCTGGTCCAGCGGGCCGAGGGGTACCCGATCACCAAGAAGGAGCACGGGGTCCACTTCCTGATGACCCATCGCCACCTGTGGGTGCGCAGCCGGCGCCAGCAGGCGGTGCTGCGGATCCGCCACACGGTGGTCAAGGCGATCCGTGACTTCCTGGACGACAACGGCTTCGTGCTGTTCGACGCACCGATCTTCACCCCCAACGCGGTGGAGGGCACCTCAACCCTGTTCGGGACCGAGTACTTCGGCTCGATGGTCTACCTGACCCAGTCGGGGCAGCTGTACCAGGAGTCAGGGGCGATGGCGTTCGGCAAGGTCTACTGCTTCGGCCCCACCTTCCGGGCCGAGAAGTCCAAGACCCGGCGCCACCTGACCGAATTCTGGATGGTCGAGCCCGAGGTGGCCTACGCGGACCTCGACGACGTGATCCAGCTCTGCGAGGACTTCACGATGGCGATCGTGGAGCGGGTGCTCGAGAACAACCGCGCGGATCTGGAGACCCTGGAGCGGGACATCTCCAAGCTCGAGGCGATCCAGCGACCCTTCCCGCGCATCAGCTACGACGAGGCCGTGGAGCGGCTCAAGGCCGCGGGCGTGGACAAGGAGTGGGGCGGCGACCTGGGGGCCGAGGAGGAGACGGTGCTGTCCGAGCAGTTCGACAGCCCGCTGTTCGTCCACCGCTACCCGCTGGACGTCAAGGCCTTCTACATGAAGACCGATCCCGACAACCCCCGCCTGTCGATGTCCGTGGACATGCTGGCGCCGGAGGGCTACGGCGAGGTCATCGGCGCCGGCCAGCGCGAGGACGACCTGGACACCCTGCTGGACAAGATCCACGGGCACGAGCTGCCCCCCGAGGTCTTCGAGTGGTACCTGGACCTGCGCCGCTACGGCTCCGTCCCCCACTCCGGCTTCGGCCTGGGCGTCGAGCGGACCGTGACCTGGATGTGCGGCATCCACCACCTGAGGGAGACGATCCCGTTCCCGAGACTGATGGATCACAAGGAGCCGTAGGGCCCTAGGTTTCGGACTCAAGGCCGCCTCTCCAAGCAACTCGTTCAGCTGATCCCAAACCCACGGAATCCACCCCGGAACGTCGGGACCGACGAGGGAACCTCCCGAAGCGCCCCGAAGATCGCTACCCGGCCGCTGTCACTCGCCGCCCCCCAAACCGCCCCCCTGACCCCGGAGCTTCTACCGAAGGCCCCGACCGGAGTCCTAGTCCAAGTCCTAGTCCTAGTCCTAGTCCTAGTCCGAGTTCGAGTTCGAGTTTGAATCCGAGTTCGAGTTCGAGTCCGAGCCGACGCGTCGGACCGCCGAGTCCGAGTCCGAGCCGACGCGTCGGACCGCCGAGTTCGAGCCCGAGCCGACGCGTCGGACCGCCGAGTCCGAGCCCGAGCCGACGCGTCGGACCGCCGAGTCCGAGTCCGAGTTCGAGCCCGAGCCCGAGTCCGAGTTCGAGTACTCGGGGCTTTGTCGTAGCTCCGATGTACCGGGCGCTCCGGGGTGATCAGGGGCAACGGCCGAGAATCCGTCTTGGGGGGCTCTTTGGGGCGCTACCTCGTCGGCCCCGACGTTTAGGGGCGGACTCCGAGAGCTTGGGATCAGCTGAACGAGTGGCTTGGAGAGGCGGCCTTCAGATCCGTGACTCTTCACCCCCCAGCAGCCGCCGGATGTTGTCCCGGTGGCGCCAGATCATCACGGCGCCGACCACGACGGCGACGGGCAGCAGGGGGCGGGCGGCAGGGAGGGCGGCCAGGACGGCCAGGAGCGCCGCCAGGCCCGCCAGGGCGCCGAGCGACGACTTGCGGGTGAAGACCACCACGGCGATCCACACCCCGGTGGCCAGCACGGCCGCCACCGGAGCGGTGGCCAGGAACGCGCCGATGGCGGTGGCCACCCCCTTGCCACCGCGGAAGGCCAGGTAGGGGCTGTAGCAGTGGCCCAGGAAGGCCACCAGGATCGTCAGCGACACCCCCAGGGGGCCGTCGAACACCCAGTGGGCGGCAAGCGCGGGCCCAAACCCCTTGAGCACGTCACACGCCAGCGTGACCGCGCCCATCGTGCGGCCGGCCAGGCGATAGACGTTGGTGGCGCCGATGTTGCCGCTACCTGCGGCGCGGATGTCCACGTCCGACAGCAGGGAGGTCAGGACCAGGCCGAAGGGCACCGCCGCCAGCAGGAAGGTGACGACCAGGAAGGTGGCCTGGACCAGGAGCACGGCGAAGAGGCCCGGTTACCGGGCGTCCAGGTACTGCTGGACCCCGTCGGAGACCTTGACGAAGTTGGGCTTGATCAGGGCGATCACGAACTTCTCGATCTGGGGCACGATCCGACGGCCGAGCATGCCCGGCACGCCGGGGATGTTGTTCCCGTCGATCTCCAGCGTCCCGCGGATCTCGTAGCGGGTCCGGTCCGGGCCCTCCTCGATCAGGTAGTTCTTGCCCGAGGCCTTGACCTGTTCGCGCAAGAAGGCCATCTCGAAGCTCCAGCCGCAGGACCACTCGTCCCGGTCCCAGTCCGCGAAGTCCTTCCAGCGGAGCATCTCGGGCTTGATGATCTTGCGGGCGACCTTGGGGATATCACCGCGGGCCTTCCACTCGTTGACCAGGTGGGTGACGGCCCCGTCCTCGTTGCGGTCCAGGACCTTGATCCAGTCCACGTTGGGCAGATACGGCACCAGGTCGACCAGGTGGTCGCGGTACGTCTCGAACACCAGCTCCCGCGGGTAGCTGACCGTGGCGTCGGCTCGGATCTCCATGCTTCGAACACCTCCAGGGGGCCTCGATACTACCCCGACACGGCGGATCCTGTCGCCGTGCAGGGCCCATTGTCTGGGCTCCGGGCGCCGTGATAGCGTCCGGTCGAGGGAGGGCCGGGTAATGACACTGCACATCGGCGTGGTCGCCTGCAGCGCGGAGGGGGCCGCGCTGTGCTATCGGACCCTGTGCGACGAAGGGGCGGCGATCCTGGGGCCCCACATGCACCCCGAGGTCAGCCTCCACAACCACCCCCTGGGCCGCTACATGCGCCACATCCGTGCCGATGACTGGGGCGGGGTGGCGAGCCTGATGCGCTCGTCCGCCGAGCGGCTGGAGGCCTCGGGTGCCGAGCTGCTGATCTGTCCCGACAACACCATCCACCAGGCCTTCACCGGGGCCACCGAGGGTGGCAACGTGCCCTGGCTGCACATCGCCGAGGAGGTGGCAGGGGCCGCGCAGCGACAGGGATACCGCAAGCTGGGGGTGCTGGGCACCCGCTACCTGATGACCGGGCCGGTGTACGCCGAGGTCCTCCGGCGCGAGGGGTTGGACTGCGAGATCCCCGAGGCCGAGGACCGCGACCTGCTGGACCAGGTGATCTTCGACGAGCTGGTCTGCGGGGATTTCGTGGAGGTCTCGAGGCTGTACGTGACCCGGATGATCCGCCGGCTGGCCGACCGGGGATGTGACGCCGTGGTCCTGGGCTGCACCGAGATCCCCTTGCTGATCTCCCCCGACGACTCGCCCTTGCCGACCCTGGACTCGACCCGGATCCTGGCCCGCGCCGCCCTGGCCCGGGCCACCGAGGACGACATGTCCATCGCCGAGTCCATCGCCGAAGGCGAGAGCTTCGACGACGAGGACGACTTCTAGGGGCCTCGCCCCGCGCACCATGACCGGAATCTGCGTCGACGATCCCTGCGCCGGTCTGGCTGGCGTGGTCCTGGCCGGCGGGCTGTCGACGCGGATGGGGGCGTTCAAGCCCCTGCTGCCCCTGGGGGAGCGGACCGTGCTCGAGGAGGCCATCGCCACCCTGCGCGACGCGGGCGTGGCCGACGTGGTCGTGGTCACCGGTCACCGGGGGGACGAGCTGGCCCCGGCCATCGGGCGCGCCGGCGCCCGCCGGGTCCACAATCCACGCTACGAGGACGGGATGTACACCTCGGTCCAGGCGGGCGTCGCCGCTCTGCACGCCGGTCTGGACGCCTTTTTCCTGCTGCCCTGCGACATCCCCCGCGCCGACGCCGCCACCGTCCGGACGCTGGCCCGCGCCCGCACCGCGGCCGGCGACCCCGCCGTCGTCTACCCCACCCACGCCGGTCGCCGCGGCCACCCGCCGCTCATCGCCGCTCGCCTGGTCCCCGATATCCTGACGGCCGATCCGGCCGGCGGCCTGCGAGAGGTGCTCCACCGCTTCGCGGGCGGGGCCCTCGAGGTGGAGGTGGACGAGCCCGGGATCCTGCGGGATCTGGATACGAGGGAGAGCTACGAAGCCGAGAAGGGCTGACCAAGCCTAGCGGCGGAAACGGCGGACCAGGACGATCCCGAACAGCAGGGCGAGGGCGAACGCAGGCCCCACCGGAGCCCCCGCCGTCAACGTCCCCGTGAACCCAAGCGGAGCCGGGTTGTAGGAGAACGGATTCAGGTCGGCGCCGCAGCCGGAGCCCAGGCCGGCGAGCTTGCCCGCCTCGGCGCTGCCGATGTGGGGGTAGAGGTCCTGGCCGGTGACCACCACCTCCATGGGGCCCTTCTCGGCCGGGGTGAGGGTGAAGGTGGCGTGCCCCTCCGCGTCGGTCAGGGCCACGAGATCCCACTCCCCGTCCTTGTGCAGGGCCACGGTGGCGTCGGGGAAGGGCTGGTCGTCCACGCTCACCCGGACCTTGAACTCCGACTCGGACATGGGGAAGCCGTCGGGGTAGGAGACGGTGGCCTCGATGGGGGGCTGGCTGCGGATCATCAGCGACGCGTCGCCGAAGAGCACCCACTGCTGGAACAGCCACTCCGAGTCCATGCCCGATCCCCAGCGCTCGAAGACGTAGGCCCGGGCCCACTGGGCGGCCGAACCCCAAAGGGCGTGGCCGTTGTCCACGAAGCCGTAGGCCACCCCCTCGGCCAGGTCGCCGGCAGGATCCCACGACGTGGAGGTGGACGAGGCGAAGTCCCCCACCGCTCCCAGGGGGGCGTCCGGGGTGCCGTGCTTCATCAGCGCCTCGGCCATGCAGTCGTCGTTGGGGCGCTCGAAGCCGCCGTTGAGGCAGGAGCAGTCCACCACCAGGGGCCACATGGAGCCGTTGGCCATCTGGTTGACGTGGTTGACCGAGTACGGCGGCGACATGGACGAAAAATCGTAGCCGCTGCCGTGCCCCAGGTAGAACAGCCACCCCCGGCCCTCGTCCAGGGAGGCCTGGATGTTCTGGGCCGTGCCGGTCCCGTCCACCTGGTAGAACTTGTCGATGTCGGTGTACCCGTACGCCGTCATGGCCGCGGCGATGGCGTCGAAGCGCTCGTCGTCGGTGGGGCCCATGCCGGACTCGGCGCAGGCCGCGCCGGTGACCTTGCGCAGCCACGCGGCGCTCTCCCCCGTGGGCGGGTCCTTCTCGTAGGTCACGAACTTGGCGACCTGGGTCGAGACCTCGTCGGGGGTGGCGCCGACGATGCGGCTGATCAGCACGTCGGGCAGCAGGTCTCCGTCCAGGGTCGTGAACATGTAGTCCGACGAGCAGTAGTCGTAGTCGCCGGTGTAGTAGGGCATGTTGTCGCCCACCAGCAACACGTAGGTCACCGGCGGATCCCAGGTCTCGTAGGCCTCGGTGATCGCGGCCTGAACCCCGGCCAGGGAGCCTCCGGCGTCCTCGAGGGTGGTGACGGTGACCTGCAGGCCCCGCCTGCGCTTCCAGTCCACCAGGGGCTGGATCGCGTCCACCAGCGCGCTCTCCACCAGCACCAGCATCGACTCGGGGGGAGCGGGCACCCCGCCCTCGGGCAGCACGTAGTTGAAGATCTGGGGCGCGATGGCGCCGGAGAAGGCCGGGCTGGCCAGCTGGTCGGGGCCGACCACCGGCCCGGTGCCAGGATGGTGGACCCGCACCGTGGCCCGGCGCACCAGGCCCAGGCGGCCCTCGGCGAAGTCGTAGCGCGCCAGGCGCAGCTCCACCCTCAGCAGGGCCGCGTCCCGGACGAACTGGGGGCCGTCGACCACCGCCAGGTCGGCGGGCCAGGTGAGCTTGGAGCCGTAGATCGTGGGGTCGGGCTCGACGGTGGCCCCGTACTGGGCGCGGGTGGGATGGGGCTGGGCCGGGAACACCGGCGGCGCGTCGACCCACTCCACCTCCTCGTGGAGCACCTCGACCCAGGCATCCGCGTCCGCGGGCACGGCCAGAAGCCGCGCCGCCGTGGGCACCGAAGGCAGACCGATGTGGCGCAGGGAGCCCCCCTCGGGGATCTCCAGCTCGATCAGGGCCGGGCCCAGCCGGTCGGTCTGCTCCTGCCACAGGCCGGGCAGCTCGACCTCGAAGGTGGTGGAACCCTCGTCCCCGTCCACGAGCACGAAGCGGGGCTCGGCCCCGGGATCGGCGTCGGGTTGGAGCGTCCGCCAGGCGGCGGCCGCCGGGCCGACGGCCAGCGCGCACAGCAGCGCACCCGCCAGCAGCAGGGCGAATCGCTTCATCTGGACCTTCCTTCCCATCCGTACAGTAAGTCCCATCGATCCTGGAGTGGCAAGTATTGTCCCCGCGCGCGGGGAGAAAGCTGACACGGCGTTGTCAAAGCTGGAGCTGCTGTTCGACCAGGAGCTCGCCGCCGTCGTCGATGTAGCGGACCAGGGCGGTGCCCTGGGCCGGGTCGAGCTCGATCCAGGTGTAGCACCAGGCGTGGATGATGGCGTGGAACTGGTCGTCGGGTTCGGTGACCAGGGCCAGGGCGTTGAGCGTCGAGCCGGTGGTGCCCACCATCACCTCCCACTGGTCGTGGGCCGGGCCCCCCGGGGGATCCACCTTGTTGATGGTGCCCATGTGGAAATCACCGGTGAGCCAGAGCACGCCGTCGATGCCGTGGGTCTGCACGAAGTCGAGGATCTCGTCCCGGTCGTCGGGGTAGCCCTGCCACCGATCGAAGGCCATGGCGTCGCCGATCAGCGGGGCGAAGTCGGTGATCGGCACCGAATTGAGGATGACCTTGAAGCGCGCGGACGTGGTGGTCAGGGTGTCCTTCAGCCAGGCCATCTGCTCGTCGGAGAGGTACTGCTCTTCGGTCCGCTCGCCCCTCGAGTCCAGCGAGATCACGACCGCCGTGTCTCCCCAGTCCATCAAGCGCCAGACGGTGCTACCTCCGGGCCCCTCGCGCTGGGGCAGGGCCTCGCGGTAGGCGGCCAGCGCGTCCTCGAACTGCCCCGGATCCAGCGTGGCGGGCAACCAGTTGTTGGCGACCTCGTGGTCGTCCCAGGTGGCGATCAGCGAGGTCGAGGCGGTCAGATCGCCCATGCCGTCCTGCTCCAGGGCCTCGACCCAGTACTCCCGGTACTCCTCCAGTTCGTCCGCATCGTCGGCGTAGACCGTGTCCCCCAGAAGCAGGAAGGCGTCCAGCTGCTCGTCGGCGGCCCACGACAGGCTGGGCCAGGCCTGGTTGCCCTTGAAGCCGTGGGAAGCGCCGAAGGTGACGATGCGGGCGCTCCCGGCCGCGGGCGCGGTGCGGAAGCGTCCCGGCCGGCTGCGTCGCTCACCGTCGTCGGCGAAGAAGGCGTACGAGTACGCCGTGTCGGGCTCCAGACCGGTGAGAATGGCCTGTGCCACGCCGGACTCGGGCACGGTCAGCGGATCCGCGCTCACGTCGATCCACCCCGTGTCTCCGTCTGCTGCGGCCAGGGCCAGGATCAGCTCGGGCTCGGTGGTTCGCACCGACACCACCGCGCCCACGGCGGTGGCGTCGCCGGATTGGACGCCCCAGGCGAACGAGTCGGGATCCTCGGTCCCCGGCGGCTCCCACGGCGGCGGCTCGGCCGAGCGACGGGGCGCCAGGGGGGGGAGGGGCTCGAGGACGGGCACCTCGGAAGGGGGGCAGCCGGGCATGGCCAGCAGCAAGACCAGGGACGGCAAGAGGGTGGGGATTCGTTGTCGCACGCAGGGATTGTAGCCGGAATGTGCACTGGACAGGCCACGGACCCGGCTCTACCATCACGACGCCAGAAAGGGCCACGCGCCTGGAAAGGGGACGCCATGATCCGTGCCACTCGCTGGTTGCTCCCGCTGTTGATCGCCACCCTCGCCCTGTGGGGCTGCGCCGGGACCCTCTCGGTGGGGGGCGGCGACGACGACGACGCCACCGGGGACGACGACGCCACCGGGGACGACGACGACGACGACGCCACCGGGGACGACGACGACGCCACCGGGGACGACGACGATGACGACGACACCACCGGGGACGACGACACCGGGGACGATGACGACGACGACGACGTCACCTCCGGCGAGTACGAGGGCGAGATCTACGTGATCATCTACTCGTGGTGGGACGTGGAGGGCTTCGGCGAGATGGCCGCGACCCTGGACGGCACCACGCTGACCGGCGAGGGCGTCGCGTCCGTGGACCTGGGTGACGGCGAGACCGTCGATGCCCCCGTGACCCTGGAGGCCGGCGTCAGCGGCGACGAGGTCGTCGGCACCGCCACCGTCATGCTCTCCCACCTCACCGAGTGGCTCCCGGACATGCCCATGGACGCCACCGGCGTGGTCGAGGACGACGGAACCATGCTGATCGATCTGGCCGAGGACCTGGGCTGGCTCGGCACCGCCGAGGGGCTCATCGAACTCTCGCCGATCTTCTGATCTCCCGCCCGGCCTACCCCCCCAGGTTCGCGATCATCGTCCCCAGATCCCCAATGATGTCCTCCCACTCCGCCTGATCGATGCAGCCGCCCTCCTCCACGGTGAGCGGGCGGTAGATCCCGTCGGTCAGGTAGGCGGCCCAGAGGTAGAACTCGGCCATGGTCACCTGGGAGGCCTGATCGCCGCAATACAGCTCGACCTGACCGGCGTAGGGCCCGTCGGGGATCAGGGTCGCTCCCGGGCCGAGTACCGAGATGATCACCTGCTGGTCCAGGGCCTCGAAGAACTGCAGGAACACGTCCAGCTTGCAGTAGTTGGTGCACAGGTTTGCCGGCGACCCGCCACAGTTCGTGACGATGTCCGAGGGCCAGGGGCTGTAGGGCCGGGACAGGTCGCAGCCGGACAGATCCCAGGGCCACTCCACCGTCCCCATGTTGGGCGTGTAGTCCCCCTCGTCGCTGACGATCACCGCCATCAGGGTGCCCTGGCCCCGCAAGAAGCGCTGTCCGTCCGCGTCGATGTTGTAGTCCTCGGCCACGGGCGGCAGGCAGTGGCACATGGACGCCAGGGGATCCGCGGCGTTCCAGTTCGCCCCGCTGCACTCGTAGGGGGTGTCGGTGGCCCAGTCCAAGAAATCGGTGTCGTAGGGCAGGTGCAGGCTGGCGCAGATGGCCTGGACCAGGACCCACAGGCCGTACTCCTCGGTGGCACCGTAGATGTCCATGTCCACCATCGCCGCGAAGTCGGCCGCGTTGTCCGCGGCCCCTGGGACGAGCACGGTGGGCGGCTGGGAGGTGTCCTGGCCGACGTTGCCCAGCCCGCGGAGCCGACCGGTGTTGCCCCGGCAGTCCTCGCAGTCGTCGAAGGTGGTCTCGTCATGGGCGCAGGGGCGCGACTGGGTGGTCGTGACCCCCATGCGGTAGTCCACGTCGAAGCCGGCCCCGTCCACGTGGTCGAACAGGGTGCCCGCGTGGTCCGCCAGGGCCTGCTGGTCCTGGTGCATGGAGTTGGAATTGTCCACGATCCACACCACGTCGACCGTGCTCGGGACGACCTCGTCAGGCTCTTCCTCGCACCCACCGACGAGGACGGCGACGGCCAGCAGGCAGGCCGGGAGCGCCAGCGTTCTCGGCATGGGCTCTCCCCCCTTTCCGCTCCGATCCTATTACCGTAGGAGGCGCGATGGCGAGACACTTCCCCCGCTCCCCCGGGTTCGCGCTGCTGGCCATCGCTGCGTCTGCGTCCCTGGCCATGGGGGTGCGCAACGGCCTGCTGTCGAGCCTGGATCTGGCCCCCTACCTGGACGGTGCGCGGCTGTGGCTGGGTGGGGCGAGCCCCTACGCGGTGGATCTGCCCACCGGCTTCGTCTACCTGCCCCAGGCGGCGCTGCTGTTCGCGCCCCTGGCGGTGCTGCCCGACCCGGCGTCCGCGGGGGCGTGGGCGGCGCTCAACGTCCTGCTGTGGATCGGCGCCCTCGCCCTGCTGGGGCAGATGCTCGCCGGCGGCGACCGGCGGCTGACGACGTGGCTGGTGGTCGCGGCCGCAGGCTGGACCTGCGCCCGGGTGACCCTGGGCAACGGTCAGATGGGGATCTTCACCCTGGCGGCGCTGGCCGCGGCGCTGGCCTCCGAGCGCAGGGGTCGCCACGCCCTGGCCGGGCTCGCCCTGGGGCTGGCGCTGACCAAGTGGAGCCTGTCGCTGCCGTTCCTGGTCTACTTCGCCGCCCGGGGACGCTGGGCGACCCTCGGGGTGGCGGCGCTGACCGTGCTCGGCGGGTTCCTGGCCTTCGGGTTGCGGCTCGGCCAGGTGCCCTGGGGGGTGGCCGCCGACTACGCCGCGGTGCTCGGCGCCCACGCGGGGGTGAAGCACGCCTTCTTCCGGACCAGCGAGCTGACCGCCGCGGTGTCCGGGGCCGGCTGGCTCGCCGTGGAGGGCCTCCTGGCCGCTGCCCTGCTCTGGGCGGGCTGGGCCTGTCGTCGGATCGGAGGGCGCCGTGCCGCGTCCCTGCTGCTGGCGGTCTGTGCCGCCATCACCCTCACCGCCCTGCCCCACCTGCACTACGACCAGGTGATCCTGGCCCTGGCGGTCCTACCCCTGCTGGCCTGGCCCGACGACCCCCTGCGCCCCGCGGCCCGCGCCCTGGCCCTGGCCACCACCACCCTGCTGTGGCTGGACGTCCCCGGCACCCTGTGGAAGCTCGCCGGCCGCCCCGACCCCATCCCCGAGGGGGGAGGAGTCTGGCTGGCCTACATCGCCTTCGACCGGGCGTGGCTGGCGTTGCTGCTGTTGGGACTGGGGTGGTTGACCTGGAGATCGAGCAGAATCTCGTCTCCTGACGCCTGACGCCTGACGCCCGACGCCTGACGCCTGACGCCTATGGCTCGGGTAGCTCCCCCTTGGCCCGCTTCTTGAGGAACTTGTTCAGGTCGCCGTCCATGATCATCCGCACGGCCCAGGGGGCCCAGCGGTTGACGAGCCAGATGTACCAGGGGTCGGGGACCTTCATGCCCTCGTAGCGTCCGCTCGCGATGTGCTTGAGCAGGTCCGTGGCCGCGTCGTCGGCGCTCATGGCCTTGGACGTGCCCTCGATGGCCCAGGTCTCCGGCGGCTTGTCCTGGTTCTCCCGCTCCAGCCCCGGCGTGTCGGTGGTGGTGGGGTAGTACTGCGACACCCGGACACCGTGGGGGATCATCTCCTGTCGCAGGCAGTGTCCAAAGCCCACGATGGCGTGCTTGGAGGCCGCGTACGGGGCGTACCCCATGAACCCCAGGAACCCCAGGACCGACGACACCAGGCAGATGTGTCCGCCGCGCTGCTCCATGAAGTGGGGCAGGAACGCCCGCACCACGTTCACGTGGCCGATGTAGTTGACCTGGATCAGGTCGTCGAAGGCCTGGTCCGGCAGCTCATGTAGGTACCCGGTGACCGCGTAGCCCGAGTTGCACACCAGCAGGTCCAGTCCGCCCAGGGCCTCGAGCACCTCGGCCGAGGCCTCCTTCACCCGGCCCCGATCCCGCACGTCGAAGACCACCGGCGCGAACACCTGATCCGGCCCCGAGGCGGCCCCCTTGCAGGCCTCGACGGTCTCGTCCAGGCGCGCCACGTCGCGCCCGGCCACGGCCACGTGGGCCCCCTGCCGGGCGAACTGGACGGCGGCGGCACGCCCGATGCCGGACGAGCCTCCGGTGATCAGGACCTTCAGCCCCTGGGAACTGGACATCGGGATCCCCCTCGTGCGCCCTAGGCGGGCGCGAAGTCGTACACGTCCACGGCCACGTCGGCGATGCGGTAGTCCAGCCGCTCCCGGTACCCCTGGGAGTCGCCGCCGATCTGGTAGGGCATCGGCCGGTCGAACTCCAGTCGCAGGTCCTTCGCCAGGAAGTCCTGGAACGAGGGGGCCCGGTAGGTGCCGCGGAAGATCGATGGCGCGTGGCTCAGGCACTCGAGCACCCGGGCCGAGATGATGCGGAAGTCGAAGTACCCCTCGAGCGTGTCCGCGAACGGGAAGGCCCGGAAGCCATAGCCGTAGCTGGTGGTGGTCCCGGCGCCGGTGACGGTGACCGGACCCTCGTAGACCGTGTCCCCGGGCCCCACCGGGAGCTCGTGGGGCGCGCCGTGTTCGTCCACGGCGAACACCGGCGAGTCGCCGTTGACCACCCGCATCGTCGGCGGCTCTCGCAGCAGGTTCTCCGGCGCGCTCTTGAGCAGCAGGGCGGTGATGTAGCCCGCGATCCCCTTGAACCACGGCGCGAGCATCCCCTGTCCATAGCGCTGCTTGAACAGGTAGTAGTCGTTGAGCACCGCCGCGTCGTAGCCCATGCCCGAGAAGTGGAAGAGGCGGTTCTCGGACTCCAGCAGGGAGAACCGCCGGGTGGGCAGGTCCACCTCCTCGAGCATCCGCCGAAGGGCGTCCAGCGGCTTGCGGGAGCGCACGTCGAAGGCCCAGCCGTTGCCCGTACCGAGCTTGAGGATTCCGATCTTGGGGAAGCTCACCCGGTCCCACTGCTCGCGCATGTCCGCGGACACCTGCTGGAGCTGCGAGTTCTTCTCGTCCACGTACTCGCGGACCATGTTCAGCAGCTGGACGATGGTGCCGTCGCCCCCTCCGCAAACGATGCGCTGGACCCCCTGGTCCATGGCGTCGCGCAGCTGGTTGCGGGCCTCCTCGAGGGTCGAGGAGCTGTAGGTGGGGATCTGGGGCAGCATCCGGTCGAAGCGTCGCTTTACCCGCTTGGTCACGCGTCGGGCGTTGTCGTTGAGCAGCAGCACCATCTCGGTGGGATCGGGCATGGGCGCAGGGGCTCCCTTCGAGCGGCCGTACCTTACCCCCGGGGCCGGGGGTGGACAAGCGTCGTCCGAGGTGAGTGCCCGACCCACCGGTACGGATCCTGCTCCTGCTGCGGGACAGCGGGAGAGGAGGCGACCATGGGTGGACCCGTGAGACGGTGGCAGGTGGCCCTCGCGGTGTGGCTGCTGGCGGCCGTGCCCGCCCCCCCCCCCCCGGCGGGCGGCGGCGCGGCGGGGCCCCCCCCCCCGGCCGGGGGCCGGGGGGCGCCCGGGGCGTCTCACGTGGGCGGATTCGCCGTCGGCGCCGGGGCGGACTTCGGCGTGGGCCGCACCGGCCGTCCCGTCTGGGCGGGGATCCAGTGGAAGATCGGCGCCGACTACCCGATGCACCTGATGCAGGCGGAGGTGACCGCTTTTTTTGGGGCGCGCGGATCGTCGGCCGGGGTCCAGCCCTTCGCCGTCTTCCAGGCGGGGGGCGGGGTGGGGCTGTTCAGCCCCATACTCCAGCTGGGGGCCAACAAGTGGTCCGACCAGAACCCGCCGTCGCTCCTGCCGCTGACCCCCCAGCTGCTGGCGGGCGGCAGCTTCGGCCTGTTCGCGGGTGAGGACGGCGCCGGCCGCCGGTTCCGCTTTGCGGTCGAACCCCGCTTCCGCCTCGCGTTCGCCCTGATGGACGACGGCAGCGCGGACGTGTCCCCCGGAGGCGAGGTCCTGCTGGTGTTCGGCGGGACCGTCCGCTGAACGCGGGTCAGCCCTTGGCTTTCGCCTTGGCCCTCTTCATGGCCCGGGGCTGCAAGAAGATCGTGTAGATGATGAACATCGCCACGCCGATCACGATGGCGGAGTCGGCGACGTTGAAGGTGTTGTAGCGGTAGGTCCCGACCGTGTCCTTGAGCCAGGTCTGCAGGCCCCCCTGCCAGCCCACGTAGACGTCGATGAAGTCGGTGACCTCCTTGAAGACCAGCCGGTCGATGAGGTTGCCCAGGGCCCCCGATGCGATGAAGCCGAGCGCGGCGGGCAGCCAGCGCTCCCTGGGCGGTAGGTCCCGCAGGTAGTAGCCGATGAACCCGAAGGCGAACAGGGTCACCACGGTGAACACGGCGATGCGGTACTCGAAGTTGCGCAGCAACCCGAACGCCGCCCCCTCGTTGGCCCGGTGGTACAGGGCCAGGAAGTCGGGGATCAGCTCCACTCGCTCGTGGTACGAGTCCACGGGGATCGACCGCCGGACCAACCACTTGGTCACCTGGTCCAGGATCGTCATCACCGGGAAGATGATCGCGAAGAACTTGAACTTGGGGGACACGTCCGCTCCTAGCCGGTCCAGCCCGCGAGCTGGATCGGTTGGTCGGGGATGGTGAACAGGAAGCCGGCGCCCTGGCCCGGCGTCGACTCGACCCAGATTCGCCCGCCGTGTAGTTCCACGATCCGGCGGGCGATGGCGAGGCCGGCGCCCGTTCCCGGGACGCCCTCGGCTCCGGGGACGCGCTTGAACATGTGGAACACCAACTCGTGGTGGGCGGGATCGATTCCCTGACCCCGGTCGCGAACCCGGACGACCCAGTCGCCGTCCCTGCGCTCGGCGTCGATCTCGATCCGGCCCCCCGCCTCGGTCCCGTGGACGAGGGCATTGGAGAGCAGCAGCTGGAACAGGCGCACGAGCTGCTGGCCGTCCGCCGGCAGGGTCGGAAGGTCCCCCACGGAGACCCGGGCGCCCGAGACCTCGATCTCACCCTTCAGGCTCCCCATCGCCATCCGGGCGCACTGGCCCAGGTCCCGGGGGGCCGGGGGATCGGGGGAGTCGGTGAGGGCGACGTACTCCATCACGTCCCCGAGCATCGACCCCAGCCGGGCCAGGGGGGCATCCAGCGGCTCCACCCGTGAATCGCCCCCCCGCCTCATCTCCGCGATCCGGTCGCGCATCTCCAGCAGCGGGGCCTGCATGTCGTCGGCGGCCGCGTACGCGAACTGCTCCAGGTCCCGCCGGGCCCGGGCCAAGGCGCGCACGGTACCCCGGAGCTCCTGCTCGGTTTGTTTCAGATCGGTGATGTCGCTGGCCGTGCCGCACATGCCCACCAGCTCGCCTTCGGCGTCCGCGAGGCGGGTTCCCCGGTCCCGGATCCAGCGGACGGCGCCGTCCGGCTGCACGATGCGGTACTCGTGCTCCCACTCGCCGTTGGCATGCCCCTCAACCCCCCCGGTGATCCGCTCCCGGTCGTCCGGATGGATCGCCTCGATGAACGACTGGGGAGCCTCGTACAGGGACGCGCAGCTGCGTCCCCAGACCCGCTCGTAGGCCGGGCTGATGTACAGCATCTCCTCGATGCCCGGAGTGGACATCCAGAAGACCTGGTCCACCCGCTCGGCGAGCAGGGCGAAGCGTTGTTCCACCTCGCGCATGGCCTCCTGGACACGCCGCCCGCGCTCTTGCTCGGCCTCCCGCTCCGCCGAGATGTCCCAGAAGTGGAGCGTGAGGTATCGCTCGCCGGCGAGGTCCAGGCGCGCGAAGTGCGCCCGGAACCAGAACGGCCGCTCGAAGGTCGACGTCCCCCGGCACTCGATGCAGTGCGCCTCGCCGGTCTCCAGCGCCTGCTCGGCGGCGTCCAGCATCCCGCTGTCGCGCCACGAGGCCAGCTCCCGGAAGTTCTGCCGGAGGAGGTCCTTCGGGTCGCCCCCGGTGTACAGGGCCGTGGCGGCGCTGATGGCGACGCAGCAGCCGTCGGCTCGGTAGAGGCCGCCGCCCACGGGCGTGCTGTCGAGCATCGCCTCGAACAGGGCCAGGCTCTGCTCGGGCTCGGCGAGCAAGAGCTCGTTCTGCGCTCTTCTGTTGCCCATGTTCTTCTCTCCCCCACGTCGCCCCACGTTTGTACCGCGTCCGTCGCCGCGAGGCCAACGGGTCAGTCGCCGCCGCCGCCGCAGCTCCCCGGCAGCCCGTCCTCGTGCCCCTGGTCGCACCAGTAGTCCTCGTCGTGGGAGTGGGGGCCGGAGTAGGAGTCGATGGACTCACCGTTGGCCTGCTGCACCTCGAAGTGCAGGTGGGGGGCGGAGCTGCGCCCGGAGCTGCCCATCAGGCCCAGCGGCGTACCCGTCTCCACCTCGTCGCCCTCGACCACCAGGATCGAGTCGGTCATGAAGTGCCAGTACAGCAGCCGGTGGCCGCTCCCATGCTCGACGATCACCGAGTTGCCGATCATCTCGTGCCCGTCGCAGTCCACGTCGAGCGAGGTGATGTCCCCGTGGCAATGGTCGTAGTGACCGTCCTCCACGGCGACCACCGAGCCGGGGGCAGCGGCGATCACCGTGGCGGAGCCGCCGTCGTCCATGGCGTCGAAGCCGCCGTCGAGCATGAAGTCGCTGCCGTCGTGGCCGTCGTAGCAGTGGGGGAAGGCCCGGCCCAGGTAGTCGGTGCACAGGACCTGGTAGGCGCCCTGGTGGTCCTCGGGGTCGTGGTCGAAGCCCACCACCGGCAGGGCGACCCGCTCGGGTTCGAGAACGGGCAGCGACAGACGCAGCTGAATCTCCTCGTCGGGAGCGGCCGAGTCGTCGTCGTCGTCTGCGGGCTGGCAGGCCACCGCGAGGGCCAGCAGCGTCGTCGCCAGTGGGAATCCGTATCTCAACCGATCTCCTGCATCACAGCCAACCGTGTCACCCGGCGAGTGGCCAGCGCCAGCAGTCCGAGGAGGAACAGCAGCCCCCCACCCGGTCGGCCTCCACGACCCCAGGCGGTCCGACACTCGCAGCCGACTTCGTCGTCGTCCGTCGCGCTGTCATCGTCTCCGACCGAATCGTCGTCCCCTGCCGAGTCATCGTCGTCGTCATCCCCCGAGACCTCGGGATCGGGGAACTCGTCCGGGTATAGCAGGTGCATCACCTTGGCGGCCACGTTGTCTCGCACCTCCGCCAGCAGGGCCTCGTCCAGGGTCCAGGGCTGGTCGTCGGGGCAGTAGGTGTTGGGATCGTCGCCGCAGTCCTCCACGAAGCTGTCGCCGAAGCGGGCGTAGGCCCTGCCCACCTGCTCTCTGGCGTAGTCGCCGCCGCCGAGCTCGGCGCACAGCCCGAACAGCTCCCAGTCCTCCATCCCGTCGCGGATCTGCTTGAGCCGGTACGAGGGCACCGGCCCGTCGAAGGCCACGTCGGCCGGCGAACCCTTGCCCCCCGCCGTGCCGTCGTGGTTGCCGGGGTAGAGCAGGAAGCCGTCGCCGTTTCTCGAGAACAGCGGGCCGAAGTAGTCCCAGTTGGCCCACTCGTTCCACGGGTCGTCGTTCACCCAGTAGTTGACCCGCCAGTACAGGAAGCCGGTGGCCCCCTCGATCCAGGCCCCCCACTTGACGATCCGTGGCTCGTAGCCGATGGCCGTGTCGATGTCGTAGCCCGCGTAGGGGGGCAGGTTGGCGTTGCAGACGTAGAACCACAGCTCCTCGTCCGGCCGTCCGGCGTAGAACTCCGCGTCCTCGTACCAGCCCTCCGGATAGAAGTAGTCGGCGAACATCGGCGTCACCGGGCACCAGATGCCGATGTCCCCGTCCACGGTCGGGTAGTAGGCCGACGTCACCAGGATGTGGCCGCGCCACAGCTCGGATGCGGCGAACAGCCGCTGGGCGTCCTCGTGGATCTGCTCGTAGGTGGCCTCGCCGCCGTTGAGCCAGGGCTCGTCGGTGGAGTAGACGTACGCGTGGTCCCACCAGCCGCGCTCGTCCAGGTGCTCGGCAAAGGCGGCCGCGGCCTGGGCGTACTGGTCCTCGGTCAGCGCGCCGATCCCGCCCCCGGGGCGGAACAGGCCCACGTTGAAGCGATTGACCCCCACGCCATCGGCGAAGCGGCTGCCGTCCAGGTAGGGGCCCACCGCCGCGTCGTACTCGCTCCAGTCCACCTCCATCAGCTCCCCGTCCCCGTCGAACTCGAAGGCCAGGTGGCCGCCCA
The DNA here is from genome assembly GCA_964542165.1 of uncultured Rickettsiales bacterium. GTDB lineage: Bacteria > Myxococcota_A > UBA796 > UBA9615 > CAYRNR01 > CAYTBN01. The sequence goes on from CAZITQ010000022.1 coordinate 41,272, forward strand.
CGTTGGTCCGGTCGACCCGGTGGGCGTGGAGCTCCTCGATGTAGCGGTCGACGATGTCGGGGTAGTCCTCGGGTGGGTCCCCCTCCGGGCCCCCGTGGTAGCGGCGCACCAGGCCGTCCGAGAATCCGAACGAGGTGGCCATCGAACGCTCGGCGGGCAGGGCGAAGGGCCACACGGTGAGCGACAGCGGCACCTCCACCGCCGCCTCGCCGTCGGCGGTGACCGTCAGCGCCCCCTGGTAGAGGGCGGGCTCGGCGTCGGCCGGCACGAACAGGTCGACGAACACCACGGCCACGTCGCCGGCGGCCACGTCGAAGGGCGCGCCCAGGGGGGCATCGCCGTCGAAGGGGTCCCGCAGGGGCACCAGGGGATCGGGGTACTGGCCGGCGATTCGCTCGTGGTGGGTCACCGAGATCAGCGAGGGTAGCTCCACGTCCAGGAACACCTCCCGGTAGAGCCGGATGTGGTCGGCGGACAGGGTGATGCCGTCCGGGCACAGCTGAAGGGCGCTGGCCTGGACGTCCACGCCGGTCAGGGGGCCGTCGCCCCGGATCACGAGCTGGACACCCTCCCACTCGTTGCCCGCCGCCCGCAGGTAGGCCGCGGTCTCGGTGGGGAACTCGTCGCCGGGCAGGACCTTGCGCATGGCGGGGACCACACCTACCTCAAGAGCAGTGACCGGGGCGATCGGGAGAGCGAGGCACCCCAGCGCGAGGGCGATCCAGCGGGGAGACATGGTCACCTCCGGCGATCATCTTACTGCGCGCGGGGGGTGGGGGAATCGGCTACGACTTCGACCCCGAACAGGCCGCCGCGAACGGCTGGCTGCAGGAGAAGGACGGATGAGTACCATCGGCTTCGTTCACCCCAAGGTGGCCCGCGACGAGATCAGCCGCACCCGGGCCTGCGCCATCGCAGCGCGCCACAGCACCAACACCCGCCGCGTGCGGGAGGTCAACGAGCTGTACGACCTGGCCAGCGAGGGCCCCACCACCATCGTCACCGACGTGCCGATGGCCGACTCCCACTACCTGGGGCTGACGGGCAACCGCAACCGGGTGCTGGTGCACTACTCGGGCCAGGACACGGCCCGGTCGGCCTGGGCCCGGCAGCTGCTGCCCCGCAGCGAGCAGCTGGAGGAGGATCCCCGGCTGTACTCGGTCAGGGACAAGTACGAGCGCATCATCCGCGAGGCCAACTTCGAGCTGATGCAGCGGCCGCTGGTCAACGTCACCGCCTACTTCGGCAAGAACCCCGACTTCATGGGGCGCATCAGCTACACGGTGGACCGCAAGTACGCCAAGCTGGCGCTGGACATGGTGATCAACTTCGTGCGGGTCACCGAGCGCACCCAGAATCTCTACGACGACAGCACGTCGCTGGGCGGGATGCGGGACATCCGGCTGGTCGTGCATCCCGAGTGGGTCAACCCGGACTGGCTGGCGCGAAAGGGCCGGATCAACCCCTTCGACCCGCGCCAGGAGCTGGACGACCCCGAGCCCCCGCGGATCCTGATGCTGTTCGACGTGGAGGCCAACACCGCCTTCCTGCTCGGCGGCCGGTACTTCGGCGAGTCCAAGAAGGCGGCCTTGACCCTGATCTGGAACTCGGCGCTCGAGGCCGGACTGGGCATGCCGATCCACGGCAGCACCAAGACCCTGTTCGTGCGCGAAGGCGGCGACCAACTGCACAAGGTGACCTTCATCACCATCGGGCTGTCCGGCTCGGGCAAGTCGACCCTGGGCAACGATCCGCACAAGGAACACCTGGACTACAGCGAAGGCGAGCACGTGCGAGTGGGCAACGACGACGCCCAGGTGGTGCTGTACCAGCCCAGCGACCCGGACCGGGCCACCGTGGGCCTGGAGGACGGCTGCTACAACAAGTCCGACGACTACGCGCCGGACAGCTTCTACCTCTCCACCGTCCAGACCGCCGAGAACTGCATGGTCACCCGCCTGGACGGGGAGCTGGTGCTGATCCACGAGGACGTGCTGTGCGCCAACGGCCGGGTCGAGACCGCCCGCCACCTGTTGCCCGGCGCCGACGACTGCCTGGACACGCCGTGGCCCGACTACCTCTGCCTGCTGATGAAGGACGAGACCCTGCCCCCGGTGATGCTGATCGAGGACCCCCGGCTGACCACGGCGATGTACATGACGCTGGCGACCAAGTCGGGCACGGCCGAGAACATCCCGCTCGAGGAGATGAACAAGCTCAAGATGATCCCCGGGGCCAACCCGTTCAACGTCTGGGGCAACCGCAAGGAGGCGTTGGCGCTGGAGAAGATGCTCAAGGTCACCGGGGCCAAGGGGCTGGTGCTCAACACCGCCGGCTTCTACAAGAACAAGGCCGGCGACCTGCAGGACATCCCCAAGGAGATCTCCCTGGCGATCTACCCGAAGATCGCCAAGGGCCTCGTCGAGTGGCAGGACTGGGACCTGTTCCCCGGGACCCAGATCCCCTCGCCGGGGAGCTTCACGGACATCGATCCGAAGTTCGAATCCCGCTTCGACCCGGCCAAGGTCCGCCACAAGACCCACTACCGCAAGCTGGCGATCCAGCGGATCCAGGAGCGGTTGCTGTTCCTGGCCCAGCTGGGGATCGACGCCTACTTCACCAATCCGTTGCACAAGGTGATGTTGCGGCTGCATGGGGAAGAGTAGGCGTCAGGCGAGGAGGCTGGTAGGCGAGGCGAACAAAATGCGTAACAGCGTTTGATCCCGATGGACCTTGCCCCTGCAGGAGGGCGGGTCATGTCACGACACCATCGCCTCGGCGAGTTGCACAACTGGACCGTCCTGTTCCGGCGGGGGGATCTGATCTACACGACCTACGGGGTGCTGGTCGGGCTGGCGTTTCTGGTCGGGGTGACCGTGGCCCTGTGGCACGACGCGATGGTCGGCGCGGACATCGGGGCGCGGGCGGCGTTCTACCTGACCCTGATGGTGCCCGGAGTGCTGCTGGGGGCCCGGGCGTTCTCGGTGCTGCTGGAGTGGAGGCAGGTTTTCCGCCACCCGCTGACCGCCCTGTTCAAGCCCGGCTACATGCTCCACGGCGGGGTGGCTGGGGGGGCGGTGGCGCTGCTGGGGTACGCGGCCTACACCGGCGAGAGCGCCCTGCTGATCGCCGACTCGGCGGCCCTGGCGCTTCCGGTGGGTGAGGCCATCGCCCGGCTGGGCTGCCTGGTCTACGGGTGCTGCTGGGGGGCCCCGACGGGGAGTGTCCTGGGGATCCGGTACACCAGCTCCGACGCCAAGGTGAATCGCTGCGCGGCCCACCCCCACGGGACGAAGCTCCACCCGGCGCAGCTGTACGCGTCCCTGTTGCACGTGGGGCTGTTCGTGGCGCTGCTGACCGTGCTGCCCCACAAGGCCTTCGACGGCATGATCGCGGCGCTGTACCTGGTGGCCCATCCGGTGCTGCGGGTGGCGCTGGAACGCTTCCGGTCCGACGACCGGGGGCGGCTGCTGGGGCCGCTGACCCACACTCACCTCTACGCCGGGATCCAGGCCCTGTCCGGGGCGGCGATGTTCGGCCTGCTGCTGGGGGGCGGGGGTGCCTTGGCCGTGGACGCGGGCGCCCACCTGGGCCAGGTGTGGTCCCATCCGGCGGCGGTGGCGGCGATCGGCGTGGTCAGCCTCGCGGTCGCGCTGGTGTTCGGCCTGCACCGGGGGGAGGTGGGCTCGTGGCTCAAGCCCCGGCGAGAGCACCGTTCTGCCCCGGGGGTGTTCGGACCGGTGTCCGTGCACACCCTGGGGATCTCCGCCGAGCGGAAGTCGCGGTGAGCCGGCCCGCCGCCCTGCTCGTCGCGCTGCTCGTCGCGTTACCCGCGGTCCCGGCCCGCGCGTCCGAGGTCGCCGACGGGTACCGGCCGACGACCCTCGACGAACACCGGGCGCAGCTGGACGGGCGCCAGGTGGATGGCCACCGGCTGGCTTACCTGGATCGGGGCCAGGGACCCGCGGTGGTGATGTTGCACGGCGTGCCCACCTCGTCGTTCATGTACCGGGAGATGGCCGCGGAGCTCTCCGGGGCCGGGCTGCGGGTGATCGCCCCGGACCTGCTGGGCTTCGGGTCCAGCGACAAGCCCGAGGATCCGGAGGCCTACGCTCTGGGCGCCCAGGCCCTGCGTGTCCTCGCGCTCCTGGATGACCTGGGCATCGACCGCTTCACCCTGCTGGTGCACGACATGGGCGGGCTGGTGGGCTGGGAGATGCTGGCGGCGGCGCCGGAGCGGGTGGAGCGGCTGGTGATCCTCAACACCTTCGCCCACGAGCAGGGGTGGTGTCCGCCCACCGATCTGGGTCGCAGTACCCCCCTGCGGCGGCTGGTGGGTCGCTGGTTCGCCGACGAGGACCGGGCGCGCCTGCTGACCCGCGCGGTGCTCGCCGAAGGGCTGGTGGACCGCAAGCGCTGCCGCGATCCTGCGCTGATCGAGGGCTACCATCGACCCATCGTCGAGGGGGCCCACCGGCCGATCCTGGCCTTCCTGTCGTCCTTCGACGCCATCCGGGACCGGTTGCCGGAGATGCAGCGCGCGCTCCGGGAGAGCGGCGTCCCGGCGCTGATCGTCTGGGGCGCCCGGGACACGGTTCTCCGCCATCGCCAGCTCGTGCCGCGACTCGCCGCCGAGCTGGACGTGCCCGACGAGCGGATCCACCTGCTGCGGGACGGCAAGCACTTCATCGCCGAGGAGCACGCGGCGCACATCGCCGCCCTGGTCACGGGGTTCGTGTTCGCCGAGTGACTCGCGTCAACCGTGGATGGCGGTTGCGCGGTCCCGTCGTCTGGCATATGCCTGGTCCATGCCGAACAAGCCCTACGACTCTCTCCACGTCTCCCATCCGCTGACCCGCCGGACCCTGCTGCGCGCGGCCGGCGCCGTGGCCGCCGGCGGAGTGGTGCTCGGCTCGCCCGGGCCGGGGTGGGCCGGCGTTGCCGCCGAACCCGAGATCAAGACCAACCTGGACGAGTACATGGCCGTGCCCCGCGGGCCCCACGCCATCCCGGGGCAGCACCCGGGCAAGGTGGTCAAGGTCCACGACCCGGCCTGCCTGGTGGAGGACGCCATCGACGCGGCGGCCGTCGCGGCCATGGTCGAGCGGGGGATCGCCGCCCTGACAGGGCAGGATCTCCCGGCCAGCTTCGCGACGATGTTCACGCCCGACGACGTGGTCGGGATCAAGGTCAATCCGGTGGGACCGCCGTTGATCCAGGTCCACCACGAGGTGGTCCAGGCCCTGGTGGCCTGGCTCGAGGCGGGGGGCGTGGCCCGGGATCGGATCGTCATCTGGGACCGCTTCGAGGGCATGCTGGCCGAGGCGGGATTCACGGCCGAGCGCTACCCGGGGATCCGGCGGGTGGGGCTGCAGGCCGAGATCGAGGGGGAGGCCCCGTTCAAGGACGACGGGGGCCAGCACGTCAGCGAGCCCAACTTCGACCGGGAGGCGAGCTACCTCGCGGCCGGCGTGGAGGGCGGCGCCGGGGGCTACCACGAGACCGACGACTCCTACCTGCGCCAGCACATGGTCAAGGGCGAACGCAGCTACTTCGGCAAGCTGGTGACCACCCAGCTGACCAAGATCATCAACGTGGCGTCGTTCAAGAACACCGGCAACGGGGTGTCGATGGCCACCAAGAACCTGGGCTACGGCGCCATCAACAACACCGGGCGGCTGCACTCCCCCCTGTTCTTCCGGGTCTGCACCGAGGTCTGCGCGGCCCCGTGGATCCGCGACAAGCTGGTGCTCAACGTGCTCGACGGGATCCGGGGCCAGTACGACGGGGGGCCGATGATGAACGAGCAGTTCGTCTACCCGCTGCGCACCCTGTACCTGGCCACCGATCCCTTCGCCCTGGACACGGTCGGCCACCGGGAGCTGGTGGACAAGCGCAAGGCCGAGGGAGTGACCGTCAACGAGCACCCCCGCTTCACCGACTACCTGCGCCAGGGCCAGGAGCTGGGCCTGGGGGTGGCCGATCCCGACCAGATCCAGGTGGTGGAGGCGTGATCGGGGGCAGCCCCCGGCTGGCACCCGCCGTGGTGGCGATCGCGGTTCTCTGCGCCGCGCTGGCCCCACCGTCCGCCGCCGCGGACCAGCGCTGGGATCCCGTCGATCCGCCGGTGTTGCACCGGCCCGACGACCTGTACGGGCACATCAACGGCGGGGCGGAGCTGTTCCTGGAGTTCGGCTTCGAGTTCCTGTCGATCCTGACCTACGAGGCGGGCGGGGCGCGGTACACCGTCGAGCAGTACCAGATGACCGACCCCCAGGGCGCCCTGGGGATCTACCTGGCCAAGTGCGGCAAGGAGACGCCGGATCCTGCGCTGGGGTTCCGGCACACCGCGGGCCGCTATCAGCTGATGATGGTCCGGGACCGATTCTTGTTCGTGATCGCCAACCCGGCGGGCGACGAGGCCGGAGCGGAGCGGCTGAAGCTCCTGGCGCGCCAGTGGTCGGACATGCTCCAGCCCGATCCGGACCGGGATCCCCTGGGGGCGCTGCCCGCCGAGGGGCGGATCGCCGGCAGCGAGCGCATGGCCCGTGGCCCGGTGGCGCTGGACCCCATCGTCACCCTGGGGGCGGGGGACGTGCTCTCGCTCGAGGGCAGACACACCGCGCTGATCGCCCGCTACCTCGACGCCGCCGGCGCCGAGCACACGCGGCTGCAGGTCACCTACCCGGACCCGGCAACGGCGTCCGCCGCTCTGGCCCACCTGGCCACCCACCTGGACTCCCATCTCGAGCCCCTCGTGGCCGAGCCGATCCGGCTGGTCTATCGCTCGTACGACAGCACGTTCGGTGAGGCGAGCGTCGAGGGGGCGATGCTGGTGATCCGGTTCGGGTTGGCCGAACAGCCCTGATCCTGGAGCGGAACACGGGCAGCGAGCGGCCCGCCACCCCGGATCACGGGCGCCGTCGGAGAGCGACGCGGGCCAGGCCCAGGAGGGCCAGGGTGGGGAGGGCGGCAGGGGACGGGGACGCCGAGCACTGGCAGCCCATGCTGTCGTCGTCCGGCCGGGTGCGTCCACCGTCGTCGTCGTCTCCGCCGGTGTCGTCGTCGGCCGTGTCGTCGTCGGCCGTGTCGTCGTCCGCCGGACCGGTGTCGTCGTCGTCGCAGGGGCCGGTGTCGTCGTCTCCTGTCGTGTCGTCGTCGTCGTCCGTGGGCCCGACGTCGTCGTCGTCGTCCCCGCCGCCACCCGGAGTCAGGCGGATGGCGTCGAACACGATCTGGGTGGCGCCGCCGTTGTAGGGCTCGCCGGTGTTGTCGTTCAGCCGGACCCACTGGTCGGCGCCCGGGTCGAAGTTGAACTCCCCCAGCAGGTTCCAGCCGTCCACCGCGGACTGGTCGATCGTGACCTCGTCCTCGGTCCCGTGGTGGCGGACCCGGTAGGTGGCCTGCTCGGACTGGGCGTGGGGGGCGGCGGTGTAGGCCTCGACCCGGAAGGTGCCGACGTCGGTGAACTCCAGGCTCCAGACCCCGTAGTTGTCCACGTCCGCCGAGTCGGTGGTGTGGGTGTAGTCCAGCGACCCGTCGTGTCCGTCGGCGACCTCGTACCAGTAGGCGGGATTGCCGAAGCGTTCGTAGCAGGCGTCGGTCTCGTCGAGGGTGCGGCCCTGGGGGGGGATCACGTCGCAGGGGGATCCGCAGTCCTGGGGGCAAGACTGGGGCGTCTCGTTGCCGTTGCACACCCCGTCCCCGCAGTAGGGGTTCTGGCCCCCCTGGACGGCGAACGCCATCAGGTCGTTGTAGTCGCCGTTGAACACGTCCAGGTCCACGTTGCCGCCGATGCCGTCGACCGAGCCGCTGTCACTGGTCTGCCAGACGATCCAGTCGTCCCAGGGGGTGGGGATGTCGGGGCAGTTGACGAACCAGTTGGCGGCCCACAGGGGGTAGTCGTCGAAGTCGTACGAGTCGCCGGCCACGCTCTGCCACATGTACTTGGAGGTGTAGATGATCGGCTTGCGGCCGATGGCAGGCTCCACCACGGCCATCCAGTCGTGGATCGCCTGGACCACGTGGTTGGCCGGGTAGCCGTCGTCGTCCTCCACGTCCAGCACCGGCGGAAGATCGCCCGCCTGCAGGGTGCCCATCTCCTGCAGCAGCAGGTTGGCCTGGTCCTCGGGGTCGGTGCCGGGGCGGAAGTACTGGTAGGCGCCGACCACGATGCCCTCGGCCTTGGCGCTCTGCCAGTTGTCGTGGAATTCGGGGTCGAAGAACAGCCCATCGCCCAGGCGCACGAAGGCGAAGTCGACGCCGTCGTTGGCCACCTGCGTCCAGTTGATCTCGCCTTGCCAGTAGGACACGTCGATGCCGTCCAGGGTGGCCCCGTCGGGGCAGACCACCGCCTCGGCGTCCCAGCGGGTGAAGGGACCGCCGCCCGGAGGCGAGCACCCGGCGGTCACGGCGATCAGGGCGAGGGCGGCGGAGAGAGGGGGGCGCACGGGGGACCTCCACGTTCGAGCATATCAGGGGATCGGGACGCGGGAGCCCGCCGAATCATTCCGGTTCATTCCGTCGCGGGCGCGGGTAGCCAGGCCTCGAGTCCCATCTCGCGCAGGACGCGGGCGAACTCGGCGCGCTGCTTCGCGCTGGGCTGGAGCAGGGCCTGGCGGGCCGCGTCGGCCAGGGGGCGAGCCCCCGGGGTGGCGGGCCGGGCGGGCGGGGTGTCCGCGTGCAGGGCCGGAGCGTCGGGGTGCCAGGTCAGGCCCAGGCCGGCGGCGCGGGGGTTGCCGTGGCAGCGGGTGCACAGGGCTCCTTCGGGGGTGACGGTGTGGGGGGTGAAGGGTTCGCTGGCCCAGCCGTCGCCGTTGCCGTCGCCGCGCGCGGGGACGGCGGAGTCCAGGTAGACCAGCCCGTCGGCGGCCACGTGGGTGATCCGGTAGAGGTGACGGGGGCGGAAGGGGGCCACCCTGCCGTCGGCGTTGAGCCCGAGGGCGGGCTCCTCCCAGCGGCGCAGGCTGTGGCCGCCGGCCCACAGGCCGTCCCGCTCCTCGCCGGTGATGCGGTCGGTCATGCGGGGGAGCAGGTGCGCGCGGGCGTCCTCGTCCAGGGCCTCGGCCTCGGCCACCCGCCGGGTCAGCTCCGGATCCCCCTGTTCGTCCCGGGGGATCCACAGGTTCCAGGTGGGCACGCTGGACAGGTGCAGGTGGAGGCCGAAGGTCTGCCCGGCCCAGCTCGCGTGGCACGCTGCGCAGGTGAGCCGGCCGTGGGCGCCTGGGTCGTGGGCCGGGTGGGAAGAGGCGTCACCCGTTGCGCCGATCTGGGGCACGACCCGCTCCCCGCTCCCGTCGCGCAGCGCCAGGGTCCATCCCCCGTCGGCGCCCGACCTCAGGCCCGCGGGGTGGCTGCCCGTGTGCCATCCCTCCAGGTCGCCGTGGCACGACGAGCACCGAACGCCCACCGCCTCGTGGGCCAGGGTCGGGCTCGGATCGACGGCGGGACCCATGACCTCGTCCACACCGTGGCAGTCCACGCAGCCGAGGCCGCCGGTGGCGTGGAGATCCGCGGCCAGTCGGTGCTGGTCACGGCCACGAACCAGGGGCCGATCTCCACCGCCTTCCAGGGGCACCCGGAACTCGTCGTGGGGGTCGGCGGGGAACAGGCCCACGTAGTCGGACCCGGTGGCGTCGCCGTGGTGGCAACGCAGACAGGCGTCGCTCCCCGTAGGGCGCTGGAGCTTGTGTTCGCGGGGACGGCCAGCGGTCTTCGCCGCCCGCACCGCTGCGTCTCCGCCCGCGTACAGGCCGTCGTCGGCGTACGGGACGTGGCAGGCGGCGCAGCCCGCGCCCCGGTGGAGCCCGTCGACGCCGTCCCCGGGTGCGGCCAGGTGGCAGCGAAGGCAGCGCCGACGCAGCAGATCGTCCACCAGGGCGGCGGGATCGCCGCGGGAGGCCTCCGGTGGAGGACCCCCAGGGGCGGCGGCCAGCTGTTCCAGTGTCAGCTCGGGGACCACCCGGTCCTGGGCGCCCCACAGGTAGCGGGTGTGGGCGATGATCCCGGCCTGGGTCCAGTGCAGGGACCGCTCCATGCGAGAGATCTCGTCCGGGTGACACCCCCCGCAGGCCCCCGCCCAGGTGGAGGGGTGGGAGGGGTTGGCCGCCACCTCCGGGTGGCCGTCGGGACGGCGCACGGGCTGGTGTCCCACGTCCCGGGCGGCGGCCAGCGGTTCCACGTGGCACGTCTCACAGGCCAGCTCCGCGTGAGCCTCCCCGGGGGCTTCGATGCCGGCGTGACAGTCGGCGCAGGGTGTAGTCCAGTCCTCCCCGGTCACGGTCGCGGTGGGGCGGCCCTCCGCCACGGACTCGGTCACGGACTCGGTCACGGACTCGGATTCGGACCCGCACCCCCAGACCAGCCCCATCAGCAGCGGCAAGATCCAGAGGCGATCCAGGGTCGTCATCGCCCCCTCCCACAAGGCAGCTCGTCGTCCCCTCGCCACCGCTCCACCGCCCCCTCCCAGTCCTCCCAGATCGGGTCGTCCCAGCCGTCATGGCAGGGCAGGCACACCCCCACCGCCAGGATGGCTCGCAGCTCCGCGCCGTCGAAAGGCCTCGAGTCGGTGCGTGACGTGGTCTGCAGCGGGGTGCCGTTGCCCGCCACGAAGGCGTCCAGCGGGGCGGACACGTCCAGGCCGCTGCGCGCCAGGTCCCAGGCAGATACCACCACCGGCTGCTCGTCGCGGACATCCAGGATCCCGTCGCCGAGCCCCAGGACCTTGGGATCCAGGTGGCAGCCCTCGCAGCTCGTCACCTCGGTCCGCGTGGAGTGGGGATCGAAGGCCCCCATGGCGAGGGCCGGGAACCGGGACGGGTCGGCCGCCGCCGCCCGGGCGTCCTCCCCCCGCTGGGTCAAGAAGACCTGGCACCCCGGTGCGAAGGGCTGCACGGTGCCCCCGGGGCCCACACCCAGCGTGGGGCGCTCGAAGCGCAGGAAGCTGCGGCGCTCCTCCCAGCGGCCCGGCGTCTCCACGCCCGCGATCTTGTCCAGCTGGACCTCGTCGCGGACGTAGACCTCGTGGCAGCCGTAGCACTGGGGCGTCCAGGGGCTGTGGCAGGCCTGGCAGGACAGTCGCTCGTGCCCATCGATCGCGTGGTAGGGCGCGTCGGACGTGGCCGGGACCGCCCTGGCCGCCCCGTCCACCCGCCCCACCAGGACGGCCTCGCCATCGGCCAGCTGCAGGTGGGGCACCGGCACCCCGTCCCGGGTCAGCCCCACCCGGGCGCCGGCGGCCACCTCGAACGCGTCGCTCACTCGTCCGGAGCGAAGGGCGTCGAAGGCCGCGGTTCCCTCTTCTGCCTCCCCGGGGAGGGGGGCGGACCAGGTGGGCGTGTGACAGTCCTCGCAGGCGATGGCCACCTGCTGCTCCATGTGGGTGTGGCGGATCCCGTCCCCCATCACCCCGGGCCCCAGGTGGCAGTCGATGCACACCATCCCTGCCTCGTGGTGCACGTCGGCAGTCAGGAGCTGGTAGCTGCGGCCCCCGGACAGCTCCCTGCGGGACGGCCCCCCGCGGTGGTAGGGGGTGGCGTGGCCCTCGTCCTCGAAGCGCCCCTGGTAGGTCAGCGCGATCCGGGCCGAGCGGTTGTGGCACTTGGCGCACTCGTCGGTGCCCACGGCCGTGGTCAGCCTGGGGTGGCTCGCGGGGCCCCCGTCGCCGGCCCACCCCGGCTGGCCCAGCGCGGGCAGGGTCTCCGATCCCGGCGGCCGCTCCAGGTGGCAGTCGGCGCAGCCGCCGCCCCGGGTCCCGATCTCCCCGGGCAGGTCCCCCAGGGGTTTGTGCAGGTGGCAGGTCGCGCAGAACTTGCGGAAGTGGTCCTCGGCCAGCGATCCCCCGGGCTCGGGATCCCGGGCCGCCAGCGCCGGGATGCCGCCGGCGAGGGCGCCACCCCCATCGGGATCCGGCGCCTCGCCGAACTGGTACGCGAGCACCGCGGCGATGCCGTCGTTGGTGGCCATCAGCCCGGTGGCCACCCGGTCCACCTGATCCGGGTGGCAGTCGGCCTGTCCGCAGGTGCGGTCGACCACGGCCAGCTCGCTGGGGCGCGCGATCATGCCGGCGTGGGCCCGGTCCTCGTCCAGGTAGAGGGGATCCCCCAGGTGGCAGGACACGCAGCCGAAGGATCCGGGGTGGGACGCGCTCACCTCCACCGCCTCGTGGCAGGACAGGCACCCCTCGTCGGGCAGGTCGTCGGGACGCTCCCGGCCCGCGAACCGATCCCGGCCGACCACGACCACCAGGACCAGGACCAGGGCCGCCCAGACCGACCTCGGCAGGGCTCGTCGGCGTGGGTTCTTGCGGGGTGCGCTGCCCATGCCCGCTCCCTCAGACGAGCGCGGCCCAGGCGGACAGCCCGGCGTAGGCCAGGGTCGCCGCGGACAGGATCGTCAGAAGCACCGTGCGCGCGCGGCCAGCGGTCCCGGGGACCGCCCACAGCAGGACCAGGAAGCCCAGGGGCAGGAGCACGCCGGCGGAGAGGGGAGGGAGCCACCGCAGCAGGGTCTGGATCCCCACGAAGAACCAGGGGCCGAAGACCTCCTGGGGCGAGGTGTCCGGGGGCTGGCCGGTGGGGGCGCCCAGGACCAGGGCCAGGGCGGCGGCCAGCAGAGCCGCCCAGACCAGGCTGGCGGGACGCCTTCGCAGGCGTCCGGCGTGCTGAGACGTCAGGTACATCAACCCGGCGGTCACGGTGGCCAGGTGGTGCAGGTACGGCAGCAGGAGGCAGCACTCCACCGGGTCGGGCCGGTACAGGCTGCGCGCCAGGGTGTCGCCCACCAGCGGGATCGAGCTGGCCAGGCCGGTGGCCACGGTGGCCGCGTAGAGGCCCTCCGTGGAGCCCCGCAGGACGAACCCGGTGAAGCAGCCCAGGATCACCAGCGGCAGCAGGGCCACCGCTTTGGCCCAGGCCCAGGGGCGGAACCGCTGCTCCCTGGACCGCCACAGCGCCGAGATCACGTGGCCCGCCGTGACCAGCAGCAGCAGCTGGGCGGCCAGGTGGTGGAAGCGCCGCAGGAACCAGCCGAAGGGGATCACCTGGTCGATGCGGGCCACCGACTCGTATGCCCCCTGACCGGGCTGGTAGTGCAGGGCCAGGACGATCCCGGACACCACCAGCCACAGCAGCCACGACACGCCCAGGTCCCCCAGGGAGGGCCAGCGGATCCGGGTCCTCCAGCCGGGATCAGACGCGCTCGACGACATGGCTCCCGTCCTGGGCCCGCTGGCTGGGCAAGCGGGGTAGGGGCTCGCGCGCCGGCCCGGCGAGGACCTCCCCCTCGAGGGTGTAGCGGCTCCCGTGGCAGGGGCAGGACAGGGATCGGCCGTCCTCGGCCACCACCACGGTGCAACCCAGGTGGGTGCAGCGGGCGGACAGGGCCCACGAGCGGTCCCCCTCCTGGACCAGGATCACGTCCTCCTCTCGCCGGGCGGTCGGTCCCGGATCCGCGGATAGCGCGGGGAAGTGGACCGGAGCTCTCCTCGCGGGCGACCAGTCGGCGAAGCGCCACGCGACCCATCCAGCGCAGCTCAGCGACAGGACCCCCAGGAGTCGCCCCACGAGATCGCGCCGGGACGGGGCGTCGGCGGTGATGGCGTGGGTCGGGGGCATGGGGCGCAGCTTACCAGGGAGGGGGAGGGCGCACCGGAGGGGCGGACCGCGGTGTCGCGGAGTGGGGCGGCTCGGTCGGGGGACGGGAGAGGTGGGGAGCGGTGCTACCCTTCGTCACCGCCGAAGTTGAAGAGGCCTTCGGCGGCGTCCAGCGCCTTGTTGCGCTGGGTCTTGGCAGGTGCGGTCCCCTGGCTCTCCGGGCCCTTGACCTCTGGCGGAGGCGCGGCCGGCTCCTTGCGGGGCTTGGCCGGCGTACTCTTCTTGCGCAAGATGGTCTTGGGCTTTGCGTCGCGGTCTGGTTTTTGCGGTTCCGGCATCGGGCTGGCCTTCTTGCGCAGCAGGGGTGTCGGAGCGCCACCTGCTGCCAAGTGGTGTCGATAGCATAGCCGGTTGGCGCCGCTTGGGGGATACATCTTCGACGAGCATCCCGATTCCGAGCAGCACGGCCAGGCTCTACGGCGCTTGCGCTCCGGCTGCAGGCGCGGCCTGACCTGGCGGACCGGCGCCTCACGACCGCCCGACGAGTCCGCCGGCACCGTACTCGCGGCGGCGTGCCGGGACAGGGCGATGAGATCGTCGAGATCCTCGGCCCTCAAGATGGCCAGGAGTTCCGCAGCGAAGCGATCGATGGATCCCTCCACCTGGTCGACGAGACGATGTTCCGACGGCAAGCACTCCTCCCACGGCAGCAGACGATGACCCCACACGACTTATAGCACGATGTGGGTGTCATGGGCCCGCTGTCGGGCGATCAGGGGGAGGACGGCGCGGAACCCGGGACCGGGGCCGGGCGGGGCGAGCGGTAGCCCGAGGCCATGGCGTCCTCGGGCGAGGCGAAGCACTCCTCGGGTTTGGTGCTGCCGTACCAGGTGCCGTCCGGGGGGTGGTAGATCCAGCCGCGGGAGCCCCGGTTGCCCTTGATCGGATGGGAGGCCGGGCACCCGAAGGCCCCCTCGGGAGCCACGCCCAGCTGGGTCGCGCCGTCTCCGCGGAAGCTGAGGCTGTCGGGGGGACGCAGCCGGCCGGCCACAGCCACCGCCCGGCCCTCGGCCACCACGGTGTAGCCGCCGGACGGGTCCACCAGCACCGTGACCCGGCCGTCGTCGTCGGTGCGGTAGATGCGGGCGCCAGCGTCCCGGTAGACCCCCATGGCCTCGGCGGTGGGGTGGCCCCAGGGATTGGAGCCGACGCAGATCACCACGACGTCCGGAGAGATCCGGGAGACCCAGGCCCAGTTGCCCGCGTCCCCGTTGCGGCTGCCGTGATGGGCGGCCTTGTAGACGTCCGCGTCGGCGATGATCTCGTCGTAGTGTTGGGTGAACAGCCAGGCCTCGGTCTCCCGGGGCTCCGAGTCCCCGGTGAACACCGCCTTGAACGCGCCGTAGGTGACCACCAATCCCACCGAGTTGTCGTTCTGCTCCATGCCCGCCCCCGGGGGTGGAGGCATCAACAGCAGACCGACCTCGCCGGAGCCCAGGTCGTGGCCTGGAGCGAAGTCCGCGGCGTCGAAGACCTGCAGCTCGCCACGGCTCACGAGCTCCGCTGCCAGCTCCATGGTGCGGCGGTAGGCCTGGGTGTTGTGGGCCATTCCGTTGGTGATGTAGGTGCCCACGGTGAACTCCCGGAGCACGTCCTCGTGGATGCCGGCGTGGTCGTAATCCGCGTGGCTGGCCAGCAGCAGATCCACGTGGCGCACGCCGAGCTCCCGGAGCTGATCGTCGGTCCTCGCCTCAGGCTTGCCCCCGTCGATGAGCACGTACTTGCCGTCGGGGAGCTGCAGCAGGATGCCGTCCCCCTGGTTCACGTCCAGGAAGCGGATCACCAGCTCGCTGCCATCCGTGGGCTCCGTCCTGTCGGCGGGCTGCCCCAGGGCGCCCAGCGCCGGGACGACCAGAGCCAGGAACAGGACCGGAGTCAGGCGCGGACCGGGGCTCAATAGACTCCCTCGGCGATGCAGGTCTCGGTCATGTGGCCGCCCCCCGCGGGCTGGTCGTGGGAGCCCACGTACATCCCGTGGCCGGCCCAGGCCGACAGGTCGACCTCCACGTACAGGTCGTCCGAGGTGCAGTTGATGGTGATGACGTAGTTCAGGTGGTCCCAGGCGTTCATGCCGTTCTGTTCCCAGCCCTGGCACCGGGAGACGCCGTCGTCGCAGGGGGGGCCCGTGCCGTCGGAGACGTAGCCCACTCCGCCGTTGTCGTTCTTGCACACCAGGTACATCGGCGCGTACGGGTCGGGCACCGTGAAGTGCTGGTCGTCGCAGATCTCCGAGCCGTTGCGCACGCTCTCGATGCAGCAGCCTCCGTGCCAGCACTCCCCATCGTCGCAGGTGCGGCCGCATGCCCCGCAGTTGGCCGGATCGTCACGGACGTCCACACAGCCGCTGTCGCAGCAGGCGTGGCCCGTGGGGCAGTCGGGCTCGCAGGCCCCCCAGGCGCATCCGGGAAGACACTCCCTGGAGCCGTCGCAGGCGCCCGCCTCGCAGGGCTCGGAGTGGCCGGGTGCGTCGCACTCCCAGGCGGGGTTGGCGCACTCGCCCCAGGTGCAGTCGTCCCGGCACACCCGGGTGCCCTGGCAGGAGTCGAACTGGGTGCAGGCCTCCTCCGCACTCTGGCGGCACATGAAGTCCTCGTCGGCGAGGCCGTCGCCGTCGTTGTCCTGGCCGTCGCAGACCTCGGGGTCCCCGCCGGTGTCGTCGTCGCCTGCTCCGGTGTCGTCGTCGCCCGGCCCCGGTCCGGTGTCGTCGTCGTCGTCGTGGGTGGGCTGGGGACAGGCTGCCATCAGCAGTCCGAGCAGGAGGACGAGCGGGGGCGGCAGGGGGCAGGGGCCGCCCCGCCGAGGAGTCCGAGCGCGATCTCGGGCTGCCATCCTTTCCACCGCCTTCCGGTTCGCCGTCCAGTCTATTGTATTTCGCCACGGCCGACCCCCAGAATGGAGCCGTCCAGCGAAGGGGGGGATGCGATGACGTTGACGCCCGGTACGGTCCTCGACGGTCGGTACGAGGTCGTGGGATGCATCGGCAGCGGGGCCATGGCCACGGTCTACCGAGCCCGGCACACCGGCCTGGGAAGCCTGCACGCGGTCAAGATCCTGGATGCGACCCTGGCCACGGACACGACCCTGACCGAGCGCTTCCTGGACGAGGGACGGATCCAGGCCCAGCTGGGACAGCACCCCAACATCGTGGCGGTGACCGAGATCGTCACCGAGCCCGTACCCGGGCTGGTGCTGGAGCTGGTGACCGGCGGTGGCCTCGACCAGCGCATCGCGGCGCGCCGCGGGCAGCCCGGGGGCGAGGATGACCTGGCCCTGATGCCCGCGATCCTGTCCGGCGTGGGGCACGCCCACAGCCACGGCGTCGTCCACCGGGATCTCAAGCCCGAGAACATCCTGCTGCACACCTCGCCCGCCGGCGGCCCGCCGATCCCCAAGGTGGCCGACTTCGGCATTGCCAAGGTGTTGCAGGAGTCGTCCCTGGCCGCGGGCCGCAAGAACCCCACCCGGGCGGGGGCCCAGATGGGCACGGCGGTCTACATGAGCCCCGAGCAGGTCAAGGGGGCGGACCAGGTGGACGCCCACAGCGACATCTTCGCCCTCGGCGCGATCCTGTACGAGCTGGTGGTGGGCCGGGCGGCCTTCGCCACCGGCTCCGAGTACGAGTCGATGCACCGGATCGTGCAGGGAACCTTCACACCGCCGGCGGAGGTGGTGGCCGGGCTGGACCCCAGGCTGGCCGCGGTGATTCAGCGGGCACTGCAGCCGGATCCGGCCCAGCGCTTCGTGGACTGCGCCTCGTTCGCGGCGGAGCTGGCACCGCTGGTGGGAGCTCCGTCGCCCCAGCCGGCCGGCCCGGGTCCGCAGCCGGTCCCGTCGCCCACGCCGGCTCCGAAGCCGTCCCCGGCACCGGCGCCGGCACCGTTGTCGCCCGCCCCTTCGCCGTCCCCGGGCCCCTCGCCGGACGGGGAGGGCGGGGGAGGCAGTACGGTCAAGGTGGCCGTCGGTGTGGCGGTGGGGGTGGTGGTCGTGGGGCTGGCCCTGGCCCTGGTGCTCGGCGTGGTGGTCTGGATGAGCAGCCGCGGAGACTCCTACGGCGGGGGAGGGGGGCGGTCGACCGCCTCGAGGGACCGCGACCGGGACGCGGAGGTGCGGGAACGGGACGCCGAGGAGGGCGACGGACGGCAGCAGACCGCGGCACCGATCGCGGCCCCGGCCCCCGCGCCGCCGGCCGATCCCGCGAAGTTCGAGTACGTGCGGGTGTCCGCCTCGTCCGAGTACCCCTCGAACCGCACGTACAGCTACGGCCCCGACAACGCGGTCGACGGCAACCCCGAGACCTGGTGGGGCGAGGGGGCGGACGACGACGGCCTGGGAGAGTACCTGCAGGTGGCGTGGACCGGCAGCAAGACCGTCCACGAGGTCCGGCTGATCCCGGGCTACCTCAAGTACACGGCGGACAAGTACGGCGACCGCTGGACCCTGAACAACCGCATCCGCACGGCGGAGATCCAGTTCTCGACCGGCCGCTCCTTCGAGCAACCCTTCGAGGACCTCAAGGGCTGGCACACCGCCGTGGTCGACCCCCCCGAGGAGGCCGAGTGGGTGCGGGTGATCGTCCGCGACGTCTACCCCGGCTACAACAAGAAGGGCGGCCGGGTGAAGGACTCCGGGATCTCCGAGATCGAGGTCTGGGGGGTGGAGTGAAGCCCCGGCTCGGGCGGGAAGCCCCCGTCCCCGGCCCGCAGGGTCCTCGGTAACCGAGGAGAAGAAAACCCCTCGCTTCGGCGCCAAGACGCAGAGGTCTGAAGATGTCACGAGAGCGGCAGGACGTTCGGATCACCGGTCGACCGGTCTGTCCCTCCACCCCTCGGCCTTCGCGCGATTCTTCCGTTGCGCCTTTGCGCCTTTGCGAGAGGTCTCTTCTTCTTCTTCTTCTTCTTCTTCTTCTTCCCTCTTTCGCTTGCCGGGAGCCTGAGCCGACACGGGAGAGCCCGGCGGCCGGGACGTCGTCGCTGACGGCCGAGGAGATTCCGACCCCGGCCGGCCCGCCGCCGCTGGCCCTGCCGGAGATCCCCGAGGGGCGGCTGTCCGCGGAGGAGCTGCACCGGATGGCGGTGGTGGTCGACCTGCATGCGGACACGCTGTGGCAGCTGTGGCGCCACCGGACGCCCGGGGGGGAGCCCCAGCTGCCCCTACAGGCTTCGCCCCGACGGCTGGTGGCGGGCGGCGTGGACGCCCAGCTGTACCCGATCTTCGTGCATCCGAAGAGCGAGTCGCCCCACGGCGTCCTCCTGGGGATGCTCGAGATCTGGAAGGCCGGTGTCCTGGACGTGGAGACGGAGGGCGAGGGAGCGCCGCGGGCCGAGGTCGCCCGGTCGGCCGCCGACGTGGTCCGGCTGGCGGCCGAGGGCAAGGTCGCGGCGCTGCTGGCCATGGAGGGGGCCAAGCCCCTGGACGGGGTGCCCGGGGAGCTGGCGGACCTGGTGGACGCGGGCCTGGCCTACCTCTCGCTGACCTGGAACGAGGCCAACAGCTTCGCCGACGGTGTGGGGGAGGCCCGCCACGGCGGGTTGTCCGAGGAGGGGCGGGCGCTGCTGGCGAGCCTCAACGCGTACCGGGTGATGCCCGACATCTCCCACGCGGCCCAGGGCACCTTCTGGGACGTGATCACCGGGAGCGAGCGACCGATCATCGCCAGCCACTCCAACGCCCGTGCGGTCACCGAGCACCGCCGGAACCTGGACGACGTCCAGCTGTGGGCCCTGGCCGACGCCGGGGGGGTGGCGGGGATCAACTTCCACGCGAGGTTCCTGGACGCGGACGGGGACGGCGCAGGGGTCGATGACCTGCTGTCCCATGTGCACCACCTCAGGGCGGTGATGGGGTCGGGGCACGTGGCCCTGGGCAGCGACTTCGACGGGCAGATTCGCGAGCCCGAGGGATTGCCGGACGCGGGGTCGGCGAGCCTGGCGATCACCGCGGCGCTGCAGGAGGCCGGTGGGTATTCCAGCGAGGAGATCGCCGGCATCCTGGGGCACGATGCGCTGCGGGTGCTGCACGAGACCCGGGCCGGCGACACCCGGAATCCGTCTCCCTACCGGCCCGCCAGCCTGCTGGACGTGTCCGCGTCGGTGAACGGAGACGCGGTGGGCAAGGTCCGTGACCGGGACACGACCACCGCCTGGCGCGTTCCGGATGGGACGGAGCCTGTGGGCGCGTCGGCGACCCTCCGGGTGGCCGGCCCCGGCGTGGACCGGATCTCCCTGGCCGCCTGGGGCCCGGACCAGCCCAGCTCGGTGACCCGGGTGCGGGTCCACGTCTCGGTCCCCGACGAGGGCTACACCCACACCGAGGAGGTGGACCTCACCCCGACCCCGCGACCCACCCGGGTCGCCCTGCCCCAGACGGCCTGCTTCGGCGAGCTGGAGATCCGCATCGAGATCCTCGCCGTCGACGGCTCGTCCGCGCCGCCCGCCCTCTCCGAGATCTTGCCCGAGCGGAGGCCGTCGGAAGACTGTCCCTGAGGCTGGGTCCAGCCCGCTTGTCTCACCACCCACGCCTACTGTGGGCCGCAGTCGGCCGCTTGGCGGCCTTCGGCGCTCATGCACACTGTCGGCGTCCTCGACGGGCTAACAGCCCGCCTTCGCCCACCGCCAGCGCACCTGAACACCGCCTGCGACTCCTCGCCACGCCGCGCGTGGTGAGACAAGCGGGCTAGCGCCGGCGGCGGACCAGGGCCGTCAGGGCGAGCAGTGCCAGGGTGAGGGGGGTGGCTGCGCCGGGCGAGGAGCCCAGCCGGCACTGGCAGTCGTCGGGGACCGTACTGTCGTCGTCGTCGCCGGTCTCGCCGCAGTCCTCGTCCAGCTCACCGTCGCAGTCGTTGTCCAGCAGGTCGTCGCAGATCTCGGTGGACTCGGGGTGGACGAAGGGCTCCCCGTCGTCGCAGTCGCCCTCGTCCTCGCTGAAGCCGTCGCCGTCGTCGTCGTAGGCGTCCGTGCCCTCGTCCACCGTGCCGTCGCA